>JABDDM010000027.1 GCA_013287605.1 Ignavibacteria bacterium | reverse complement strand
AAGAATCACTTGTGACCTTATGCTCGATCTTCGCTTCGAAATCATTGCCAAGATTAAAACTCATGCTCGCCGACTTTCCTGTCCCAACAAATCCGGCATTCAGGTTATTCTGATAGATGTCGTATTTCACTACCTGGCCAGTCTTCGGATCGACGTAGTCATGATATTCTTGTCCGGAGAAGTCTGGATGGTAGCCAAAGCTGATAGACGGCTGGACGCTGTGGCGGATGGCTTTGATGCCCAGGAGCCCAATGTTTGCAATGCCATATACCGTTGTGGAGAGATTAAGCCCCATATCATATCGATAGACATGATGGAACCCTGGGCGGACATCATCAATGAAACTAACGCTGCTGTCGGGGTTCAGAACAGGGGTTCGCGAAACGATTTGATTGACAAAAACAGCACCACTGTAATTAAATGATGGCGTGAACGAGATATATCCAAGCTTGGGTGAAATGGAGATCGACGGGTTGTACGTCATGCCGTAGAGCTCTGAAGTGTGATAGGACGTATCGCCAGCGAAATGGCGGGCGGAATCTGCCGCGAATTGATTCAACGTCTTCGAAAGTTGGCGGGTCGCATTGACCGATGCGGAGATACCGAGTGTCTGCAAGAGCGTCTGCTGTCCGGTCGCTTCATCTGGCGGCGGAGCGAACGGAAAGAACTCAGTCTTGCTCAACGAGATCGAGGGGCTTGTTTCAGAAAAGGTATTTAGTTGGAGATCCTGCGAGCGGGAGTATTGGACGCTCATGGAGAGTCCGAGATCCTCCCAGTTCGTCGAATAGCCTGCGGAGGAGTTCACATTCTGCCGCAGGATGTCCTCAACATTCTGCGCATTGTTACGATAGTATCCCGAACTTTGAAAATTGAGATTCGCCGTAAGACTGGAAGTATACCCAAGCGCGAGGTTTGGCAGTGCGAGTTGCACAAGCCAGTTCTTGGTATAGGGATCAACACTGTTGGTGCGCGTCATCCCATACCCCAAGTGCAGCGTTGTAGGACCCCCAAGCACGTAGCGTTGCATATACTCGGTGAGCACGTCAATGTTGTATCCGCCTTTAGTAAAAAGATCGGTGCGGAAGGCGGCATCGAAATAATCGGAGAAGACATTGAAATATCCCAGATGCGTGAGCCCATATCCCCGATCGCCCGTCGTTTGGTAATTAGGAGGAATGATCCCGCTTCGTCTGCCTCCACTGTGATTCGGAAAGACTGCGAAGGGCAGGGCGAAGATCGGAACATCGGCAATATAGAGGAAGACCGGCTCAGCGAATACCTGGTCCTGCATGATCACCTTCATCTTTGGCGATTCAAAGTAGTAGTGGGGAGTCGGGGCATCGCACGTGGTGAAGCGCCCATTCTGAACGAAGAGCGTCCCATTGTCAACCTGTTTGATCTTTTCACCATAATAGAACCCCCCTTCCATTTCGGTCGTACCAAGCTGCACCGTTCCTCGACGAGTCTTGAAATCATACAGGATCACCTCTCCCTCATAGGGGATCGAGCCGTCATGCAGGATCGGCGCACCACGCGTTTTTGTCCTGGCAGTATCGCGAATGATCCTCCGACGGCGTGCAAGCGACGCCGAAATGACCGAATCGTAATCTGCACTGTATGCGATAAGTTTATTCGTACCAAAATCCATTACGATGGTGTAGGCATCGAGTTCTCTTGAGCCAAATCGCATTGTCGCGCTGTTGACCAACGTCATCCGCTTTTGGGGGACATCGAAGACGATCGAATCTTTCGCATCATATTGTACAATAGTATCGATATCACCTTTTACCGAATCGCGAGGGAGGTAGAGTGAATCAGGAAGATCAAAGCCTGGGCGGCGCTGATGCACAGCCGGCGCATGTTTGGTTGTATCGCGCGATCCTCCCACTTGAGATTGAGCGATCAACGGAAAGCCAAAGCAAAGTAGGATTAGAACGGGCGCACTCAAAACTGCCCGGACGCGGGCAGATCGATTCGAGGAGGAGCACGAGTGAAAAGATAGCCGCACGTCGGTTGAATCGTCCGTGTAGTTAGTATCGCGGTCTCGTCTTATACGGGATCGGGTCTTCCAAGCCCGCTTCCTTGAATCCTCTCAAACGAAGCGCGCATGAATCGCATTCGCCACAGGCAATATCTTCCGATACGTAACATGACCACGTACACTCGAGTGGAGCGCCTAATTCAAGCGACCGCTGCACAATCTCCTTCTTCTTCATATGGATGACGGGCGTTCTGATCTCAAGTTTCGTATCAGGTCTGGTCCCTAGGTCAAGGACACGTTCGAAGGCATCGAAGAAGACACGCCGGCAATCGGGATATCCGGAGGAATCCTCCTCCACCGCGCCAATATAGATCCGCTCCGCACCGATCACTTCCGCCCAGCTCGCCGCAATCGAGATGAAATTGCCGTTACGGAATGGCACATAGGAAGTTGGGATCGATTGGGTCGTCAGATCTGCCGCGCTGACTTCCATCGATGAATCGGTCAAACTCGATCCACCGATCGCGCGAAGAAATTCGATATCGACCACCAACTTATCGGTGATCCCGAGCCGTGCAGTCACGTCATGAAACGACTTGAGCTCCCGACCTTCTGTGCGATTGCGGTAATTGAGATGAAGCGCAGCAACGTGCTCGGATTCCTGCTTCGCGATGACCGCCGTCAGTGTTGAATCCATCCCGCCAGAAAGAAGCACGACTGATCGCTTACCGCTCATTCGAGCATGTGCGCCTGGTGATCAAAATGCTTCGACTCCGGCGTTGCAACGCGAAGTTCGCCGTTTACCTCGGCATAGGTGCGCTCCGTCTCTGAGACTCGTATCCTCAGATGCCGCAAATTTTTCATTGGCATGAAGATCTCTGAGAGTCTCTCAAAGAACCAGCGGGCAATGTTTTCGGCGGTTGTCGGGAATTGTACATACACTACTTTTAACCCCGAAGACTTCAGGAAGTCGCGCATTAACGAGTCGGTTTCATCGCACAGGAATGCATGATCGATCTCCAGGATCAATGGATCGACGATGCTCTTGAGATCAAAGTAATCGAGGACCATCCCGGTTTTGAGCGGCTCACCGGTCAACTCAACATCCATTCGGTATCCGTGACCGTGAACGTTGCGGCACCCGGCCTCATGGAACGGCAGCCGATGCGCCATCTCCCAGCGAAATTCTTTTGCGATCGAGGTTAGCATTCGTTCAGGGCGCTTTCTTCAATTGCTTAATGCTCACGCGATTCGATTTCGGCAGCGGGTCTTCACCTTTCGAAAATTTCGCAACGACAGAGGAGTGTAGTCCACCTCGCGTCGAGAATGTCCCGGTAACCTCCATCCACCGAGGCTTGATCGCCGAGACAAGGTCATCCAGAATCTCGTTTGTCACAGCTTCATAGAAAATGCCTTTTGATCGAAAGCTCACGAAGTAGTACTTTAACGATTTCAACTCGACGCAAAGCTCGTCTGGCACAAAGACGACTTCGATCAATCCGAAATCGGGCAAGCCTGTCACAGGACAAACGGAGGTGAACTCCGGGTTCGAGTGCGTGATCACATAATCGCGCTGCGGAAATGGATTTGGAAAAACGACGAGCTCGGGTTTGGTTTTTGGCATTTGATAAGGATTTACACTCCGCGCATTGCAGCCGGCCAGATCAGCTTGTGAAGCTGTACTTGCATCTTCACCGGAAGATGATCCTCGAGGATCCAACTTGCCAGATCATTGAGCGCCAAAGATCCGTGTACTGGTGAAAGAAGAATATGACCGCACCTTTCCGCTAACCGACGCTCTGTGATCTGTTCTCGTGCCCACTCATAATCTGTTCGATCAGCGATTACAAACTTGATTTCATCATGTGGTGTCAGACGATCAACATTGTGATAGTCGTTGCGATGCATCATCCCTGATGCGGGCGTCTTGAGATCAACAATCCGTTTGACACGTGTGTCGACGCGCGAAATATCCATGTGACCGCCAGTCTCAAGCATCAGATCGAATCCTTGTTCGAGAAGACTCTCCATTAATTGATAGACCGCTTCCTGTTCGAGCGGTTCTCCACCCGTGATCTCCACGAGTCGTGTACCGAAGTGCGTTACTTCTGCGACCACGTCATCGATCGATCTGTCGACTCCTTCATAAAAGGCGTACTCGGTATCGCAATAGGTGCATCTCAATCCGCAACCTGTCAGACGCACGAACACACACGGTTCGCCTGCGCGAGAGGATTCTCCCTGAACTGAATGAAACATTTCATTGATTCGTAGCACCTCCGTCCGCCGTTTTTCGGCAGTCGTGAGCGGCTTCATTGTCACCGATTCTGGTGCTGTTTGGCTGATCATCGAGCGGTTAACACAATGCCAGAAACTCGTGTTCGGCCTTGATCCAAATCACGATTTAGGCGAATCCATGGCCTTTCAAGACCCTTTCTTCGTTTCGCTCTACGAACAGATCGACGGGACGCGAACGGTTGACCGTGCTTTTTATCTTGAGCAAGCCCGTCTCGCAAATGGGCCCATCCTTGATCTTGGCTGCGGGTCAGGTCGATTACTCCTGCCGATGCTCGAGGCTGGCCATGAGGTTGTTGGGCTCGACTCCTCCGAAGCAATGCTGGATAAGCTTCGTTCGAGTGGAGACCGCTTTTCACCCGTCCTCCTTCACAGTGCATTCGAAGATCTTGATGTGGATGCATTGCTCAAGATCCATGACGGGTATGACCTTATTATTTGCGCGTTCAACTCCTTCCTGCACCTTATCAATCAGGAGTCGCAACTGGCATTTCTAAAGAGGATACGGCCTCTGTTGACCTCATCGGGTCGATTCATTCTCGATTTTGTCAATCCTTGCAGCCATGAAATGTTTGCAACTGCAGAGACTGAGCGCGAACTGGAACATCGCTATTACGACGAAGCGACCGGAGAATCAATCGAGAGTTGGCTGACAATCAAGCAGGACATCATCGAACAGACTGGGGCTTTGCATCGTGAGTACGAGATCACCTCACCAGACGGTGAAGTCGAAGAGCGAACGTCAGTCGTTCGGTATCGGTGGACATATCCTTCTGAGATGAACCTTCTGCTCAAACTTGCTGGATTTGTTGAAGTGAAGGTGTATGGTGACTATGCTTTCGGTCCACTTACGGAAGAGACTGATGAGCAGATTTGGATTGTGCGATAAGATTAAAAGCGCAAGCAACTAAAATGCAAGAAGCGGCATCTTCGATGCCGCTTCTTATGGTACTGTCGGGGCGAGAGGATTCGAACCTCCGACCCCCTGGTCCCGAACCAGGTGCTCTACCGGGCTGAGCCACGCCCCGTACCTAAACCGCTCTCGCCAGCCTCCAATGGCCTTTTTGCGAGAGACGCTGTATAACTGACTCGTTTAATAGAGAGTTCGTAAATCTTGGTGCTTAGTTGGGGTCTTCCTCGAAATGGAAACTTCGCAGGGGAGATAAAAAAAGCGCTTCGGCGTATCGCGAGTGGTGAGAGAAATTGGTCCTCCCTTTGTGAAACTCATCGAGACCTCCGAAGCGCCCCTCTCGTTCAATAATGCCTCTCTGGTCAAAAGAGGCAACTCGTTTGGGCGGTTCTTAGTACCGCTGCGAACTCATTGCTGAGCCGCAAAATCTGTTTTCAAGAGTAGGGTCAATTCCGGACGAAAGGACCCGCCGTTCATCACGACGCGAAAATAACACGAACCTGGAAAGAATTGGTTCTCATTCTTAAGATATTTGCATTTTTTTTCGCAGAGGTCAACTAAATCTCTAAAAAGTGGGACTTGAAGCTATCAAAAAAAGCGATGCTCCATGTTTCAGGAGCATCGCGAAAAAGGAAGAATCGTTGTGGCTGATCAATGGTCGCTCGTCACATCCATCTTCGAACCCATGTGGCGCCCGTAGGTATCGAACCAACCCGTCACCGAAGCATAATTAGGCAGTTTGTTATCCTCGAAGTACGAGTACTGCAGGTCTGTCTGCTGGATAAAGGTCGGATCAAGCACGCGAAGCAATGTTGCACTGCCGCGGAAGAGTCTGTCGCCAGCTTTGTTATGAAAGACGCGCGGCTCAGCGAACGAAACGATCCAGTCTGCGCCGGCCTGGCGAGCGAATTTCTCAAGTTTCTCAACAAGCACTGTCGGATCTTCCGCCTGCACGGTGACTTGACCAACAACGATTGCGCTTCTCGGCATAATCGAATCAGGCATCGGCTCATGATAGGTAAGCTGAATGCTATCGCTGGTCTGCGGCAAGTTAAACGGCGTCATTGGCACAAATAGCACGCTATCCAACTTTTTCGCTTCGATTACGGATGCTTTCGCGTTCTCCGGATGGAGCTGAAAATATTGAGCATTCGCTCCACTGACAGTGCACATTGTGAACATAATCATGAAGAACCCTGCGGCCATAAGGCGGCGAACGATCGTTATTTTCTCACTGCGCGACTCGATTTGGGTAATCATATAACTGCCTCTTCCCTTTTCTTCCTATCACCTTCTTGCCGACACGTTGACGAAATTTTCGTCTTCGGCCCTTCTGGTCAAACCGTCACAATCTCAGTGATAAAATTCCTTTCTGCAACTCTCTAATGATCTCTCAACTAATAGCGAGGTTTCGTCCTCGGGCGAGTGCACACGGAAGCATGCACACTGGCTATATGCACAAGATGCGTACCACACTGCAGTCATAGGACTTTCTTACAGCTCAAACTAGCGTGAGAAGCCAATATAGTCGAATTATCGCGAAATTATTACTCCACTTTAACCCTAAATGCCACACTTCCCGATTGGCCTATGGTTGGCTGTGGTGGAGAACTACGACCGAAAGTACCCACTTTCGCCAAACTATTCTTCATGAATGTACGTATTACGCTCGACTTACGAGTTATCACTTTCCTGCGGCATCCTTAAATGAGCTTTCTTTACAATACCTGGTGGGGACCGATCCTGTATGTGATCGTCTGCGGCCACCTTACTATCATGTGTACCTCCCTCTTTATGCACCGCTCGATGGCGCACCAGGGAGTTGAGTTTCATCCCGTCCTTAATTGGGCGATGCGTTGGTGGCTCTGGATTTTTAGCGGTATGTCCACGCGTCAGTGGGTTGCAGTACACCGCAAGCATCATGCGTTTTGCGAAACCAAGGATGATCCGCATTCACCCGTCATTCACGGCTGGTTTCAGATCCTGTTCTTCGGCGTACGATATTATCGCGACGCATATCAGGATGAAGAGACCATGGAGAAGTTCACAAAGGGCTGCCCCAATGACTTCATCGAACGCCGTCTGTTCATTCCACACAAGATGCTTGGACTTGTCATGCTCCTTCTCATTGATCTATTGATCTTTGGGTTCTGGATCGGACCGATCGTGTGGCTTGGCAATGTACTCTGGGTTCCATTTTGGGCGGCTGGAGTTGTCAACGGTCTCGGACACGTCATTGGCTATCGCAACTACAAAGTTCGTGATGCAAGCCATAACCTGATCCCGCTCGGTGTGCTTCTGTCAGGTGAAGAGCTCCACAACAATCATCATCGCTTTCCTGCAAGCGCAAAGTTTTCCAAGAAGTGGTTCGAGTTCGACATGGGCTGGGTTTATATCCAGACATTCAAACTCTTCGGCCTCGCGAGAGTGAAAGTCGTCCACGACTGAAGATACCCTAGAAGCTCGGACTGAGATTTTAGTAAAATGCCGTCGCTGTTACAGCGGCGGTATTTTTTTGTCGATTAACCAAGCTCAGACAGTCTTCAAACACATCGAGTCCTTTCTCGGCGATCTCCTTTTCGATGTTAAGTGCAGGAAAGCGTACGACAAGTAGCCCAGTTTCCGCCTATTGACCTCGAATGCCATTATCTTTCAACCCGATTGGCATACGATGTGAATAGCTTTTCGGGCGACAACCCTCGATAAGGGTCTAAAAACGTGTGAAAACGGCTATTTCCTGGAATGATGGCAATTACCAGCGCCCGGTTCGAGCAGATTCGAGATCTCTGCAATGCTCCATACCGTATTGAGTGCATCATTGAAATGGCCGAAGTACGCCGAGGCTCATCTGAAGAAGTGCGGATACTAAGGGAAGTCCTGCGCGCTGCGTGGGTTGCGGTCGAGCTAATTCCGCGTGTGGATCTGGAGGAGTATAGAGCGGAAGTAGTGCGACGTGATGGGATGCCAAACTAAATGGCTGACTGTTGGTCGTAGCTCAGGATTTATTGAAGAAGATGTTTCGTCGCCAATGAGAGGCCGTCTCTTCAAGAAACTGAATGCTCGAAGTATGATCGTTGAAGTGGCTGTCATCACATTTCAAAAAATACTAGTGGTCAATTTTTTTTTTGGAACTCCAAGAACGATTCGAGAGGTTTCAGGGCCGCAAGCCTGACGCTAGTGCGTCGCATTGCCATTCTCGCAAGAGAGAGTGATGGACAGTAGTTTTTCTAACCAGCAATATGGACGGCGATAGTAGTAAACGTGATTGTCACATAGGATTGAGGCGTGAGAGAATGATATCTCGCGTCTCAATTTGGAATGACCTCGCACACAGTGCGCATCCCCTGCTGATTAACTGTACTCGCTTGCTTTCCAGCTAAAGTAGGTTCCGGTTCTTCTCCTCGGCTGCTGACTCCCTGTGCAGTCGATCCACAAAAGGAGGAGGACAATGATCAAGACCAATCATCGTATTCGAGCACCGGAAGTTTCTTCCGGTCTGCATGCACGTATGCGCTCATCACACATTTCCCATCAAATCAAAGGTTGCCTTCTGCGATCAGCTGCAAGCATGCCGCGAGATCAACTCCAAATGCGTTGGCAGTTTGATCCTCGATCCGGAAGATTAGAGGCACGCCGGGAAACACGAGATGATCACCTTATCCGACGATACTCAAAAACTGATCTTTGGGAACGGCTGGGCTAAAGAGTATGTATACCATACCTGGGTATGGTATACAGATTTAGAAAAGCATGTCGCATACAGTCCATGATAAGCAGAAGTTGCTCAACCGAGTACGAAGAATCAAGGGGCAGTTAGAGGCCGTTGAACGTGCGCTGGACGGCGAAGACGACAGTACGTCCATCCTGCACACGGTTGCGGCATGCCACGGCGCGATCAATGGGCTAATGACAGAGCTTCTCATCGGCCATATCCGCCATCACGTTATCGACCCAAACGCTAAACCGAGCATTAAGTCTGTGCAGGCCACCGATGAGTTAATACAAATCGTAAAACGGTACGTGAAATAACAGCTTCTGATCTTGGACTCTTTTCGTCCAACTAATACTACGCCGATTATGAGCACTTCGGAACAAGAGAACAATGATCAACTTGATCATGAGCACAAAATAGAGGTTCTCGAGATCGTCCGGATAGCCTTTGTTGGTCTCGCCATCATTGCAGTTTGGCAAAAGCTTTGTGAGACGCCTTCCGGGATCAGCATCATAGGAATTGTCGCTACGCTTATTGGCGGCTATCCCATCTTCAAAGAAGCGTTTGAGAACCTCTCAAAAAAGAGGATGACCATGGAGTTATCCATGACGATTGCGCTAGTCGCGGCCCTTGCCATTGGGCAATTTCTTACCGTACTGGTAATCGTCATTTTTGTTTTGATTGCTGAGGTACTGGAGGGATTAACGGTTGGCCGTGGACGACAAGCCATAAAACATCTGCTCAACTTCCTTCCTCGTGAGGCGATCGTTCGTAGGGCAGGCGAGAGCTATACTATTCGCGCCAATGAGCTTAGTATTGATGACGTGGTGCTTGTGAAGCCTGGAAGTCGCGTACCCGTCGATGGTATCGTCGTAAATGGAGTATCCGCAGTTGATCAATCAACGATCACCGGAGAGTCAATGCCCGTTGAGAAGGTTGCAGGATCAAATGTGTACGCGGGCACGATCAATCAGTCGGGGGCTATCGAAGTACGAACTACGGGCATCGGTCGAGATACGGCATTTGGAAAGATCATCGAGACAGTCGAACATGCCGATCAGGTTCGCGCGCCAATCCAAAAGACTGCCGATAGATTAGCCGGCTATCTGGTCTACTTTGCCTTAGCCTGCGCGGTGCTAACGTATATCATCACTCGAGATGCCCGATCAACGATCTCAGTCATCATTGTCGCGGGCGCGTGCGGAATCGCTGCAGGCACTCCGCTAGCCATTCTTGGTGCCATTGGACGAGCCGCACGCACGGGTGCGATCATCAAGGGTGGAATTTATTTGGAGGCACTCGGGACGGCGGATACTATTGTCTTCGACAAGACCGGCACACTCACGTATGGCACTCCTCGCGTGACTTCAATCCATACTCAACCGGGGGTGCAGGAGGCTACACTTATCGAAACAGCGGCGATCGCCGAACGCAAGTCTGAGCATCCACTTGCAAAAGCCATTCTTGATAAAGCATATGAGTTACAGCTCCCTGCAGTTGATCCGGATGACTTTCAATATACTCCGGGCAAAGGCATTGTATGTCGTAGCAATGATGAAAGTATCGTCGTCGGTAACCAGTTGCTATTGAGCGAACATGGAGTGGCTCTTGCCCCAACTGATCTCGCCTCCAACACGGAAGCTCGCATCTTTGTAGCACGGAATGGACAACTATTGGGTGCCATCAATGTAGCTGATGTGTTACGTCCAGAAGCCTTCGAGGCAATGAGGATCCTAATGGAGATGGGAATTCAAACGGTTCTGTTGAGTGGGGATTCCGAAGCCATCGCTACAAGGATTGGCGCTCAACTCAAGGTGGACAAGATCTATTCCAATCTTCTACCTGATCAAAAAGTGGAAGCAATTCGAACACTTCGCTCGGCGGGACACAAGGTTGCGATGGTCGGTGACGGAATCAACGACGCTCCAGCGCTGATCGAGGCAAACGTAGGTGTTGCAATGGGGTCAGGGACAGATGTCGCGCGAGAAAGCGCGGACGTCGTGCTCCTTGGAAATGATCTCTTGAAATTCGTAGAATCAGTAAAGATCGCAAAGTGGTGCAGACAGATCATCTATCAGAATTTCATTGGAACGCTCGTTGTAGATGGGATCGGTGTCGGGCTTGCCGCCTTCGGATTATTGAATCCCCTGTTTGCGGCGCTAATTCACGTTTCTTCCGAATTGGTTTTTATTCTGAATTCGACAAGACTTCTTCCACGAGGAATAAGCCGTTCTTCGAAGAAGGAAGTCATCATGCCAGTGAGTTTTGAAGTACCAAACGTGTCAAACACGCTGGCTAAGTCGATGGGCTAGGAATTTTCGCAAACAAGACTCAAGCCAAGCAAGAATATTAGCAAGAGTCTAGTGATGTGATCATGCTCGAACACAACAATCAATGGAAAGCGACAGTAAACGAGATAGTGACATAGGACTGAGGCGCAAGGGACTGATACCTCGCGTCTCGTTCAACGACAACACCGAACTCACCAAGAGTTTGCGGCCATCTGCGACTGCTGGTTTCTGCTACTTTATGAAGTAGCCCCAGTTAGTCTTCCTTGGCCGCTGGCTCCCAGAGTGGCGATTCAAAACAAGGAGACTAACCATGATGAAAATAATACACCGCATCCGTACGCCAGAAGCTCAAGCGCTGGCGAAGTTCTTTACGCTGAGCCACGAGATCTATTTGGCCCCGCTCGTACTAACAACATTTTTTTTCGTATCAACGCATTCCGCGCAAGCCCAGATTGATACGAGCCGGGCAGACTCCACACCAATTCATACCCCATCAAACTGGAACTCTCATTTTCAGTGGACTTCCATCATCCAGGAGCACGCGGGCTTTTCTGCTCCTTACTCTGGCAGCAATAGCCTTCAGCCTGGTCACGAGCGAAGACTCTCGATCACATCCACACTCTTTTTTGGTGAGAAGCTGTGGAAAAATGCTGAAGGTTATCTCAACATAGAACTGGGTGGTGGAGGCGGGTTGAGTAACGCACTTGGCATCGCTGGTTTCCCGAATGGCGAAGTATATCGCATCGGCGACCCTGCACCCGTTATTTATCCGGCGAGAGTTTATCTCAGGCAAACCTTTCCACTAGCTTCGGAGGAAGAAGAGCTTGAAGATGCTCCTAATCAACTACCTGGGCTGCACTATGAGGACAAAGTTGTACTCACCGCGGGTAAGTTCAGTCTGACCGATTATTTTGACAACAACAGATTCTCGCATGACCCACGAACGCAATTTATGAATTGGTCCATCATGTCGATGGGCGCGTGGGACTATGCAGCGGATACGCGCGGGTACACATGGGGCGCACTTGCTGAGTTGATTAGACCTGCCTTCGAGGCGAGATTCGCCGCAGTCATGGTACCTACATCAGCCAATGGTCCTGATTTCGATCACAACATTGGCAAGGCATATAGCTTCAATGGTGAAGTCGTGCAAGGCTTCACCTTACTTGACGAGCCAGGAAGGGTGCACTTCGTTGGGTATCTCAACAAGGCCAACATGGGCAATTATCTGCAAGCACTATCGCTGGGGGACTCCGTTGCTGACATTATCAAGACAAGAACATACAACAGCATTAAGTATGGAGGTGGGATTAGCCTTGAACAGTCGATCAATGCCAACATCGGTTTCTTCTCTCGTTACAGTTGGAACGACGGTCATACCGAGACGTGGGCCTTTACCGAGATCGATCGGTCGTTTCAGTTCGGATTCCAGTTTCAGGGAGATCTTTGGAAACGGACCGGTGATTGTTTCGGCGTTGCAGCAGTCTATAACAGTCTTTCTCCCGAACACCGAACATACCTTGCCGCAGGTGGACTCGGCTTTATTATTGGCGACGGTGCGCTGAGCTATGCTACCGAGAGCATTTATGAGCTTTATTACTCCGCCCATTTTACATCTTCGCTCACGATAAGCGCAGACTATCAAATGGTGCTGAATCCAGCCTATAATCAAGACAGGCCAGGACCGATTCACATCTTCGCCCTTCGCGGACATTTCGCGATGTAGCTCTCAATCAATCACTAACAAATAGCTACAATAAAATGAAAACTTACAAACATTTCACTGCTGAAGAAAGCAAAGCCGAAGTTAAAGAGTATGTCGATCGTGCGGCTATGGGATTGTACTCAACACGAGTAGCTCCCACGTTCAGACGTGGTATTTCGATCAAGAATCGTTGGCTACGATCGATCGTCACCTTTCTCATGGTCTTTGGCCCGGGACTGATCGTGATGGAGGCCGACAACGATGCGGGTGCAGTCTCGACCTATGTGCAGGCTGGCGCACAATATGGTACGCACCTACTCTGGATACTTCTGCTACTCCTTCCAATCTGCTACTTTATTCAAGAGATGGTGGTGCGTCTTGGGATCGCGACAGGACAGGGACATGCCGCAATGATCTATCAGCGCTTTGGCAAGTTCTGGGGATTGTTCTCATACATCGATCTCCAGGTCGTTAACTTTTTGACAATCGTGACTGAGTTCGCCGCGATCTCACTTGCGTTCAGTAAAATGGGTGTCTCACCTCTGATTGCCGTGCCGACCGCGGCGGTTGGATTGATTTTGATGGCAGTCACTGGAAGTTATCGCAGGTGGGAAAGAGTGACGATCTTTCTCTGTCTGCTGGATATCACGTGGTTGATACTTACACTGAAAGTTCAGCCAATGATTGGCGAAGCACTTTCTAACACATTTATTCCAAAGATGCCGCCTGGGGGACTCACGACGGATCTTGTCTTTATTATCATTGCCATCGTTGGCACCACGATCGCCCCATGGCAGCTCTTTTTTCAGCAGTCGACAATTGCAGACAAACGGCTACGCTTCAAGGATCTGAAGTGGTCTCGACTTGACACGTTCTTGGGAGCCTGTTTCACAATATTGATCGCTGGGTGTATGATGCTTGTGGGCAATGCAGGCACGATCCATGGGATCAAATTCGAAGACCCGGCGCAATTGGCCGTCGCTCTCGCTCCGTTTGAGGGACATTTCCTTCGTAACGCGATGCTGCTGCTAATGGTGAATGCTGCGGTGCTTGGAACGACTGCGATCTCACTCTCGAGTGCGTGGGCGTATGGTGAAGTCTTCGGCAAAACTCACAGTCTGGAGATGCCGTTCCGCAAAGCGAAAGGCTTCTATGGATTCTACGCGCTTTGTATTCTCGCGGCAGCAGCAGTCGTGCTGATTCCTGGCGCACCGCTCCAACTCATCATCCTTGGCGTGCAAGTGCTGGCGGGCATTATCCTGCCTTCTGCGATCATCTTCCTACAATTACTCCTCAATGACAAAGAACTGCTTGGGGAGTTCGCTAATAAGCGGTGGAATAATGTGGTTAATTGGTCGATCATCGCTGTCCTCTTCATGCTTTCACTCGCGCTCGCTGCGCAAGTGATTCTGCCCAATCTTTTTTCATAAGGAGATTTTTCAACCATGACACCATCCAGAACAAATAGTTACGCCAACGAGCTCGATGAATACCTTGTGATTCATCCACTCGATGATGAACCCGAACTGAAAAAAGACCCGAGCAAACTTGGGCCGCTTAAGTTAACACCAACTGTTCGAATCAGCCTCTTTATGCTCAGAGGATATCTGATACTTATGACCGTGATGTTACTCTATCATCTGCTTGACATTGCTGGCGTCTTCCGCAGATAATGATGCAGATAATGATAAGGAATCGTTGAAGCCCGTAATTCGCTTTTACGGTGCTTGGCAGGTTGCCAAGCACCGTAAAAGAACTTTCCCGCCAGGTGAGTAGATGCGCTTGCATCACGCCCACTCACATTGTATATTTATAGTCCTAGCCGTCGCCTTTCACTCTTCTCATCTAACTTACTCACGACAATGGTAACGATCCAGCTTCGCTCACTTACTACACTTAGCCTTGTATTCCTGGTAACGCTCAGCTCCTGCGGCAAAAAGGACGCAGCGACCACAACGACAGACTCTTCATCCGCAACCAAATCCGCCACCGCCTCACCAGCTTCCGCTACCGCTATGCCTTCGGGTGGTAAGTACAAGCTCAAATCAGCGATCGTTACCAGCACGATGGAGATGCCGACGTTGCATGAAACCGGCACTACCGTTCTGTACTTTGACAATTATGGCCAGAAAGAATCGTTGGAAACGACCGCCGAAATCAAAATGGGGGATATGACGATTCCGATGCATTCGATCAAGTTCAATCAAGACGGATTCGTCTATGACATTGACCTTGTGAAGAAGACTGGCAGAAAGATACAGGGCGGAGCCGTCATGCCCACCAATGACATGAGCGCCGTGACACCGCAGATGGCTGCGCAGTACAACATAAAGAAAGAAGGGACCGAGACCGTTGCAGGCAGAGAGTGTGACGTCATTTCGATGAACAACGCAAAGATGGGGATGACTGGTCGCGTAGCAACCTGGAATGGCATCGGAATGAAATCGGATATGGTTGTGAGTGGAATGCCAATGAAGATGGTCGTCACTAAAATTGAAGAGAATGCCAGCATTCCCGAATCAAAATTTCAAGTACCTCCTGATGTGAAGATCTTCAATGTTGGAGGATAAGACATCATTTTAGACGAGGTCCCGTGGGGATCTCGTCTTGTCCAAGACTTAGCTTCAAGCTGATTACTGTTCGAAGTCAAGATTCAGCGGCTTTGCGGGAAGCTTCGTTTCTGTCATGCCATGATTGCCTGTCAGCGGTCCGGCAACTTCAAAGTGCACATCGTCGAAACAGACCTGACCGGTACCCTCCAACAGCACTCCAAATGCGATGTCTGTTGCGTTGCTGGGGACATCAAGGACGATCTCCCATTTCGTCCAATCTGTTGTACCCTTGATTGGCCTGTTCAGCATGTTGCATCAGGACAAAGATAGTCAATGTAACCTAATCCGCGTTCAAGTGTCTTCCTGCATGATTCAACATTTAGCTGTTGAATCTCGACTAAGAAAGTAAAAAATGTGGATGCACTTCTTCCTCAGGTGTAACAATCCGCATTTACTGCACTTGTTTCCTCCGATGGTTCATATCTGTATCCCCTTACGATCATGCGCAAGTTGTGCTTGTTACTTCTTTGTGTGTCGGTATCTTCCCTCATCGGTGAGAGAACCCTGTCAGGACAACCCGCATCGGTGCATACGATCAATCCCATGCCTCAATGGGAGGATGAATATTATCATCAACATCACTTCACTGTTGGTGCGGGTATGCTGGTGTCGGTGTTTCCTGCTTCACGTGGCTTCTATTTTGAGTATGTCAGTCCCAATGGAAAAGAACTCGATGCTGTCCACCATATGAACTTGGCAGGCGGCGGGTGGGGACCAGGATTTATTGCACAATCGGGACTAGACATTGCTCTCGGTGGTGGATTCAAAATTAGCGCCGAAGCAAACCTCTTGTATCAAAGCGTGGCACATTCAGAGGCAGAAACTTCACCAACGGGGTCGCTAAACGGTAAGAACTATGCAATGTCGGTCTGGTATACAGGGCTTCAATTGCTCGCAAAGAAGGCGCTGACATTTCATTCGATGTTTGTGACAGCAGGGATGAGTGTCGCCTACTACATCACGGATGTCTTTTCCGGACAATACTTAACGCCACAGGTCAACTACGATATACAGCAGCAAACAAGTCACTATACATTCAATCCGCAACAATACTTTGCGCTTATTGGCGTAGGGCTTCTTCCTTCACACTCGGAGGAACGAGTGTTCTCTGCGGAGCTCCTTGCTCGTATTCCTCTCTCGAGTCTGTTTTATGGCACAACTCAAAATGATTACGTCACTTCGGGAGTACATCCATCAAGAGTATGGTCGATCTCGCTGAGCGCGAAAATGGAACTTCCATTCGGACGGCAGATTGCGAAAGAAAAAACGGACGACCATCCGGCGGATACCAGCGCTCCAAGCGATTCCACACTTAGCGCACGACAATTACGTTGAGAAACTTCAGCTCGCGAGCATAGTCTCAAACTTTTCATTCCACACAGCCTCGCTGAAGCGTTCTTCAATGCGCTGACTCGCTGCCGCTCCCATCGTACGCGCATTTTTAGTCTTCGTCAGGACCTCTGCAGCGCGAGAACAGATATCCTCGGCTGTGGGGTTGACGAGAAAGCCTGTGACGCCATCTGCAATGAGCATCTCCGGTCCTCCGCAGCGTGTGGAAATCACCGGGGTACCACTCGCCATCGCTTCCATTGATGCAATACTGAGTCCCTCCTGCTCGCTTGAAATGATCAGCGCAGCGCTTGTTGCATAGAGTTCTGCTAGTGCATCGTTACTGATCTCTTTATAGAGATCGATGCGATCGGCCAAACGAGGATAACGATCCACTATCTCGAGCGGGATCGGAACGCTGGAAACAACTGCAAGCCTCACATCGCTGAACTCCGGCTGCGAGAGCAGTTTCTCTGCCGCTTCGAGAAAGAGACCGATACGTTTTCGAGGATCATGTGCACGACCAACAAACAGGAGTTGTCGCTTTCGTGATGTTTTTGTGTCCGCAGTAAACTTCGATGTGTCAATTGGGAAGGGCCAGACCTCGATAAGCTTCGGCGAAGCTTCTGCCGCAATTGACTTCTTCGCATCATCGCTCACTGCCAGTACTTTCGTTGCTGCTTCCAGCACTCGACACTCAGCATCCCGCACACGCTTAATACCCATACGTTCAATTCGCATTCCAAGACCTTCGGGCTTTGCCAGCCGCGCACGGCGGTCATCGGCGACAGTCGAAGAGACCCATGCGACGAATGGCATCTCAAGTGCAGCAAGCGGATAGCCGGTATGTGCTGAACCTGTCACGAGAATCGCCTTGTCAAACTCAGCTAGCGTGCTTCGCCACAGAGGGTTCGCCGCGAGCCGCTGCGGCTCCCACTCGGGAAATCGCGCACCGATCGCAATCGCGTGCATGGCTTCGAACTCATAATGTTCAGCTTTCGGCGAAATCGAAAATCTTCCATGTGCTGCATTCATGAGCGAGACGCTCAACTGCGGCCAGCCTTTAAATGAAGCATAATGAACTAGCGAAGCATCGAGACCTGCTGCTGTTGCGCGTTGATAAATGTATGCAGCCAGTCGCAGGACACCTCCTCGATTGAGAGGATCCTGTGTTACGATCGCGAGCCGATTGGAGCGCTGCTGCATTTATTTTTCCGAATGATGCTTCAACTGTGCTAGGACTCAACAAAAAAACGCGCAAGCTCATCACTCGCGCGTTTGATTTCGCTTCGACATTCCACTTTAAAGCGTGATCATTCGATCGATGAGATCGACAACGCGGCAGGAATAACCCCACTCGTTGTCGTACCATCCCATAATCTTCACCTGCTTACCCATGACCATCGTACACTGTGCGTCGAAGATGCAGGAGTGAGTATTGTCAATGATATCGGCGCTTACGATGAGATCCTCCGTGTATTCAAGAATACCTTTAAGCGCACCCCCCGCCGCTTGCTGAAATGCCGCGTTGACATCGTGAATCGTCACCTCTTTACGCAGTGTAGCAACCAGATCGGTGATCGAACCTGCCGGCACCGGGACGCGGAGCGAGGTACCGTCAAGTTTGCCTTTTAATTCAGGGATAATCGTGCCGATGGCGCGTGCTGCGCCAGTCGAAGTTGGGATAATGCTGACTGCTGCCGCGCGTGTGCGGCGAAGATCGGTGTGAGGGAGATCCAGCAAGTGCTGATCATTGGTATACGCATGAACCGTTGTCATGAATCCCTGCTCCATACCGAATGAGTCGTTCAGCACTTTCACCATTGGCGCAAGGCAATTCGTGGTGCACGAAGCATTCGACACGATCTTATGCTCTTTCGTCAGTATCTTATCATTAACACCGAGTACGATCATCGCATCGACCGCATCTTTTGGCGGTACGGTCAGAATCACTTTGTTCGCACCCGCATCGATATGTTTCTGACAATCGGCTCTGGAGCTGAACCGACCGGTAGATTCAATAACGACATCGGCACCCAGTTCTTTCCACGGGAGCTTCGCAGGATCTTTCTCGGCCGTGATCTTCAGGCGATCACCATTTACTATAAGATCATTGCCATCAACATTGATCACACCATTGAACTTGCCATGGACTGAATCATACTTGAGCAAGTGTGCGAGTGTCTTTGCGTCCGTGAGATCATTGACTGCGACGAAATCATGATGCCCCAATTCCATCGCTCGACGAAAGACGAGCCTGCCGATGCGTCCAAAACCATTGATGCCAATTTTTACCGCCATACGAGAATGCGTTTAGAAGTGTCGTGTGAATGCAAACCTGCCTTAAGCCGCACGAGCGTTCTGCAAAAATACGAACATCCAGATGCCAAGACTTGTTGGGGGCGAATGAAACATTCACTGGCAGGGCTCAAAAGCGTCGCGATCGTTGGCAACGGCAACGTCGGCAATGCGCTGAAACGCGCATTGCAGCAGGGGCAGACCGGTTATGTCTTGCACAGCAGCACGCCTGCTCGCACCCTGAACAAGAAGGCTCTCCAGCGCCTGGGCGGACCGGAAGTGCTCATTATCGCGGCGAAGGATGATGCGATCGCTTCAACAGCATTGTCGGCGATGGAGGCCTGTGGAGAGAATCTCAAGCTTGTCCTTCATCTTGCCGGTTCGATGCAAAGCACTGTGCTGCCCGATATCAAAGGGGTAGCACGCTTGACCCTTCATCCGATCCAGACCTTTCCCAAGTCCGATCCTCATCTTTTTGATGGCATTACCTTTATGGCTTCGAGCGAGAGTGCTCCAGCTATCCAGTGGGCGAAAAATTTTGCGAAGGCATTGGGTGGCCGTGAGGTCATCACGCTTCCAGGTGATCTGCTGCCAGTCTATCATGCGATGATCGTCATGGGAGCAAACTTCACGACGCTTCTGATCGCAGCAGTTGAAGATCTTTCTCGCTCATTGCAACTCGACACTCAAAAGGTTAAATCAGCAATGACTCCTCTCATCCAAACCTCGATCGCAAACGCACTGGAATCTCCAGCAATGGAAGTACTAACCGGCCCAATCAGGCGGAATGACCTCGTTACCATCGCAGCTCACCGCAATGCACTGAAGAAGGTCGCTCCTGAGATCGGAGCGCTGTATGAAGCTTTCGTAAGATATGCTACAAAGAAGACTGCTAGCGAATGATCGTAAACTTTTTATTTACGACTTCCCCTTCACTGGCGATTGCAATATAGTAAACACCACTTGGAAGGTCGTTCGTCTCTAGAGTCATTGCATGATGGTTCACGGTGAATGCACCTTGAGCGAGAACACGAACGAGGCGGCCCTCCGCGTCATAAAGCGTAATTGAAGCATTGCGCTTATGCTCAAAACTCATACCGAATCGCACAACCTTATTTTCCGCAGTTGCAGGATTCGGAAAGATTTCGTCAACCTTAAATGATGGCTGCAAGTGGACGCTTACACCAAGGGGTTCGAGCTTGATAGAATATGCTCCGCGCCCGTGCGTACCTGCAAGGAGATATTCGTCATTCGCTCCCTTGACCTTGAGCGAGAGTACCTGCACACGAGGAAGTCCCAAGCCAAACGGCTCCCAGGTTATTCCACCATCGGTTGATGCGATCACGCCTTGATTGGTACCAGCATACAATCCACCGCTTGCTGAACGAGCGAGAGTGTGCAATGGGACGTTCGGCAAATTTTTCGCCGGCATCGTCCATGTCGCACCGGCATCTGTGCTTTTGGCAAAGCGCTGGTTGCTGTCTGCACTCAATCCAGCGAAGACTACATAGAGCTCGCTGTCTGTTGCACCCACCATAATCCCAACCACATTTCCGGAGGCAGACAATGAAAGTTGTTGCCAGTTCGCGCCCTGATCTGTGCTCGAATAAAGCGTCCCTGTCGTCCCAGCCCACATTGTTCTTGGGTCACGAGTTGAGACGCGAATGCATCTTGAGACGCCGATCACGGGCGTACCCTCTATTGCAAAGCCGTCATTGCCACCATCCAGGCTCACGTAGACGTGCTGATTTCCACCAAATGCAACAATATTTCCATCTGGTGAGGCATCATATGCCGCATAGAATGGCGCACTCTCATTTTGCAGATCTTGATTGGTCGCCAACCAACTGCTCCATGTCGCGCCCGAATCATCGGAGCGATAAATTGCAGTGCCGATGTAGGTGCCGAATACGCGTGCCGAATTCAGCGGCGAAATCCAGGTCACTCCTCCATCACCACCGTTGGTGGCGTACCAATTTTGATCCTGCATCGAGCAAATACTTGTACCATTGTCTTGTGCGCCACCAGCGATGTAAGTGAGGTCTCGATCTGCATCAACCCCGATAAATTCTAACGTCGGCAAATGAAGATTGGCGGAATTGTGCCATGAGTTATCAGTAAAGAAGCTGATCCCACCATCGTTACCGCAAAAGAGTTTTCCGTCGTGCATTTGGAGAGCATGAATGTCTGCATGCGAGTAGGATGTATCTGTCGGATTTGCCCACCAGACACTCATCTGCGTGAGTGTCTGGCCTCCATCACTTGAACCATACACATCTCGCCCACCTACGTAGATCGTACGCGAATCGTTGGAGTCGACAACAATGGCACTCGCATATTCGCCTTGACCGTTCAGGAATTCGGAAGTTGGATAACCCGGCGTAGGATCGTCGGCGGTGTTGACCATGGTCCATGTCGCACCAAAATCGCTGCTTGAAAAAATACCAGCAGCATTCATCGTCGTTGGGTCCGCCGCAATAAGGTAGAGTCGGTCAGGCGCGGTCGGTGCAATTGCGATCATCGGATTGCACGCTGATGATGCGAACGGAACGTTGCATTTGAGCCAGGTGAGTCCGCCATCCAGTGAACGCGAAACCTCACCATGGTAACCTGTGACATAGATGCGATGATGATCCGAAGGGTCTATCGCGACACATGCAGGATAGAAACGAGGACCGAGATCGATCTTCGACCAATGCGAACCGCCATCGGTGGTCTTGAATAGTCCGCACACAGTCGCAGTGTCGATGTTTTTTTGGTAGGCGTAATATTCCCCAGGTCCAGCCGCAAAGAGCACAGCGGGATCCACTGGATCGACGACAAGTTGAGAGCAGGTCGATCCCATTCTATCTGACGAAAGAACATTCTTCCAATTCAACCCGCCGTCCATGGACTTGAAGACCCCTCGGCCAGGGGATGCTGTCCAACCCGCGACCGTCTCCCCGGTACCGACATAGATCGTTTTTGGTTGTTGTTTGGGAATAACAACCTGCGTACACACCGAGGCTGGTAGTTGGTCGCTAAGCGGCTCCCATTGCACAGGGTCTGCATAGATATTGTCCGTGTGCCACAATCCTCCGACGGTGGCCGCGATGTATACTGAACGTGAATTCGTCGGATCGAAGGCAATGGACCTGACGCGGCCGCTTGCAGTCGTATTTGAAATGCCGCTACCGATCTCCTGCCACGCTGCAACTGCATTCTCGCTAAAGGCAGTGCTGCGCGGCATCGAATTCCAGGAGGAGCAGGAAAGTCGCTCGATGAGATCGGGATCCTTGATCTCATTACTCAGCAGACGATCTCGAAAAAACTTTTCTCTTTCGACTATCTCACGTTCCTCCTGTGGACGCACACTAATGTGCATACGCCTGGACTGTGCTGAGGCATGCTCAATGGTTGCCTCGAGCGGGAGCAGCGAGAGCGTCAATAGAAATAGAGAGCAGAAAATCGAGTAAATGTAGTTGACCATAGTTAGAGAGGTAATTCGCACACGATGGCTCATGACCGAAGTGCGAACAAACCTACTCCTTTCCTACGAAGGATACAATAGGGTACCCGATTTTTACCTCATCACCATCAGCATGCGATGCTCATTTCGTGATGACGAGTTTCTTTGCTTTCGTTAATCCCTCAGACGTGAAAGCCACAAAATATTCGCCGCTCACCAGAGAGCTTGAGGAGAAAGAGACCACATGCTTGCCGCTTGAATAGCGATCATGGGCGATCATCTCTACCTCCCTTCCGAGTGCATCATAAAGTGTTATCGTCGCTTCCTGATCGTGAGCGGTTACGAATGAAATGGTCGCCCTTCTATTAGCAAGCAGTGGATTGGGTGACACATCATGCAAATCAAATACGACGGCATTTGCAGCAGAGACTGATTGAGGCGCGAGAGAAATCAGATATGCACCTCGGCCATGAGTACCGGCGAGTAGATATTGTGGGTTGCTGCCTTTTACTTTGAGCGAAAGTACTTGCACGAGTGGCATTCCCAATCCGAACGGAGTCCAGTTAACGCCATCATCGGCAGAAGTAATGACACCATAATCGGTGCCGACAAAGATCTGTCCTTTCGCATCACGTGCGATCGAATGTAGAGGTACGTTTGGCAAATTTTGAGCAGCAACATTCCAGGAATTTCCGCCATCCGTCGTCTTCAAGAAGCGGGCATTGCTGTCAGAACTTAGTCCCGATACGACGGCGTAGGCCGTCAGATCATTATCGCCTTGAACAAATCCAACGGGTTGGCCAAAGACATTAATGCTGGCACTCGCCCAATTGAGTCCTCCATCGGTAGATGCAAAGATTCCCTCATAGACGCCAGCAAACATGACCTTCGGATTATTTGGCGAAATATGAACGGAGTAAACGGGCCCCAACGAATCAGTGGACTCCTGTGCAAACCCATCGTTACCACCATCCATGCTAACAAATACATGTTTGCCTCCGCCGAAGGCAACAACCTGACCATCCGGCGAGACATCATAAGGAGGATAGAAGATCGCGCCTTCACTTAGCGCGTTTGGATTAGTGATGAGACTGACGAATGCATTCTTATCGCTCCACGTCTTTCCGCCGTCAACCGACTTGAAGATGTACGTATAGAGATAAGTGCTATAAACGATATCTCCATCGAGCGGCGAGACCCAGCTATATCCGCCGTCGCCGTGTCTCGAATTCGTCCAGGTAGCATCCCCTTTCTGGAGGTAGTTGACTCCGTTATCCTGAGCACCGCCAACTAGGTGCGTGAGATCCTGATCTGCGTCAACGCCGATGAACTGAAGCGTTGGCAGCCCTTCGTTCTGGGCACTCGTCCACTTCGCACCGTCATAAATACTGAGTCCCCCATCGTCACAAACGAACAGCTTACCTTGGTGCACTGTCATGAAATGCATATCAGCGTGGGCAAAGGCCGAAGAATCATACGGCAACGACCACAAGCTGATCGCACGAAGCGTTACGCCGGCGTTTGTGGATCGGTAACCATCCAAACCACCAACGTATATCATGTTAGGATTTAACGGATCGATCGCGATCGAGCTAGCATAAGTCGCTGACACACCAAGGTAATTCGGATCGTTAATCGTCGAGCCCTTTCCATCGTTCTGCAGTGACCATGTCAGTCCAAAATCCGAGCTGCGGAAAAGTCCACCTGCCCCTCGACTGACGCTGTTACCAAAACTCGCATAGATGATATTCGTCGTTGATGGCGCAATTGCAACGACAGGAGTGGTAAGCCTCACTCCAGACTGAGCGGGAATTGCGCAGAGAAGCCATGTAGCTCCGGCGTCGATTGAACGAAACAGATTTCCGGCAAGATCGCCAGCATAGATCCTCTGCGTGTTCGATGGATCGAGTGCGATGCTCTCCGCACCTGTAGACGAAGGGAGGGCCAGCAGATTCCAGTTTTTACCACCATCCGTTGTACGAAAGACTCCACCGTCAAAGAGTCCACCGGCGGCGACGTATACAATATTTTGATCCGTTGGATCGATGACGATCTGCTGCGTAGATGTACCCAAGATGGACATATCAAGAACATTCTTCCAATTAAGCCCGCCATCTTCGGACTTAAAAAGGCCCATTCCAACGGAAGCGGTAAATCCCGGATAGTACTCGCCGGTGCCAGCGTAAATCACATTCCCATTCTGTTGCGACACCGCGAGTGCAGCTACGACGGGCGAAGGAAAATTATCACTCAGACAACGCCAGTTCGGAGGCGTCGCCGTGTAATCGTCAGTTTTCCAGAGTCCGCCGACCGTCGAAGCAAGATAGACCGCGTTTGGATTCTGCGGATCGAAGGCGATCGCTCGCGTCCTACCCGTTTCAATATTTGAGATACTCGAACCCCATCGTTGCCATGTCGGAAGTTGCTCCTGTCGAAACGCAGATCCTCGCGTCATTGATAGGAAGGAAGCGTATCCGATTCGTTTGATCTCGGAAACGTCTTTGATGTCACCGCTTGTGAGGCGATCATAAAAATATTTCTCGCGCTCGCGCGCATCTCCCTCTTGTGCCCGACCAGCATCAGTGCTCACTGGCTTTGCAGCATTTTGTGCGAATGCTATCGAAGTGGTCATAAGGTAGAGAGCGACTCCGATAGTACGGATGGAAGGTGTGATGGTGATGCTCATTGTGGTGAAAGAAGGTTGAGTCCTGGACTATTCTTCCGGAACAGGGTACTGCTACAAAGATAGTCTCGGGCAGGGTTAAACGAACACCCGGAAGAGCATTTTATTTGAGTTTCTATCGATGGGCGTCCAGAAGGTCGAGTTTGAGTATTCGTGAGACTCCATCCCACGAATTCTCGACAAGCAACCATACTATTACACCCGCTGCTGCAGGTTATCTAATCGTTTCCTCAGACCGGCTAGGGCTTATTTCGCCACAACAAGTTTTTTCGAGAGTGTTGAGCCGCCGCTTGTTAGCGCCACAAAATAGTCACCAGAGCTGAGTTTCGAAAGCGGAAGTGCGATCGTGTGTTGGCCCTTACTGAAGCGTTCGTGAGCGATCGTCATGACCTCGCGGCCGAGTGCGTCAAAGAGAGCGATGGTGCCCTCCTGGTCGCGGTCCATTTCGAATCCAATGCTTGCCCGTGCACTTCCGATCGCTGGATTCGGGGATACGTCATTCAACTTGAACGTGACTGCGTTGCTGGCGGAGACCGAAAGTGGCGTGAGCTGAATGATGTATGCGCCTCTGCCATGAGTCCCAGCAAGCAAATACTGCGTGCTGCTACCTTTTACTTTGAGAGAAAGTACCTGCACGAGTGGCATTCCCAAACCAAACGGCGCCCAACTAACTCCATCGTCCGAGGAAGTGATGACACCGTAATCGGTGCCAACAAAGAGCTGCCCCGATGTACTACGAGCGATAGAGTTCAGAGGAACGGATGGGAAGCTATTTGCGACTCGCTTCCACGAAGCTCCACCATCGGTGCTTTTCACAAAGTGATTAATGCCATCACCGCCCAGACCTCCGATCACCGCGTAAAGAATGCTATCGTTCGAACCAGTGATGATCCCCACAGCATTACCGGTCGCGGGTACGCTTGCTCGGCTCCAGTTTAGACCCATATCGTTCGAACGCCATATTGCGCTCTTGCTGCCAGCCCACATCTTTGCAGAATTGGTCGGCGAGATCAGTACCGAATAGGAGACACCGATTGTCGTCTGCCCGCTCTGTGCAAATCCATCCAGACCTCCATCGATGGAAACATAAACATGTGCGTTGCCTCCGAACGCAACGACCGAACCATCCGGAGAGGCATCGTATGCTGCATAGAATGGGGCGCTTTCATTGAGGAGATTACTATTGGTCACAAGCCCGCTCGACATAAAATTCATATCACTCCAATTGAATCCACCGTCGTCAGATCGGAAGATATTCGTCCTGACATAGGTACCATACACGATATTTGGATTAACCGGAGAGACCCATGCATTCCCACCGTCGCCGCTATGTGTTGTCGCCCATGTCGTCTGGTTCGCTTGGATCAGATTCGTACCATTATCCTGGGTACCGCCTATGAAACGCGTAAGCCCTTCATCGGCGTCAACGTTCACGAATTCCAGTGTGGGTAAGCCGTAGTTAACTTTGTTGTTCCATCCTCCCGCGGTCGTATAAATACTTATCCCTCCATCGCTTCCGCAATAGATATTGCCGTCTTTCGCGACGAGAGCATGTATATCTGCATGAGTATATGTGTTCGAATCGGGATAATCTCTCGAATTACTATATTTTCCGAACGTAGAACCCGCATCCATGGACCCATAAACTTCCAATCCTCCCATAAACAACGCATTGGGATCAGTCTCGTATACGCTGATCGCATGACCGTAGTATCCCTGACGCGATAACATCTCGGGGTCAGTAGCGTCATTGCCAGCCCCGTCATTGACCAGCGTCCAGTTCACCCCATAATCGCTGCTCATGTAAACACCACCCGACGTGTAATAGAGATCGCGTGCCACGCTGACATAGAGAATATTTGGAGAACTCGGCGCAATCGCTAGTACGGGGTTCTTGCCTTTGCCGAACTCGTATTGAGGAGTCGTCCGAATCCAGGTCGATCCCCCATCAGTCGAGCGATAAATCTCACCCGCGAATCCGGCTGAATAGACACGCGTTGGGTCTGTCGGATCAATAGCGACCTGCACTGGGTACACACCGGATGGCAGGCCAACATTCACCCAATTTGAACCTCCATCGGTTGAGTGGAATAACCCGTGCGTAGCGGTGATTCCAGACATAATGCCGTAATAATCGCCAGGTGCTGCAACAAAAACGTTGTTCGCATCCGTTGGATCGACTGCGATTTGAGAACACGTCGAGCCCATCCTGTTCTCAGCGAGAACATTCTGCCAGTTCAGTCCTTTGTCTGTCGACTTGAATACACCCATCCCCACCGAGGCAACATATCCCGGATAGGTCTCACCCGTACCGAGATAGATCGTATTCGCTGAAGTCTTTGGGACCGCAACCGCGGTACAAACTGAGGTTGGAAGATTATCGCTGAGACACCTCCAACTTACATTCGTCACCGAAATATCGTCCGTCTTCCAAAGTCCTCCCACGGTCGCGGCAATGTAGAGAGCATTTGGCTGTTGAGGATCAAAGGCGATCGAACGGACGCGTCCGCTTTCATAATTGCCGACATTCGTGCCTACTGAATTCCAGGTTGGCACCTGCGCCTCAAGAAACGCAGCCGGACGAACCATTGAAATGAAACTAGCAATGGCACGTCGACGGATCTCAGCTACATCCTTGATATCGCCGCTTGTCAGCCGATCATAATAGAATTCTTCTCGCTCACGGACATCTCCCTCGTGTATTGAATCCTTCTCGCCAGTCCGGACCACAGCCTGAGCAAGTACATCGCTCGAGCAAAAAGCGATCAAGCCGAAGAATGAAAGCACAACAGGTACCTGGGAAAAGCGAATCAGAGATTTCATGCAGCAACACCTGAAGAGTGACGTTAGAACTCGAACCTTGCGACCTCGAACAACTGTGAATGCGAGAATATGCCGAGCAGATAACGCAATGACACCTTCAAAGATACTCCTTGAACCCGTAAAGTACTAGCGGATGCGTCGTTTTTTACATTTTTATGACATCCACCGAACTGCCGGTTGGTGGAACCTCGAATGTAGCTCGGCTGTTGTCCGCTTTCCAATATCAGCGTACGGCACAATCCGTCAGCGCTTACAAAAAGGCAAAACTATGAAACAAGGAATCCATCCGCATTACCATACCGTCACCGTGCATTGCGCCGGTTGCGCGACTGAATTCGAGACTCGCTCCACTTCGTCGAGCGACACACTTCGCGTCGAAATTTGCGCAAACTGCCACCCGTTCTTTACCGGCAAGCACAAGCTTGTAGATACAGCAGGGCGCGTGGAGCGCTTTAACACTAAATTCGCAAAGCAAATTGCGGAACGCGAGGCAAAGAAGACCCATCCTCAGGCAGCCTAATCTGCGTGAGCATCAAAGTTGTCACTTTTGGATCCCCGGTTCGTATGAACCGGGGATTTTCATTTCTGCTAGTCGAGCACTAAGTGGATCAAGTATGACACGTATCTTTGAAGCATGAATCAAGCAACGCTCGACGCGAGCAAGTTCGACCAGATCGTTCTCTTCGAAGATTCGACCGCACAAAGCCGTCCCTTTTATCCGCTCAGCTACACCCACGCAATCGCGGAATTGCGAGTAGGCGCATACACAC
>JABDDM010000026.1 GCA_013287605.1 Ignavibacteria bacterium | reverse complement strand
TTGACTCTGGGATTATTAGTGCGCCCGAGCTTGCAGCTCGGGCGCATCGGATTCTAGATTATTTGACGGACGCCTTATATTCGGCCTTAGGCGTGCTCGGTCGAATCTTTCCCTCATTACTCATCTTACCAGCTCCCTGACCAAGAGGAATGGTGCCGGGGTCCAGACCGCCATCGATCTGCCAGTATGCGTTCTGCGGACAGTGCTTTATGTCGATATGGCCGTAGCTAACTTCTCCGCCAGATACTTTCACCGTGGTTGATCCTTTGCCCGCACCTGGAACAGTAACGTCAACAGTCCCTTCCTTGTCCGAGTTATGTACAACGGCAAACTGCAGGTTGCATTCGGTGCAGCATGTGACCGTACACGGCTTGTTATAGATCCACTTCCCCGCGTCAGTGACCTTTTTCGTTGGACTCAATATTACGACTTCCCACGTGTCAGCTCCAGTGTACTTTGCACTTCCTGAAGCGCCTGTTGTGATTGCTGCGCTGGCTGCCGCGTTGATCGTCTGGTGTCCGCTGGTTATATCCCACGTGCACGTACCGGACTCCTTGCAGTCCGCAGGAGCAGTGTTAAGTGTCCACGTCACGCCCCAGTCTGGTGTAGTGAAAAAGAAGAATGTATCATCGAAGATGCTAACAGTAACGATGTCAAGTCCGCTAGGATCGACATACGTTCGTGGAGCATTCCGACAGTAGTCGCTCAGGTTCATTGAAGTCCAGTAGCCGATCGGGTCTCTGCTAAGAAAGACGCCAAGATCGGGTGCGTAGTAGCGATTCCGGTACTCGTAGAGATCGAAGTTGTGGATATAGCGCCTTCCAGTGAAGAGCATACTGTTGCCGTAATTCGCTGAGTAACGCATGCGCAACGCGGCGTTGTCGGTCAGGTCGGTCGGAGTGTCTTCAAGTCCATCATTATTGAGATCGACAATAGGCAGCACCGTCGGAGAGCCATACGCCGAATATCGATAGTATTCGAGCACCCGTTTCAGATTGTCCGCATCCACAATTGCCATTGTGCTTCCCATGCGGTCTGTAGTGAAGTAGTACTCTTTGTCGGCAGTAGCATTCGGCTGATTCTTGGCAGTCGTTAGGCTGCCATCGTGGTTCATGTCTGCTGCAGAGAGTAAGAATTCATCTGGCTGAGGTCCGGAGACATAAATGCGCTCCAATACTGATGCGGAATGCTGCAGCGTCGAGCCTTGGACGAACGCGCGCTCTTCTATGTCAGTCCAGCCATTGTAGACATAACGATGAGACGTCGGTGCGATGAAGTTCTGCGTGACCTGCACTTCCGCTACTCGGCGTCCCAATCCATCGTAGAAGTAATAGAACGAATCATTCGCGTTGCTGTGAACAAGGTAAGGCTGATCGTCAGCGTCCCATGCGATGCCTATAGGCGTAGTCGTATTCCCGCTCGCTGGCCGGGTCGGTACTTGGAGCATGTTTCCTGCACGATCATATGGCACGGTCATTCCCAGGGCGCCGCGTAGAATTGCGGTAATCTCATTCGCGTTGTTAGAAATGTAGCGGTCATGCAGTGCAGAATCGAGCCCGAACGGATCACCATATACTGCCTGAGTCCGTTGGAACACCTGATTATAACTGAAGCTGTTCGACGTTGGACTCGGTGGAGTCGCCGATGCGTATCGGTACTGTGCTCCTACCAGTTGATTGCGGTGATCGTACGTGTAGTCGTCGTTGAGATTTTGGTCATGCTCAAAATTCTCAGCGACCATATTATCCACACTATCATAACTGTAATCGAATGCAGTAAGCATGGAGCCGTCTATCCCAGTCCATTTCACCTTGGTCATTCGCTGGAATTCATCGAACGTGTTGGTGAGCCGGAGTCCATCTCCCAGGGTTTTCACGATCGTTCTTGCGCCGAGATAGCCGTAGTGAGCAATACTATGCATCGGCCTGTTGAAATAGCCTGCTGAGATAGAAGATACCCGGTTGATGGAATCGTATGTGGTCTGAACTGCGAGATCCGTGTGACCGCCTGCTATGACAGTGTGAGCAATACGGTTCCCGTCAAGGTCGTATTGGTTCGCAATCTGAATCTGATCTTCCCAGCCATTCGTGAATCCAGTGCCATCAAGTTTGATCAACTCCGATTCACTCGTCATCTCCGAAAGCGCATTGTAAATGTTGGAAACTCTGGCGTAGTTGTTTTCAACGGCGATTTGCCTGCCTTCGCGATCCCAATAGAATTTAACCTTCACGCGGCCATAAACGCCGTTCGCAAGCTGCACATCCTGTTGGACAATTTTGTTTGCAGAATCGAACTGGTTTACATACGTGACCTGTCTCTGGTCGACCATGCGGACAAGATTATTGGCAGCGTCGTAAGTCCTTTCAATGCGATTGTAGACTCCATCGGCGCCATTGCCTGAGCCATCAATCGGATCATCGGAGTCAGGATAGACATCACGAATCTTGCGGTCAAGGTTATCATAGGCATACTTTGTTACCTGCGCCGTGGTTGCATCTGACACATTGCCAAAGGTTACTTCCTGTGTGAGTCGATTATTCTTGTCGTAAACTCTTCGGTAATCCGCAAGTTGATTGACTGGGCTAACTGTGCCAAAGTACTCAGCTGATCCCATCAAGAATCCGAGATAGTTGGAAGTTTCGACCGTTATCTCTTTGTTCGGAGTGATCATTATTCTCCGAGTGCCTATGGAATTATAAACGAGATGAGTGACAAGGTCGGAACTGCTCCCTAGTTTGACAAGATCATGCGCGGCAATTGGACGGCCCCATTCGTCGTACTCGTACCGTTCAACATAGTACTCTGGCGAACCAACGATCTGACTGGGGATATCTACCTTTTTGACTTGTGTATTATTCGAATTCTGGTCGTAGGTGAATATCCGCTGATTCGCGAGCCCATTGGTGATTGACAGGATCCGACCTGCAGCGTCATAGAGGTAGTTGCGCTGATTGCCCTTGGGATCGAGCACTGTACGCATCCTTCCTGCCGCGTCATAAATAGTTCTCGTCGTTTGACTCCCCGTGGCAGTAGGATCGATCTGTTGCGATTCGTCGGTAGCGAGATTTGCATCGTGCGTTGTAAGGTATTGTCTGCCGGCCTCGTCGTAACGCATGTAGGTTCGGCTCGTGAGTTCCGAGACATTCCCGGTGCGCACGTCAAGGCCCCCACGCTCGATGAGCACAATATGTCCAGCGGCATCGAAGTGATCGCGCAATCCATTGCCGGAGGGACCGATCGTTGCGATCCGCCGATTCGCGAAATCGTAGACGAATGTTTTGAGGCGGTGAAGTCCATCGTAATTCTTGATGAGATTGCCTCGTGAATCATAACTATATTCATCCGAACTGAGGAAACCTACGCTTAAGGTTTGTGCGAGCTTCGAAGTCGGATAGCCATCCGTCGGAGAGGTCCCTGGTACGACACCCGAAAAGTCCCTTAGCGGCAAGTTGCGCTCGTCGCGAATGGTGAATGTTCGGTTGCCCATCGGTCTTTGCGACGCGATCTGCCGATCGTTCAAGTCATAGGCATAACGCGAGATCTGATCGTGCGTAGGATCGGCGTCGACCTGGTGTCGTTCGGCAGTGACATTTCCAAGTGCATCGAGCGCATACACTGCCTCGATGTACTCGCCTCCTTCGGGATGAACGACTGTCGTCATCAGCTCATGACCTGCAGCGTCATAGTAATGCTTCCGAATTACTGTGGCCTTACTGCCACTATCAATAGTTACTTGTGGCAAATGTTCAATCGTGACCTGGCCATGCGCGTTTCTTTCGAGCGTCGTCAGGTTGCCATTAGGGTCGATGTGTTGGGTGACCATACCAAGGGCGTTCACTTTGAATTGTTCGGTTATCTGTGCCGCTGAGTCGGTAGAGCCATTCGCACCGACGATCTTACTGGAGAGATAACCTCCAAACGTCCCTTGTGCATTGATACCGCCGCCCGAACTTGGCCCGCTGAAGAAGGATAGTGTCGTCTTGTTCTGATTCGCATCGGTGACAGAGACTAGCTGCCCAAATTCGTTGTAGGCGTATGTTTCAGTGATAGTTAGGGGTGCACTAACTCCGCGAGTAACAGTCGGACCCGAATGGGAAGTTAAGTTACCCTTAGCATCATACTGGAAACTCTCGACGAAGTTCAGGCCCGCGTTGAACTGATTATGATCGTATTGATCTGGTCCAACGTGCGATATGCGACGAGAGTACATCCCACTAACGCCGTATGAACCATCTTGATAGGCATTCACACTCTTGATCGTATCGCGGCCATCGGTGCGCACTTCGGATATCACCTGCCTGTTTGCGTTGTACGAATCAATGGTGCGAGCAATACCGAATGCGGGGATGCCAAGCGAGTCCGGCTGTGATTCCGACAGTTCAAGCGGTGTGAAGGGTTCGGTCACAATCCTTGGCGAGAGACAATCGCACTCTTGCAGCCAGCGCTGTTCGTAGTACGGCGGATCTCCGACGCGGAGCGCCGTATTGCCTTTGCCAGCCTCCGTCCACTGCACCTTCCGGCGAATGCCATACTTTCCTTCCCCACTGAGCGGTCCGCCAACGTCGGAGTGAATTTCATAGTCCGTGCTATTTCCAACGCGATCGATCACTCGTACAATGAGATTAGACGGCTCCAGTTTAGTAAGTGGCGTAGGAGATGAACTTGGCTGAAAAACAATAGATATCGGATTGCCATCGAGTGCGACTGCCTGAGTTCTGCCCGAAGCATCATAGGTGTATGCCCGGACATTGGCGCCCCTTGCATCGATGATCGACGTGAGTGCGTTCGGATGCGAGGCGTCCGTCCATGTAAGCTGCATGGTGTCTGGCCGAGTCTCAATCGAATTGGATGCGTCCTGCAGCGTAGCGAGTGCATTGACTGGAAGGTTGAGGAAGCTCGTTGGTGGTTCGACAATATCAGTCAGATGATTTGCGGCGTCATGCAAAAGCGACCACGTGCGTCCAATGTGATCGGTGAATGAAATCATGTGACCGCTCGTGTCATAAGCAATTCGTTCAACCTGCCCGAGGTCAGTAATCACCTGACGCAAGTAACCCGACTTATCGTATCGTAGCGTCGCCGTATTACCATTCGGCTCGCTGATCCAAAGTGGATAGCCAGGATTATTGAGAGCGGCCTGATAGAACGTGACCGCAAATCCTGAATAATGCACGAGACTCCAGCGATGTAGATTTGGATCGAGAGTCAACCGAGCGTTGAACCCATCGGGAAGTGCCCATTGAAGGCCTTCCGTTGAAGTAATGTTGAACATTCTTAGATCGGGCGTGATGATCCGAGCCGTTTTCGCAGAGGTCTGCACGATCATCATGTTATAACTGAAGGACATGCCTGGTCCGACCACCCCATCATAAGCAACCAACGAAGCGAAGTCGAGCGCGAAGTTGAAGCCGAGCTCTCGCGTCGCGAAGTGCATCACTGGGAAATGTTCATGGAGCTTGCCATCACAAAGCTGAACATCCGCGACTTGCGGTGTCGCGGTCTGTGAATATTGATAGAGTCCGCCGTCGCCGATCATTGTCATACTTGATGCAGCAAGAGCACAGGCGACACATGTGCATGTTCCCGGCTCGTTTGCGAGTGTTGACTGCGTTGTCGGGAGACTGCTCGATGGGTCTGTTGCGCTCGTGCGCGTTGCGATCCCTTTCATTGTCATTGTCGTATCCGGCGAATGGGAGACGATCTTCATTGCAAAGGGGGTAGACTGCGGCAGTCCTGTCATGTCGATGCTTGTCGTGAAGAGACCCTTGGCATCAGTTGTGACGTCATTCGAAAACGTGCCGGTGTTGTTGAAATCGAATGAGACGACAGAACCAGGAGCGAAGCCCGCTGGGATTTTTTCGATCAAGACAAGCTCGTTGCCTCGATACTTGCAGTCCTGAGGATTCGGCAGGAAGGTGAGTGTAGCCCCGTTAGCATCGACAGGGAATGACTCCTTATTACCACCTACCGTGACGTCGACACTCTGGGCGCGAACTTTGCCGGAAAAGAACATGGCGGTTGAAAAGAGAACCGCACCTGAAAGAATGGTTATTGAGCGCAATATCAATGTCTTCATAATGCCTCCACTGAATGATTGGGGTGTTGGAGCTTAGTGGACGAGAGCGATCTTGACTGACTGCGAGCCTTCCTTCGAATCGCAGCGAAGGAAGTAGGCGCCGGATTGTGTGGAATGGGCTTCTGAGGATGAGCCGCTCCAATGCAATTCGTACACACCCGGTGGATATTCCGCATTCGTGATCTCCGCCACGAATCGACCTGCATCATCGTAGACGCTAAGATGAATGCGATCGGATTTCGCGATCGTAAGTCGAATCGCGACATCGCCTGTTGTTGGGTTAGGGAAGCTCTCGATCGAAGGGCCATTGAGCGCAACGATCGGACGAACGCCCGCCATCATTGGAATCACGATACTGACCACGCGTTCCAGATCATACGAACGGACTGAGCTATCAGTCATTTTGAGTAACATCGTGGAGAAGATGTCCTCGTTCACGAAGGTTGCGTAAGCGATCTTCTGAATCTCGATCGTATCTGTCGTGCCGCTTGCCAGATTGACGTAGAGATCCTCATGCAGCGCCAGGTTTGATGTAAAAGCGAGTCGCGAGACCCCGGAAAGTGCGATCACTGTATCGGCTTTTGTTGTCTTCAGGTGTAAAGCAAAGTTTTGCGCGTAGCTTGCACCAGAGACGACTAAGAAAATCGGGACAAGGAATAGAAATCTCTTCATGTGATTACCTCTTCACTGGATGTGAATAGTCGGTGAGGAGCGGAGATGAGGCAACGATGCCTCGCAGAGCGCTCGGCAAGTCAAAAATAAATCAATCGCTTTGAGAAAGCAAGCTCATCCAAATGCGTGCATGCTATTGTGCTTTACAAAAGCGAGTGCATGCAGCCAATCGCTCTGACAAGTAAAAGGGGAGATGATAAAGCAGCGCGTTGTCGGGACTAACCCTATTCTGGGAAGATCATGGTTCGAGTGACCCTGACTTGGTTTGGGGGGTGCGATCTATTGAGCATATCTCCCGAGGCTATCCAGCAGGATAGCCTCGGGAGCATCTTGATCAATCTAAGCTGGTACAGCTACAAGACCCGCTGGGCGTTCAACTTTCACGAGATTCCAGTGATAGCACGCGACGAAATGTCCCGCTTCACGCTCGACGAGCGGCGGCTCGGACTCGCGGCATTCTGCTGTTGCCCATGGGCAGCGTGGAGCAAAGTTGCAGCCCTTTGGAAAATTCGTTGGCGGAGGTACCGTGCCTTCGATCGTCATGAGGCGATCGGACTCGATATTTAATTTTGGGATCGAGCCGAGAAGACCCACTGTATATGGATGCAGCGGGTTATAGAAAATTTCTTCGACCTGCGAATACTCGACGATGTGCGAAGCATACATGACCGCAACCTTGTCGGCAGTCTCCGCGATGACGCCAAGGTCATGCGTGATCAGGATCACGGCCATTCCGAGCTGCTGCTGCAGCGATTGGATCAGCTCAAGGATCTGCGCCTGTACCGTCACGTCGAGCGCCGTTGTTGGTTCGTCAGCGATCAGGACATCAGGATTGCACGAGAGCGCGATCGCGATCATTACTCGCTGGCGCATACCGCCCGAAAGCTGGTGCGGGTATTCGCCATAACGTTGCTCGGGTGCGGGAATGCCGACCTTCTTCAACATCTCGATTGCACGGACCTTCGCTTCGGCTTTTGAGACCTTTTGATGGAGCAGGATCGACTCTTCAATCTGATTCCCGACGGTAAAAACCGGATTGAGCGACGTCATCGGCTCCTGAAAAATCATTGAGATCTTGTTGCCGCGGATCGAGCGCATCTCGTCTTCGGTAAGTTTCAAAAGATCCTGACCATCGAAGATGATCTGGCCGCCAACGATCTTCCCCGGAGGCTCGGGAATCAGGCGCATGATCGAAAGCGCCGTAACAGACTTTCCGCAACCCGATTCACCTACGACGCCGAGTGTCTCTTTGCGATCAACCGTGTAGCTAACGTCATCGACTGACTTGGCAACGCCGTCGTCGGTAAAGAAGTACGTCTGTAAGTGTTTAACCTCTAACAGGGCCATAGTAAACGTGCGAATTGGTAAAGCTGTCAGTTATTGCGCCGAAGTCCAACAGCAACGAGCAGTGGGAGCGTTTCGTCCCCTTGCTCACAGCGGATAAATTGTAGATAAACTATCGGGAGATAATCAGCTTTCTCATCTCTGGGCTCGATCCCAAATTGATTCGCACGAAGTAGGTACCATTCGGCAACGGAGAACCATCATTTCGACTTGCCTGCCAATGAAGCGTGCGCACGACTGTTGTCGAGAGGAGTGTCCTGCCTAGCTCATCGAAGACTTCGATCTTTGCCGGGTCTGAAGTGCCAGTTGATATTGTAACGCTGGACGTAGCTGGATTTGGGAAGATCTTGACTGTCGCGTCAGTCGGCAGCGAATTGGTCGCTGCTGTGTGCCTCATGATCGTCACATCGTTGCCGCTACTGTGGTGCAATGTCAGAACTCCACCGATTGCGAGCGGTCGCCATGTCCAGACGGATTCAGTTAATGATTCGCCTGACGTTCGTGGGGCCTGCTCTTGAAGCGCTTGGTTGTTGCACAGAACTTGTGTTGGCTTGACGGTCATTCGAATCTGTTCGGTGGAAGATGAATCAAATGCTTCATAACTCAACCCTTGCGCCTGGTAGTGAACGTTACGTAAAACAGAAGTGGACGAAAGAATATGATCGGAATCGGATGGCGCGAGTTGGGGAGCAGCGGCCATGGCCCTGAGGTAGTGACGAACGAAATCACCATAGCCATCCGTGAACCAGATCGCGTCGTCAGGATAGCGATTCGCGCCATCCCAATCAACAGCGTACGTCGCCCAGTTCAACTGACGAACGAACGGCTCTATGCCGCTCGTATCGTTTGTCCGCATGTGATAAAGAAGCTCTGTCGATGCGTAACGAGAAGTATGACTTTGACCTGGTTTTAGGTATGCACTCTGTTCATTGATCGCAATCGCTCCGTATTGTGACCATGCAGAGTCTGCGAATGTTGCATAGGTCCAATCAAGAATATTCCTTGCATCGGTCTGCCACGAACTATCGAAGTCAGGATGCTCGAGAATGTAGCGAGCGATGGTGACAGCATTGATCTCTGTGTTTGACCAGCCATCAACGTCTTCAAAATAAGGTCCCCAAAGATTATTCTTCACTGGATAAGTCAGTACCCAGTTCGTCAACGTGGCCTGGCCGCTGAGGTAAGCATCAAGATGTCCCTGATGCAACTTGATCAGGTTGTCGAACAATCGGATCGTACCGGTCCAATCCGAAGTGTAGGGCGCAATGACTTCCCCTGTATGCGTATTGACGCGATAGGGAAGTGGAGAATTATCAGCGTCGCCTGGGACGATCTTATCGGCAAGGGAGTTGGCGATGTCAACTGCCGCGTTCAGGTATCGCACATCACCGGTCTTCTTATAAAGCATGGTGAGTTCTGCCCCGAACGCTCCAGCTTTGTCCGGTTGAGTCACTCCTGTACCTGCGATGAGATCTCCTTCGTAAATGGCACGCTGCTGGAGATTGCATGGGTATGGAAGATTGGGCCAGAGGTCAGCCGGTTCCGACAAACTATTGTTGAGGTACGTATCGGCAATGTAGCGCATGTTGTCGAGGACAGCAGGATCGCCGAGGTAGTCGTAAAGAAGATTCCACGATGCAAGCGCCATAACAAACTGACCGCCACCGATCCCGCTATCGAGATCATTCGCATCCCATGTGCGGCTCACCATGTAATACGGCGCGCCATTGCACGGCTGCACATTCTGCCAGAATTTCCAGACTTGCCGAAGAGTGTAGTCGTATGAAATGCCTGGGTCGGAATCATACCAGGGAAGAAGTTGCCCTTGACTATCCGTGACAACGGTGTGATACCCGATCATATCCTGCGCACACACGGTAGTGCCAGCCAACGAGAGAAACGTCAGCAGCAGTGCTATGGCAAATGATCTGCGATTCAAGAGCGACATAGAATTAATCTAATCAACGACAGTAGTCCGGTTATATAGACACTTTTCTTCTCACTTTTGATACAGTCGGAGGATATTGGTTTAACCGAGAGTTAGACGAAAAGGGCACGGCTCACCGCACGCTTCGCAGAAAAAATGCACGGAAGTGTTTACGGCAGAACAACAAGTTTGCGCATCGACCCACTGCTCGAGGTTCGCAAAACGGAAAGATAGACTCCCGGAGAAAGTTTTGATGCATCAAACGGCAGATCATGAATCCCTTTTTCCAGACTCGCCTCGATCGATTGCCGCAGCGCTCCAAGCTCATCATACACATCAACACGAACTATCTGACGTTTGTCGAGTTCGAAATGGAATGTGGTGGTTTTGGCGAAGGGATTTGGTGAGTTTGTAAGTGACAACTCGTTTGGATGGGCGAGTTCCTCGACTGCGAGTGTTCCAAGATCAAAGATCCCCAAGCGGTAGCTAAAAAGCGGTGCGATCCGATTCACAAGTCTAAAGTTGCCTCCTACGGCCACCGCGTTCGAAACGGAATCATATGCCACCGCATTAATCGCACGATCAACCCCATTCGACTGATCCGACCAGGAAGAACCGTCCCACTTCGCAAAACTCGAAACGGGTATACTACCTGCAAGATTGAAATAACCACCGACATAAAGTCCATCTTTCGTTGTCGCCATACCACCAACTAACGAACTGGTTGTATAGGTCAGGCCGGTGCCGAGGGGTTGCCATTGTACACCGTTCCACATCCCGATCGCATTCAATTGTGTAGAGCCGGAATTGATAAAGTATCCACCCGCATAGAGATTGCTTTTGTACTTAGCGAGCGCAAGTACTCTATTATCGAAGCCATCACCCATCGGATTCCAACCATTGCCATCATAGTAGGCTATGTTATGCATGCGGACTCCTGCGATCGAGTAGATATTTCCTCCGATAAAGAGATTGCCGTTAGAGTGCGTGATGCAATTCACGTAACCATCGATGTCTCCCTGGATCGGAAACCAATTGCTACCATCCCAGCGGCCTATGATGTTATGCCCGAACTTGGATATATCGTAAAAGGCGGAAGCGTAGACTCCACTTGAATCAGCGGCGATCGCACTTACGTAACGAGTCGCTCCTGCGCCCATCGCAGACCACGTGTTCGTGACCATGTCCCAGTTCGCAATATGCTCTGCGCTGATAGTAGCTGCACGATGAAACGACCCGCCTACATAAAGATGATTTCCAAAGACCGCAAGCGAATAGACAGTCTCGTCAACTCCTCCACCGAGACTGCTCCATTTCCTTGTCTGACGATTCCAGGCTGCAAGATGATTTGCGGTTGCGTTTGCGATCCGAGTAAAATTACCTCCGGCGTAGAGATAACGGCCGTCCGTTGCAAGGGCCAGGATGTCGAGCGTGTTATACCCATCGACGAGGGACTTCCCGGAGCCAACTTGATTCCACCTTGCTCCATCGAATGTTGCAATTCCATTGGCAGGTAGTGTTCCTGCCTCTGAATATCTTCCGCCCACCCATAAAGTACCGTCGAAGGAAATCGCGCAATGACCTTCACCATATAGATCTGTTGGCAGCGCACTCCACACTCCACTTGTGAGCTTCGCAATTCCATGAGCCGGAATGCCGACAATGTTCCCAAAATTCCCCAGGACATAGACCGAATTATCAATTGGCACCACTTGATAGACGACTCCGGTACCGATACCGACATTTGTGTCTTTCTGCACGGGAAGCCAGTTAGTGCCATCCCACTTTGCGAGGCAGAAGAGCTTCTGCGTATAATCGGCGGTCCACCAAAAACTTCCACCCACCCAGAGTGTGTCGTTGATCATGGCAAAGCTTCGAGGGGCTCCATCGAGACCAGTAGCGAGGGGGGAAATGCCCGCTGGCGAAAGCATCGCAATGCTCCTTAAATTTTGTTGAGGCACCCAAAAGTCACCGCCAATATAGAGATTTTTGCCGACAGGAAAAAGTGCAGTCACCCCATCGTTTAATCCATTGGACTCATCGGTCCAATTGGCACCATCCCACAGTGCGAGATAACTAATGCTTTGCGTGCCGACCATAGTAAAGTATCCGCCGACGAAGAGGCTATCGCCCATGAATGCGAGCGCGTACACATTGGCATTCACGCCGCCGGCCACCTGGCTCCAAGAAGAGCCATGATATGCCGCAAGGTGCGAAAGCGAAGCTGTACTATTAACGCCAGGGCGATCAAATCTTCCACCTGCATAGAGAGTGCCTTTGTGCCAGGCGAGCGTGAGGACTTCGCCATTGAATCCATTCCCAAGTTTCTTAAAAACTTTCGTTCTACGATCGTATTGGACAACGTGAAAACATTCTGCAGTATCGAAATAGCGAAAATCACCGCCAATAAAGAGTGTGTCTCCGACGACCAGCAAGGCATTGATCTCGCCACCATCGATATCGTTGATTGCGTGAGTGAAAGAAGAATCCCACATTCCTGCAGCTTGTATCTGTTCGATCGATTTACGAAGAGACTCAGCGTGACGGTCTTCACCGCCGAGCGAGCGATTGGTGAATGACGTGGGGTCCAACTGACTCTGGGCAGAAACACCACTTGCGCTAAGGATTGCCAAAAGGGCGATCACAATTTTTGGAAGGAAATTGACCTGTTTCACGAGACGGAAGTTTTAGTGAAGACACACTAATTCGCAACGACAACTTAAGAGTCGAAAGTTCTCTCGGGGTTCGCTTCTGAGGCGGGCTTATCGCTTTAGCTTCGGATCGAACGCATCACGCAGTCCATCGCCAAATAAATTGAATGCGAAAACGGCGATCATGATGGCGAGTGAGGGGTAGATTGTAAGTCCCCAGTTTGAGCCTGCGGCGATGAAACCGTAACCGTCGTGGATCATTTGGCCCCATGTAGCGGTGGGTGGCTGCACACCAAGCCCGAGAAACGAGAGTGTCGCTTCGTAGATAATCGCGCTAGCAAATCCTGCAGTGGAAATGACGATGATGGGTCCGAGAGAATTCGGAAGGATGTGCCGGAAGATCGTTCGAGTGTTGCTAAGCCCTAGTGCGCGCGTAGCTTCGACGTATTCGGTTTCGCGTAATGTGAAGAATTGTCCGCGAACAATACGTGCCATATCGACCCAGCCCGTGATGCCAATCGCAATGATCGTCTGCCAAAGCCCGAGCCCTAATGCGATCGAGATTGCGATGACGAGAAGCAGCGACGGGATCGACCAAACCACATTCGTCACCCACATGATCAACTCATCGACCCATCCGCGATAAAAGCCCGCGAGCGCTCCGAAGACGACACCGATGAGCAAGCTCAATAACTCAGAGAAGAATGCGACGGTAAGCGATATGCGTGCGCCATACATCAATCGCGAGAGTACGTCCCGTCCGTAGCGATCCGTTCCGAGAAAATAGACTGGCTCAAGGTGCCATTCCGATTCTTTCGAGCCTGCCAAACCGGAGAAGGGAATTGTCTCTTCAACACCGTCCAACGTAACAAGCTTGACGGCTTCACCTTCGATCTTATAACTCGTGATCGGAACCGGATCGGCGGAGTTACCACTGATATGACTCTTGCTCATGATCACATTCCCACGAAAGCCGCTCGGCTTGGTTGAATATTCGAGAACCATGAGGTTGGGGTCGAACGGTGCGAGCACACTTGCGAGAATTGCGATGACGACGAGCAGAACCGTGACGAAGAGTCCGCCGATTGCAAGTTTGTTTCGCTTGAGCCGCTTCCATGAATAATACCAGAGAGAGTGCGGAGTTGAGACGAGTAGATCGGTCTCGCTCGTTCCTATCGTACCAGCGACCGGCGCACCATCGCGCATGTCCTTCGCGATGACTCGCAACGGAGGATCCGTCTCTGTGATATTGGAAGTTTCGCTCATGCGATGTCGTTGTTCAGATCAGGAAAGTTTAACACGCGGATCGAGCTTCGCATAGAGCAGATCAACAAGGAAGTTAATCGCGACGAAAATAACCGCACTAAAGATCACAGTACCCTGGATCGTTGGAAAATCCGAGCGAGGGATCGCATCAACAGTCATGAGTCCGATGCCAGGCCAGTTAAAAATATACTCAATGACATACGTACCCGTGAGCAATGCCGCGAGCCATGCACTGATCGTTGTAACGACAGGATTGAGCGCATTCCGAAGTGCATGGCGAAAGATTACCGTTCGATGCGGTACGCCTTTGGCTTTTGCGGTTCGCACATAATCACTCGAGAGTACATCGAGCATACTCGAACGCGTAACGCGCGCGATGATCGAGATCGGACGGATCGCGAGCATGGTCATTGGTAGTATCAGATATTGCCAGCCCTGATCGATATAGCCAGAGATCGGAAGGATCTGCAGCCATGAGCCAAAGACGAGCATGGCAAGCAGACCAAGTACAAACGCTGGGACGCTAATGCCAATCAGAGCAAAGAGCATCGACAAATTGTCGATCAGCGAATACGATTTTATTGCCGAGAGTATTCCGATCGCAACACCGAGGATGCTCGCGATGAGCATCGAACTGAGCGCCAGAATGGCTGTGGCTGGCAAGCGTTCAAGGATGCTATCGAGCACGAGCCGATTGGAAGTCCATGACCTTCCGAGATCGCCCTTCGCAGTTTGTGTGATAAAATCTGTATAGCGTTCGAAGACCGGTTTGTCGAGGCCGAGCTGATGTTCGATCGCCGCTCGAGTTGCAAGATCGGCTCGCTGGCCCTGCATCATACGCGCGGGATCAGGCAGCAGATTCATCACAAAAAACACCACACTGATCACGCCGAAGATGACCAGAACCGAATAGAATAATCTCCGAACAACAAAAGCGAGCATTAGCGAAGTGGCTAGGAGAGCGCAAGACTCTGGACTGCAAAGTTACAACGCTTACCGAGGCTGAGTTCTTTGAGCATCTCCAAACGCGAATGCATCGCGTTCTCGCGATCTACGCCCAGCGATCCAGTCGGCTCCAAGATAAATTCTTCGTTAATGGCGCTGCGAAAGCTGGTGGTATGAGGGGTAAATAAATAAAGAAGGCGGGAGAGTCAGAAATTGGAGTTCTGACGGAATATACGTTAATTATCCGTGTATTCCAAATGGAATCGGAACGAAGCCACGAATAGGGCGGTTTTTCGAACATCTTGCAGGATAGCTGCTTGAATCGCGGTTTCCTCTGCACTTTGAAGGATTACCGCTCAAAACAAATGGAAGTTCGACCGCAATTCGTCCTGGGTACGTTGAGGCAAGAGCCGGGTAAAACCTGGATCGAGCTCGAATCACCGGTAGAAGGATTGGAAATCGGGTCTCCGCTGCAACTCGTCATTTGGGATGCAAGGCCAGCCGGGGGCCGTAGTGAACTCGAGGAAATCGCCCGAGTACAGCAACTCGAACTTGAAATTGTCGCAGTGGGGTTGGCAGCCGAAGGAAAGCTCGCGGAAACGCGAGATAGCTTCAGCAAACGACTCGCACTGTCGCAGGAAAACGATACGCGCCAGCTCTAACGTTTTCATTGGCGCGTAGAACGCATGACACAAAGCAAAGAGCCTATCAGTCAATTGTTAATAGAGACCGACGTTCTTGCAGAATATCTCCTCGCTCGTCCTGGTGAGTCCACGCTCTTGCGCTCGGCCCTCCGCCAGGTTCGTTGTTATACGACCATGTTAAACGCCCTCGAACTCTTTCGTGCTGCATCCAACGCTTTCGAACGCGAGGCCATCCTGGCAGTGCTGACACTTGTTCGTGTTCTCGGCTTTCCTGCACGCTCGGCCGAAGTTGCCGCGCTTGCCATCAATAAGGTTTCTGACTCCAGTCATGTGACTACACGCGAATCAATCGTACTGGGGCTTGCGCATGCAAGCAAACTCGGCGTGCTGACTCGCGTGTACAAAGCTCGTTACCAACAGATCGATATCGTTCCCGTTTACGATAAACTTCCGTTGGAACCGAGCATACAAGATCAATCATTTTCAATAACGCCAGCAAATACGTTTGCGTAACGCGGATCACGGATACTGACCCTGTCAGCGGATGATGAAGCGACCCTAACTACTTTACGACGATCGCATGCGCATTTCGAAACAGTATACTAATCGTGAAAGCCAGTCTCTTGACATGTACTTGCAAGAGATCGGTAAGGTCGATCTGCTTAATTCCGAAATGGAGATCGACCTCGCGAAGAAGATCAAGGCAGAGGTCCAGGGCGTGGAATCCCAGCGCGCACTTGAGATCCTCGTAAAAGCCAATCTTCGTTTCGTGGTATCTGTCGCCAAACAATACCAGAACCAGGGACTTTCGCTTGGCGATCTGATCAATGAAGGCAACCTCGGACTCATCAAAGCCGCACGGCGTTTCGATGAGACGCGTGGATTCAAGTTCATCTCGTATGCCGTATGGTGGATCCGCCAGTCGATCCTCCAGGCACTTGCTGAACAATCACGCATCGTTCGCCTGCCGCTCAATCGCGTCGGCGCACTGAACAAAATCGGTAAGAAGTTTTCGCAGCTCGAGCAGGAATTCGAACGAGAACCTACCGCCGGCGAACTTGCCGAAAAGCTGCAAATGTCGAGCGCAGAAGTCTCCGAGACACTTAAGATCTCCGGCAGGCATCTATCGGTCGATGCTCCGTTTGCGCAGGGTGAAGATAATCGTCTGCTCGATGTGTTGCAGGATTCGACGCAGACGCCTCCGGATTCTGTGCTCATGAGCGAGTCGCTCAAAGTGGAAGTATCCCGCGCGCTTACCTCGCTTTCTCAGCGTGAGAAAGAAGTACTCGAGCTCTACTTTGGACTCAACGACATCCATCCGCTCACGCTTGAAGAGATTGGCGAGAAGTTTGCGCTGACTCGCGAGCGCGTTCGTCAGATCAAGGAAAAGGCCATTCGACGTCTTCGCCATGCGAGCCGTTCAAAACCACTCCGCAGCTATCTCGGCTGATCAACGGATCGATTTACGAAGAGAGCCCCACTTGAGGGGCTCTCTTTATTTGTGTTAGAGAATCAGAATCATGGCAACGTCTACATCTGCCACTCAGGTGAAATTCAAGGAGCGGCTCGCGGCGATGCAATATCTGCCGCGATTCTTCCGACTTGTGTGGGAGACGAGCCCGCGGTTGATGCTTTCGAACATCATACTCCGCATTTTGAAATCGGCGACTCCAGTCGGCCTGCTCTACATCGGTAAGCTCATCATCGATCAGGTGGTGCTGCTAAGACAGCATCCTTCTACATCTTCGAGCTTTCTCTGGAAGTTGGTAATTGCGGAATTTGTGCTGGCAATTATTTCAGACGCGCTTAATCGTGCGATCAGCCTGCTCGATAGTTTGCTTGGCGATCTCTTTTCCAATCATTCGTCGATCAAGATCATGTCGCACGCGGCAACGCTCGATCTTGAACAATTCGAAGACTCGTTATTCTACGACAAGCTCGAACGCGCCCGGATGCAAACGAGCGGCCGTACGATTTTACTCGCGCAGGTTCTGGGCCAACTGCAGGATCTAATCACGATGGGGTTTCTCGCCGTCGGACTTATCGCGATCAATCCTTGGCTCGTGCTGCTCTTGCTCGTTGCAGTGCTGCCCGCATTCATTGGGGAGTCCTACTTTAATGACAAAGGCTATATCCTCACGCGTGGTCAAACGCCGCAGCGAAGGGAGTTGGACTACATTCGCTACATCGGCGCCAGCGATGAAACGGCGAAGGAAGTTAAGATCTTTGATCTGTCTGGTTTCATCATTGGCCGCTTTCGCGAGTTGTCGGACCGCTTCTACGACGAGAACAAGAGCCTCACGATTCGACGCTCCTTTTGGGGTACGGTCTTCGCAGTGATCGGAAGCGTTGGATACTATGGCGCATACGTCGTGATTATTCTTCGCACGGTCAGCGGCAATCTCTCGATCGGCGATCTTACATTCCTTGCAGGTTCATTTCGGCAAATGCGGTCATTGTTGGAATCCATTCTCACTCGCTTTTCGAGTGTCTCACAAGGCGCCATTTATCTGCGCGACTTCTTCGAGTTCTTCGACATCGAGCCTCGCATCCATCTTTCGCTGCAGCCAAGACCTTTTCCCAGACCGATGCAAACAGGCTTTGCATTTGAAGATGTCGGCTTCCGTTACGCCAACACAGAGCATTGGGCAAACCGGCATCTCACGTTCACATTATCACCTGGAGAGAAACTCGCACTGGTCGGCGAGAATGGAGCAGGAAAGACGACACTCGTCAAACTCCTCGCACGTCTCTACGATCCGACTGAAGGAAGAATACTGCTTGACGGCTACGATCTGCGCGAGTACGACATCGCAGAACTCCGAATGGAGATCGGGATCATCTTTCAGGACTTCATCCACTATCAGATGTCACTCGCACAAAACATTGCTGTCGGCAACATCGAAAAGAAAGAGAACCGCGATCTGATCATTCATGCAGCCGAGCAGAGCCTTGCAGATTCTGTCGCAGAGCGCTTTGCAACGAAATATGAGCAGGCCCTTGGACGCAGGTTCAACGATGGAGTTGATCTTTCAGGAGGGGAGTGGCAGAAGGTAGCGCTGGCGCGGGCCTATATGCGCGATGCTCAGTTGCTCATTCTTGATGAACCGACAGCTGCGCTCGATGCTCGCGCGGAATATCAGGTCTTTCAACGTTTTGCAGAGCTTACAGCGGGAAAATCGGCAGTGCTCATCTCGCACAGATTCTCCACCGTTCGAATGGCAGACAGGATCCTAGTACTCGAAAAAGGCGAGATGACTGAACTCGGAAGCCACGAAGAACTCCTCGAGCTCGGAGGTTCCTACGCCGAGCTCTTCCAGTTGCAGGCGCAGGGGTATCGCTGAGCATGATTGTTCAAAACATCTTCACTCCATTCATCTTACAGATCCACGCCAGTTGCCCCTGATGCATTGGTTCATGACGGATCATGTGTTGGAGCACTCGTCGCTTCGGACTTTCGCCGAAGGCTTTTGGAATGAGATTTGGCTTGTCGAGTTCGGAGTCATCGAGTGCATTGAGCGATCGTTGCGTTTCTTCGTGTACTTGATTCAGCGTTGTCATGACGGTCGCGAGGTCAGGCATTCCATCCTGGGACTCAAGTGTTGTGCCGAATGCGAATTTGTCCAGCCAGAGAATATTCATGGGTTTGCCGACAACTCCTCGCAGCGCGAGATTGTGTTCAGCCCATGCGATGTGCCCGACGAGCCAGTAAATGCTGTTGAGTTTCGCACCATAGGCTTCATATTCTTTATACGGGTCGATTCCTTCAAGGGGCTTCAGATACACATGGAGCAGTTTGCGAGAGTAATCATGTAGCGCAGTGAGGTTCTGTATCTCGGTCATTTCAGCATTCGGTATTGTGTCATGAAGCACGAAAATACTAAGAGTTGGAGTGTGAGAGTTGGCCATGCAGAAAGCTTTGAAATCGCCCCTAATTCGCCGAACGGGGAACAGAATCCGCGATAAAAGCTTTACCGTGTGGCACTCTTTCAACCCAACCCTGTAAGCCGCGAATCTGGCGTTATTTGCCTGATTTCCGATGCGGAGTGGTTATGCATTCGTGAGAAGTCTCAATAGACAAGCGTACCTGTGAAGAAGAACCGCGGTAAGATCATCGTCATCCTCTTATTCATCGCCGGAGCGATCTACGGCTTATACCCAACCTACGAAGCAACGACCTTAAAGTCGGAAATTGAAAAATTCGGTTCGTCGCCGAAGGATTCGATTGCGAAGGCGAAGTTTTTGGCCGACCATGGTGAGGAGCTGAAGACTGCCGAGCAAAAGGCGATTAAGCTTGGACTTGATCTTCGCGGAGGGATCTACGTCACGATGGAAGTTGACGTGCTAAAGTTTCTCGAGGAGCAGGCGCTTCAGAAAGATGAGATCTTTAATCAGGTCATCGCACAAACTGCTAAGGATGAGGCGGAGTCCGAAACTCCTGTCGTCGATCTGTTCGTAAAGAACTTCAAATTGATCGCAGCACCCAAGGGAAAAGCGCTTGCGAACTACTTCTATTTTAATGGTGTCTCAGACGACAATCAGGTAATCGCGCAGCTCCGCAAGGGCGCGGATGAAGCTGTCGATCGTGCAATCGAGATCATCCGAAATCGTATCGATCAGTTCGGTCTTACCGAGCCTACGATCTCAAAGCAAGGTACGCGTCGCATTGTGATCGAACTTCCGGGTGTCGGTGATCCGCTTCAAGTCCACCAGCTTCTCGAAGGTACCGCACAGTTGGAATTCCGACTGGTCAAGAACCCGGAAATCGTGCAGCGAGTCATCGATAAGATCGACCGCCAGCTTGCGAAGGATTCTCTCGGAATGGCCGCTCTGACTGCGGATACGACAAACACTGCTGCATTGGTCACCGACACTTCGGCCAAGACGCCTGCCATCGTTGCTTCGAAGCTTGATTCCACGAAGAAGAAAGCAAAGAAATCCCTTGTTTCCGCTGACACCATTAAGAAGGATACGACTGCGGCTGCCACTGGCAAGCTTTCTTCGGTCGATTCCGCACACCGTGCCGATAGTCTCGCGTACGCTGGGCTCACCGCACCGCAGAAAGAATTAAAATTTAAGAAGGAACATCCGTTCTCCTATATCCTCGCGAAGGGTCAGCAGAAGGATCAATTCTTCATCTCGGAAGCTGATCGCAAGTTGATCAAGCAGATCCTTAATCGCAAGGATATCAAACCGATCTACTCTGACGAACTGAGTTTCATGTTCAGCAAGCCGATCAAGGGGCAGAACGGTACTAACTTTTACGAGATCTATTTCCTGAACGACAAGCCAGAGCTTACCGGTAAAGTGATCACGAATGCCCGCGCGGATATCGATCAATCGACCGGCCGGCCAGAAGTAAGCATGCAGATGGATGACGATGGTGCAAAGGACTGGAAGCGCATCACAGGAGCGAACATCCATAAGAAGGTAGCGATTGTGCTTGATAGCGTCGTCTATTCAGCGCCGGTTGTCAATCAGCAGATTCCAAATGGAAACTCGCAGATCACCGGTTCTGGGGATATGGCTGAAGCGAACCTGCTTGCGATCATCCTGAAAGCCGGTGCGCTTCCAGCACCAGTCAAGATCATTCAGGAGCAGGTCGTTGGACCGTCACTTGGCGCTGATTCGATCAGCAAGGGTACGTCGTCGATCATCTGGAGCTTCCTCGCAGTGATGATCTTCATGGCGATGTATTACGTCACCGGTGGTGCGGTTGCCGATCTCGCGGTGCTCATAAACTTGCTCATAACGCTCGCGGTGCTTGCGACCTTTGGTGCGACGCTCACACTGCCCGGTATGGCCGGACTTGTATTAACCGTGGGTATCGCCGTCGATGCTAACGTACTCATTTACGAACGAATACGTGAAGAGTTAGGCGCAGGGAAGTCGCTCAAGCTTGCGATTGAGGACGGATACCGACGAGCATTTGCACCGATCTTCGACGGTCACTTGACCGCATTCTTCTCAGGCGTGATTCTTTACTCGTTCGGTACCGGTACCGTTCAGGGATTCGCCGTGACGTTGATGGTGGGTATTGCAGCATCGCTCTTTACGGCGATCGTGATCACACGCGTCATCTTCGAGATCCTATTAGAGCGCAAACCTTCCCTGATCAATTTCGGGTAATCGTTAGCGAACGAGAAACAGTCAGTTGGTAGGCCCAGGATAAGCATTTACGATAGCAAGAGACCATGCATTTTTTTCGTAAGACGAACATTGACTTCATCGGCAAGCGCCGGACGTATTATATCGTCTCGATCGTTATCACATTAGCCGGTATCATCTTTGCGCTGATCAAAGGTGTCGAGTTTGGTATCGACTTTGCGGGTGGTACAGAGGTTCAGCTTCAATTCCATAAGAACGTAGCAATCGAGCAGGTACGTTCAGCACTGGATCAGGCTGGCTTCAGAGGCGCGGAGGTCAAGTACTATGGCAAAGACGAGACGGGCATTCTGATCCGTGTTCGAGATGGAGCTGTTGGCGAAAAGGCCGCTGAAACAACGAAGGGCGTGCTTGCCGCGATCTATAAGGGTTTCACGGACGATCATCCCGTGCTGTTACAGGAGCAGCATATTGGGCCTAAGATCGGGGCGGAGCTGCAAAAGAAGGCCTTGCTTGCGGTGTTCTTTACATGCCTTGTAATCCTGATCTACCTGGCGTTTCGATTTAGATTCGTTTATGGACTGGGAGCCGTTATCGCTATCATCCACGATGTGCTTGTAGCCTTCGCGTTTGCGGTAATTTTCAATGGTCTTGTGCCGTGGTTGAATCTTGAAATGAATTCAACGATGCTCGCGGCATTTCTTACGATCGTTGGATTCTCGGTAAATGATACGGTTATCATCTTTGACCGAATTCGAGAAGATCAGAAAAAGTACAAGGGTCGCGGACTCAAAGAGATCATGAACCGCGCCATTAACGAAACACTACCTCGCACGATCATCACATCCGGCACCGTGTTTCTCACTCTCATCGTGCTCTTTATTGGCGGCGGTGAAGTGCTTCGCGGATTTGCATTCACCATGCTTGTTGGTGTTATCACCGGTACATATTCATCGATCTTCGTCGCATCTGCAATTGCCTATGACTGGCTCGAGCGAGGCAAGAAAGACGCAAAGACATCGGATTCACGTTCAATCGCCGATAGTTCGAATGGGGGCACGCGTGCTTCAAAGTCAAAAAAGGTAGCAGCCACGGCCTGATTCAGAATTAAGACCTGATTTTTAGCAAGAAGATGAAAGCATCGTTTGAGAAACAATCCTCGGCACTGAATGTCGTACTTGATGGCGACCTAATCGGTGGCGAGGATGCTATGTTGTTCTCGAAGTCTCTTCGCGAGGCGATCGGTGTACCATCTGCTGGGCTGACCACGGTCCACGTTTATGCAGCCGGAGTTGGTTTTGTCAATAGCTCCGGCCTTGGAATGCTGCTCGCGGCACGTCAAGCTGCCAGGGATGCCGGCGCTCAACTCAGTCTCATCAATCCTCCAGCGCAACTGCTTAGCCTGCTTGAAATGACCAAGCTCTCCGAAATCCTCGGCGTGACACAGTAACGCCTCCAACGAGCTTTTCTCCCAGGAGACTGTCGCGTCCAACCAGAGATTTCCTAGCTGCTCCACTGTCCTCAAGGCTCTCCACCCACTGCACCCTTTGCATTTTTCATTACTAGCTGACTGCGATCATTGCCTCTTTGAAAGTAGCCAGTCATCGATTTGTGCCGAATTCTAGCTTTTTGTGAGAAATTAGGTATATTCGCCCTTCAACTCTGCTCTCCGTCTTCTACTAAAGTAGGGGACTGGTTTCTTGGGAGGGCCGAATGACCTGCGTGCAGGCAGGATCCGCCAGCACGTAACTTCGATGTTCTGGCCCTATGAAGTGTGTCTGTGTCTACTTGCTCACTGCAAGCTGCATAATAATTTGCTCACACTCTGTTGATGCACAGGAAATAACATCGCTACCGACGCCGGGAGTTTCCGTAGGAGGTTCGATCACGATCACCTCTGACTTTTACAATTATAAAGCCGATCCCGACACCGCCCAACCTGGAAGGCGCCCGCCCTCATTGTACAGAATCCTCTTCTCGCCAACGATAAACTTCAGCGAGAATTTCGCGATACCATTTAACATCAATCTCTCGACGCCAGAGACAAACACGACTACACCTTCGACGCCGCATCCGACGCTTGCGCAGTATTTTGAAAATCCTGCGAATGCATTTGGTTTCTCCAGCATCACGCCAAAACTTGGATGGGCCGAGTTGTTTGTAGGAAGTCACTCGCCAACCTATTCGGCTCTTTCGGTGGGTGACCAGCAGATCTTTGGCGGCGGTTTTGACTTGAAACCAGGCATCGTGCAACTCGCAGCTTCCTATGGTACATCGCAGCGCGCGATCGAGCCGGATACGGCGAAGAATATTCAAGGTGCCTATCGTCGCGACATGTACATGGCCCGCATTGCCTTTGGCAATCCTAAAGGCTCTCAGGTCGGTGTGAATCTTGTACGTGCAAAGGATGACGCTAGCTCCCTTCACAATACGATCGCTAGCATTATCCCCGCACACATTGCCGAGGGTGATACTTCTCGCTCTGTGCTCATTCCGGCCGACACGGTTCGCCTGCGCGCTGAAGAAGGCTTCGTCGCATCGACCGATTTCAAACTTCAATTCAGTGATGCGTTCAGCTTCATCGGCGAAGCCGCGCTCTCGAGTTTTACACGCGATCAATCTTCCCCCGAAAAAGTTTTCTCTGGCAATCCACTGGCATTTGCTCAAACGACTCGCACATCGACGCGTGCCGATTTTGCCGGCACTGCCGCACTCCAGTTGCAACAGACGGCGTGGGGCGTCAAGCTATCGAGCCTCTACATGGGGGCAGGCTTTGTGCCCGTTGGCTATTCGTTCGTACAGCCCGACCGCCTGGAGTTCTCGATCGCACCCAACATTCATCTGTTCGAGGACGCATTCACGCTTGATGGCTCAGTCGGCGAGAGAATAAATAATCTCTCGGGGACAAAAGCAGCCACGACGACGCAATTGATCGCTTCGGTCAACCTGAGCGCCGCGATCAGCGATGCCTTCAACCTTTCAGCCCGATATTCAAATTTTGGAGTCCGAAACGATCTTACGCTGGACACGCTGAAGGTTCAAACCGTTAGCCAGTCGTTGAGCTTCGATCCGACGCTGACGCTTCGTGGCGCGACGCTCACGCACATCATCACTGCCAGTATTGGGATCGACGACTACAAAGACTTCAACACGATCAGTGGAGTGCAGGCCTCGAACAATACACGCTCGGTCCTGGGCTCCTATTCCATTGCGCTGAATGACATCCCGCTTACCGTGACCATCATCGGCAGCTATCTCGAAAACGCACTTCCGCAACCGCTCGGAACAGTCATCATTCGAAGTGCCGGTGGCAGAACATCCTACAGCTTTCTGCAGGGTGCGATCACACCGAGCCTATCCGTCACGGCGTCCGGCAGCACGACGGGCATTTCGCCGACCGACGATCAACTGTTTGTGAAGTTCGATGTGCGGCTTCGACCCACGAAGTTTCTTGAGTTCACGGCCAGCGCAGGAAACAATCAGTATCAATATGGCAACCCGCTTTCAAGCAAAGGGAAGTCATTCAAAGAGACGCTCGTGCGGCTCGCACTCACAACACGCTTTTAGACTGCTCATTATTCTACCAACGTCATGAAGTCCATCATGCTTCGATCGTTTGCAATCCTCATTCTGATGCTGCTGGGTGTCTCAGCGGCAGATGCGCAGTTGAAGTTGACATTGAATGTGAGTTCGCATCCTGACCCGTATCTGTCGACATGGTCGCAGCGGAAAGAAGTGGCGATCGTGACGATCATCAACTCCGGCACAAAGTCTGTCGATGCAAAATTTGATTGCAAGATCAGCAAAAACGGAGTCCTGCAGGCGAGTACGAAGCCGGCAAGCATGCGGACCATTACGATTCCCGTTGGCTCGAGCCAGTGGTTCGGTGAAGATCTTGTGCCGTTCGAGGCAGTGAGTTTCGTTGGCAACGTTGACCGCACGGCAACGAAGACAGGGCAGCTTCCTGCAGGTATGTACGAATTCTGCGTAGCACTTCTTGATCCGGCAACACTCCGACAGATCACTGTACCAACTTGTAAGAACTTTACACTTACCAGTTATCAGGCTCCTCAGCTCATTGAGCCGCCACACAAGAGCATGCTTGGCCAAACCAATCGACCGATGTTTCGCTGGACTGCCGTATCTCCTATGCCACCGAGTCCGCCGAATTATCAGATTCTCGTCTTTGAAGTCTTACAAGGCCAAACGCCGATCACTGCTTACAAAGTCAATCATCCGATCCTCGATCAGGAAGGACTGCGCGTCACGCAGCTTCTGTGGCCGCCTGACGTCGAACTTCCGCAGCAAGGGGTGCAATATGTCTGGGCCGTCCGTGCCACAGACGATCAAGGCAATCCACTTGGCGAGCCGAACGGGCTCGGCGGACCGATCTGGTTCTACGCGTGCTGCACACAAGGAGAGAACCCGAGTGATCTCACTCGTGATAGCCTGAACCGCAACCCGAATGGTCAAAACAGTCAGGGCAATAACCTTGACAATGGAAACCCTGGGGGCAACAATGCTGGAAGCGGAAACGCTGGAAATGGCAACGGTACTAATCCCGGCGGTTCCACTGGGAATCAGCCGCCGGTGCTTACTGGCAATCAGCCATTCACGCAGGGTGCAACTGGGTTGAACGCAGGCGGTGAGAAGAATGGGCTTTCCGCGGTCAGCCCAAAAGACAAGGCCCGCTTCACGACAAAAGATAAGAAGCCGAATTTTTCCTGGACGTGGACAAAAGAACCTTCGGGCGTTAGCTACTACTTGCTTGAAGTTTTGCAGAACGAATCGAAGAAGCATATCAGCCTGAAGATCAAAGGAAAAGAAACGAAGTGGCCATCTGATCTCCCGTTTGAAGAGGGCACATACTTCTGGAAGGCGACTGCGTTAAGCAGTACTGGAGCAGAAATGGGAAGCACCAGTGGGCAGACCTTCTCGGTCATGAGCAATAACTATCAGATACAGTATTCGGTCGATAGCATCCTTTGTACGGACACCCTCGGAAAGTATCACTTCTCAGTCACACTCTGTAATACAGGCGTTCTGCCTATTACCTTCACCCCTTCGGATCTTACGGCACTGGATGATATCACGGGTCTCCCGGATCCTAATATTATTCTGACGGTAATGATTCCATCTTCGATGATAACGCTCGCTGCACCCAACTGCATCACGATCAGCGGCACCATAAAAAATCTCGGCACCAAGCTTACCGGGATCATTCAGATCAAAACTAAACGCGTTGGCGGAAACATCCTGGCTTCGGCAGAGACGGAAAACGATACACTTCCAACATGCATCTGCAACAAATGCGATAGCATCAAGATCGATACCAGTAAGGGGAAAGCGCACATCAATCCCAAGACCGGTCATCTTGAGATTCAACAGCCGCTCAACGTTGGACCCGATAAGCTCACGGGCTTGACGGCAGATATTATCTACGTCGGATGGAAACCGGATGATCCCAAGTGTATGCCTTGTGATAAAGATCCAAAGCAATGGGGTGTGCTATCGTCAGCGAGTTTTGATGGTGCGGGCAAGCCGACTATAACTCCGAGTGAAGCACAATGGAATCTGGACGGAACGCATAACTCGGGGAATGCGACATTCGATATTGTCTTGCCCCAACTTCTCGATTGCTGCAAGCTCCATGGTGCAGTCTGCATACGGTACAAGTTCTATTTCAAGTCCGACCCCACGGGTGAGTGCTATGAATGCGAGCGCGTCATTTGTTATTCATTCTAATCACTGCTAAGCACTACGACTATGAAAACGATTTTCGCGCTTGTCGCCATCGCCTTCAGCATTTGCTTAGCATCTGAGACTTATGCTCAAGCAACATGCTGCCCTGATTTCGATATTCAGATGACCCTCGATCCATGCGGCTCCAAAGACCACGCCACGAATGGCAGCGGCGGGCCGGGCGGTGGAATGGGCAGTCTTTGTCAGAATGGGACGTATACATTCTTCGCAACACCTGGAGCGGCCGGTTTCTTCTATTATTGGAGCGTATCAGGTGGAGTGATCGTCTCGACCGTGGCCAATCAGGTCACCGTGACATGGGGGAGTGGCCCGACGGGTACGATCTCCGTCTTTGTCACGAATGCCGATTCGTCATGCTCGAAGAGGATCACGAAGACGGTAAACCTTCGTCCTGGGCCCAAAGCGAGTTTCACGCATTCATCCTCAGATACGGTTTGCCTCAACACAGATGTAGCGTTCACCAATACTTCTATTGGGGGTGCGACAGTTACATGGAATTTCGGTGATGGATCTGGTTCAGTTGTGAACGTTAATAATCCACACCACATCTACACCACACTCGGACCTCACGTCGTCACGCTCACAGTCTCTTCGAGTCTTGACACCTCGCCACCAAGGCAACCCACTGTACCGAAGTGTGTATGCACGAGTGTGTTCTATGATACGATCTTCGTCGTGAACGGTCAGTCACTGACCATTCTCGACATGGGCTGTAAGAAGATGCTCTGCGCTGGTGATTCTGGCCATTACTGCGCGGGTGTAACCTGCACAACATACAATTGGAGCGCAGTTGGCGGTACGATCATCACGCCGAACCCGACCTCTGCCAAGTGTATCGATATTGTCTGGAATCCATCGGCTGGCTCACCACAGCCACTCGTCGCATTGTCAGTGCCTGCTGCTTGTACAGGCGCTTGCTCCAACGTTGATACGTTAATCGTCCCGGTCCTCTACAATGGCATTCCAATCGTCGGATCGACCCTCGTTTGCGTCGGTTCAAATACATTCTACAGTATCCCGACGTTGTCGGGTGCGTTCATGCATTGGTCGATCACACCAAGCGGCGGAAATATTATCACCGCCGACAGTAACAACGAATTCATCAATGTTGCATGGACGACTCCAGGAAATTATACGATTCACTGTTCGTATAATAATCCGCTTACGGGTTGCAGCGGCTCGACGTCGCTTCTTGTCAAGGTACGTCCAATCTTTGCGATTGGTGGGTCGACGCAATCTTGTGCAACGTGTGTGGCGGGATATTACACGATGGACGGATCCGTCGCGACATGGGCTGTCGATTCAAATGGTACTCCTATTCCTTCGCTGAGTAGCACAGGTTCATCGCTGACGATAACGATGCCGAATGTTACCACGACTACGATCTTTACGATCACGGCGACTGCAGGTCCGGGACATTGCAACGCTACGGCTTCGGTCACGACAACTGTGTACCCGCTGCCAATCCTCTCAGCGATCACAGGACCATCTCCAGTCTGTCCTGGCAGCACGCAAACGTATACGATCACTTCGAACACGAGTGGCATCCCGATTATTTGGTCGGTAAATACGAGCAACGGTGGAAATGGCGGGACGATCATCGCGA
>JABDDM010000025.1 GCA_013287605.1 Ignavibacteria bacterium | reverse complement strand
CCCGGGTCGAGAGTAACAGGTGCAAACTTTGATCGAAGCGTAAACTCTGCACCGTTGAATGTAATTGAATTTATCTTCGTCGGCGCGCAACCGATGTTTGATAGAGTGATCTCGGAGAGTGAATCTCCTGTACAGATATTTTCACGGCCGAAGTCGATGCTGTCGGGTAGTCCATTCGTCGTGATCATCAACTGACTACGTGCTGGCAAGCCCTGGAATGTTTGGGAGATGATAGTATCCTCCAGATACCCATCGGGCTGCGAGATTGTGACACGATAGTGCAGCGTCTTTGACGTTTGATCTTGAGGCCGATAGATGATCCTGAGTGTGTCTCTTCGGATTTGATCAAATGCATGCGCGTGCGTGATATCCGTCGAAGTCTCTGACAACAAATCATCCAATGCGACGACACGAACGACTTTGGCGGAATCGCAGGCATTGAGCGCAAAAAGGAACTTCGCGATGGCGCTATCGCAAGCAGAGGCGCTTACGATCGAACCGTTCATAGGTTGGAGAGTCACCAACTTCAAAATCGAGGGCGAGAGCGTCCCATCGCCGCCATCACTTGTTTTCCAGATTCCTCCACCACGATCGCAGGCATATACAACAGCGCCGCGGCCCGTAACTGCGAAGCGTTTATCATCGAAATTATTCGGGCCGCCCACCGATATCCAGATTTGCCCATTGTTTATCGAGCGCAAGAGGCCATTTGCGAATGTGCTCTGCCCACCCTGTGCGTACACGATTGACGTACAACCTCGTGATCCTGATATACCACCGTTGATCTGCTCGGAAGATCCACTCCAGACTTGCAAGAATGTCAAACCGAGATCAGCCGAACGCAGGATCGATGATTGCGTTGGAGCACCGCCGTTATCTTTCTCGCTCGCGAAGTAGAACGCACCTGATATCCGGTCAGCGAACACGCCCCATGCCTCGTAGTGCTCATTGGTAGGCTGCCATGATTGTCCGCCATCAGCAGTACGAAGATGAGGAGCATTTAATACTGCTTCGGCGCTCAGGTAACCATTCTGATTCGTGAGGAAATCGAGGCCAAGAGACCCGCTGCATCCTGCCACCAAACTAAACGATCGGCCGCCATCGATTGAAAGTCGAAGACCAAAAAGCCTGTCGCTCACAAAGAGTCCTTTGGAAGTCTCGCGGACTGCAACTGGAAAATCTATTTGGAATTGGAGTTTCCAGTTGAGACCCCCGTCGACCGAGCGGTACAAACCGCTCCATCCATGCTCACTCGTTTCTTTGATTGTTGCCCAGCCATTCAGACGATCAGTAAAGAACAGATCGGTGACCTGGCCAAAGAGACTCATATTGGGAAGGCTCGATTGCGTCCATGTCTGTCCGCCATCGCTCGTATAGTAGATTGCTATCGAGCTACCCGTCTGGTAGTTACCAGTGCCAACGAGACCCTCGTTCGCATTGAAGAAATATGCGCTTGCACCATTCGTCGTGAGCTGCACAACTTTACGCCAATGCTGAGCTATTGCACTGTCCGTTACTCCGAACGAGAGTGCGCAAGCGAGGAGCAGCAATGTGCGCTTCATCGTGATACGACAAATGGAATTGGTGGCACACCAGCAACACTCAGAAAATATGCACCTGCCGGAAGCGACGAAACATTGATCACGTGATCGATGGGTGTTGGTTGGCAGTCCAAAACATTTCTTCCTAGAAGGTCGAGCACGTCTACATGAGTGAGCGTTTTCGATGTTTGGATTTTCAAGAAAACTCGCGTGGGATTCGGGTAGATTGCAATTGAAGCCGTTCGATCGTTGACGACTCGTGCCTGAGTTGCCCCAGTGCCTCTGAGTTCAACAAACCCATGTCCCGAGCTTGTACCAATTTCCAACGCCTCGATGAATTCACCTGAGCTATGTGGGTGGAAGCTGACTGTCACACCGATGCTATCGGCCCCTTTGACGGCCAGTGGAAAGATTAACTTATCGGGCGGAAAGGTTTGTGGATCACTCGAGACAATGCTATCGACCCTCAATGCTTCGCAACCTCGATTGTACAAGAAGAAGCTCGACGCTCTGCTCGAATCAACCCTTGTTGCCCCAAACAAGATGGTCGATGCGGCGAGGGCCATCTTCGCAGGCGCCGCGACCACAACTGCAGGAAAGGCAAAATTTTTGAAGCCAATTCGAGAGTCTAGCTTCGAATGCACCCACACTCGCATCTTCACGCTGTCGACTCCTAGCTTTGTGGAAGTATAAGACAACCGAACTGAATCTGTTAAGGCATTGGAGAATTCAGCTTGAGCATTGGAGACGCGAACGATCCCCGAAGCTCTCAGAAGTGCGATCGAATCGATGATAAGCGTATCGCAATTTGTGGAGCTGAATGCGACGACGAAATTGGTTGCTGTCGCAGAACAGAGATCGCTTTGTACTTTATCGGGCGGTTGAATTACAATTGAAGATGCAGTTGGTTGCGTGAGCGAACCATCAATCCCGGTCGAATCAAGCCAGAGAAGACCGCTTTCATCAAGCCAGTAGACGTTCGAGCCTCGATCGGTGACAACGGTCTTTATCATTTTGATCGATGCGGCACTTGCGGGACCTACGTCCTGCAAATAATCACCATGCGATTCGGTCCTTAGCATTGAGTTGCGGAGGTAATTTGGAGTGAGATACCAAACGCCTGAGCAGTCGTGCGTACCGACGATTTGACCAGCAAGGTTTGCAAACAGCCCCTCCTGCAGCGGCAGCCATGTTGCTCCTGAATCTTTGCTTACGCGAGCAGTATCACCGCCACCGGCAAACGCATAGCCGGTTGAAGGGTCAACGTAGACTGATTGGGATGCTCCTCGTGGATCCGTGCGCGAGGGGCTCCAGCTCGCGCCTCCGTCGGTGGACTGATAAAGATGAAATCCGCCAGCCGCTACCAGAACTTTCGAACTGATTCGATCGATCGATGTAATCGAATCACCGGGCAGGATGCCAGAGGCGGAATGAAATATTACGCCATTGATCGAATACTGCAGGGCAATACCGTTATTCACTTCGATCAGGGATTTCGATGCGTAGAGGAGTCTTAGCGAAGGGCCAGTCAGAATATTTTGCCAACCACGCCAGGCATCGAACGAGTAGTACAGTCCATCACCCTTGACGGTACACCAGGCATGCGCTTCATCGACGACAACAATTGAAGTAATGACATTGGGCGGTGCGAAGACTCCCGCGCCTGAGTATCCATTCCAGATCTCAAGGTGCGGTGCCGGCAAACCGATTGCAATGAGACCACTTCCGGTCGGAAGAAAATCCATGCTCGATACCTTTCGGGGATCGAGCAATTTCCACGTGGCGCGAGCTGGTAGTGCAGAGAGTAAAATGCAAAAAAGCACAAAGGCGAGGCAATGCGCTCTTGCAGCAGATCGCCATCGAGTAGGTGAAGCAATAATTAACATGCTCCGGGCAAACCCCTCTCTGAAACTAGTCATCTGTGGGCTGAAAATGCTTCCCGGGATGATGGTAACGCTCAGGGTACCACGGTCAACTCGGGAATCACAACATCAACTGGTAAATCTACAGATATAATGTTGGAAGGAGCACTTTTGTTACCGGCGATGTCGTAGGCGCGGAGGTAGTATTGGTAGTGATTGCCCGCTACGGCAAGGTTGTCGGTGTACATCGAAACTGTGACCGAATAGATATGCCTGAATTGTGCGCCACCATCTTCGGAGCGCCAGATCTCATAACCCATCACAGCTTCGTTGTCCGCCGCTTTCTGCCAGTTCAAACGCACACTGCCGGTTCGGACAAGGACTTTGAGCGGGTCGGCGGACTGCCAGATCGGCGGCACGGTGTCCTCTGAATAGGGCGCATGCAGATCGGCCTTTGGCCACAGGCCACATACCACCTGATGGAATGTTTCGTCGAGCGCTTTGCAGATATTCCAGTAAATACATTTAACGATCTTCTCTTCATCGCCAACTCTTGCTTTCTTCGGAAGATCGGGATCAGCCAGAAGCGCGCGAGCCATTCCTATGAGGTCTGCACGATCATTCTGCAAGATTTCCTCTGCAAGTTCTGGAGTGGATATCTTTCCTGTTGCGATGACGGGCGTGTTTAGTCCATGTTTACGAAGTTGTGCACGAGCTGCTTCGGCCATGTGAAGATTGTAGCCGTCGGGATACTCCATCGGTGGCATGCAGCGGTCGCCGGAGTAGCCCGTGTAGGGATAAAGTACTTCTCCCTCTTTGTGTATCGCATCTTCAAATTTGCCGCCGGCCGAAAGCGAAATGTAATCAACTCCAGCTTGCGCCATGCGAAGCGCGATGATTGCTGATTCCGCAGTCGTGTATCCTCCTTTGATACACTCTTCGCCGAGGAATCGCACTCCAATCGGGAATTCATCGCCTACCATTTTGCGAACTTCACTCACTGCCATCAGTGGTACGCGAAGTCGATGCTGCAAAGACTTTCCGCCAAAGTCATCAGGGCGCTTGTTCTTCTTCGAGAGAAAACTGGAGAGCGTGTACGCGTGCGCCATGTGGAGTTCGATGCCATCATAACCACATTCGCGCGCGCGAAGCGCTGCCTGGCCGTATTGTTCAACGATCAGCTTGATGTCTGCCGGCGAAAGATCCTCGATCTTTTGACGCCAGCCTGATCGTGCGATCTTCAAAAAGTGAATGATCTGCGGTATGACCTTCGAAGGACTTGTGTCGTGAATCTTTCTGGCGAGATCCGTGAGTCCTGGTTTGAACGACTCATCACAAATACGCAGGAGCGGACCCGACTTCGCCGAATGCACCGCCATTGCTTCGACAACGATAAGACCAACTTCACCCTTCGCAAATCGAACATAGCGATCGGTAATGTCCTGATTCACAAATCCATCTTCGCCTGAAAGCCGCGTCACCATTGCCGGCAGGACGAGGCGGTTCGGCAGCGTCATGCTGTTGATCGTGAATGGCTCGAACAGTTTTGGGAATGCGTGAGGCATGCTAGGCTCGGACAAGGAGATTCAATCGTCCTTCAACCGAAGAGATGCACGAGAAGTTTTTGCATGTCATAAGCGGAGGGCTCGTTTGACATGCCCTTCTGCATTTGCAAGCAATTTGCTCGCGCCCTCTTTGCTAAGACCGCGCAATTGCATTACGATTGCACTCTTGACGTGATTCCCACTCTCCTTCAATAACTCGGTTGCTCGATCGTAATCACAATTCGTTGCGAGCATAATAATGCGTTTTGATCGTTCGACGAGCTTCAAATTTGTTTGCTGAAGGTCGACCATCATGTTCTCGAAGACCTTTCCCAGCTTGACCATGGCTGTCGTCGTGATCATCGAGAGTACCATCTTCTGTGCAAGCGCTGACTTCATCCGCGTTGATCCCATGAGTACTTCGGGTCCGACCACAGGGCAGATCGCGTTATTCAAAAATGGAAATGTGACTTCGCTTCTCGGGTTCGTTGTAAGCAGCACTGTGTAAGCCTGCAACGCGTGCGCACGTTCAAGCGCGCCAAGAACGAATGGAGTGCGTTTGCTTGCGGCGATACCGATGATCATATCTTTCGACGAGAGTTTTTTTGCGTCTATCGCGGCCGCTCCATCTTCGGGACGATCTTCCGCTCCTTCCTGCGCTTGAAAAACGGCGCGATCGCCGCCGGCGATGATCGCTTGCACCATCTCTGGAGGCGTACCGAACGTCGGCGGACACTCTGCTGCGTCTACGACACCCATTCTGCCGCTTGTACCGGCACCAACATAGATTAGCCGCCCGCCAGCGCTGAGTCGCTTGACAAGCTCATCGACAACTTCCGCAATTGTTGGAAGTTCTTTTCGCACCGCAATTGCCACTTTCTCGTCTTCATCGTTGATGAGTTGAAGGACATCGAGCGTGCTGAGTTCATCCAAATTCGTTGTTGCTAGGTTGCGTTGTTCCGTTGCAAGCTTACTAACTTCTGCAAATATAGACATTAGCCTTAATTAGTTAAGCAATACATCGGAAAACTTGTCAGACTTTGATGTTCCACGTGGAACACGTGTCAGATAGGAAAACAGAATTGCGAGGTCCGCAGGAGTAACTGCCGAAATGGTGGATGCAGCAGAAACTGTCGCTGGTCTGACTCGGGTGAGTACTATCCGTGATTCAGCACTCAAACCGCTTATTGAGTTATAGTCAAAGTCTGTCGGAATTGCTTCCTCGCGATTTAGCTCCATTCGTTCGATCTTTGTCTGGTGCTGTTTGATATAGCCCTCATAAAGGATCTCGGTCTCAACTAACTTTAGGATGTCAGATCTTGCCTTCAGCGCTTCGGCGATTGGTGCCTGAATATCCTGTAGTAGCGCTGCGAGCGGACTAAACTTCGATTTCGTCAAATCATAGATCGACTGCCGGATGATTGGAGCCTCCGACGTCACGATTTTCTCCGTTTTGAGCCAATCCAGCGCTTGAGCTACCAATTCGGCCTTCCTTCTAGCCATCAAGACCTGACGCTCTGAGACCAGTCCATAGTTCGCAGCAATGGGTGTCAAGCGAATATCTGCTGTATCCTGGCGCAAGATTAACCGATGCTCGGCGCTCGAGGTAAAGATCCGGTAAGGCTCCTCTGGGACTTTGCGAATCAAATCGTCAATGAGAACTCCAATATAGGCCTCACTCCGCTTTAGTACCAGAGCTGGCTTGGAGGTGATCTTCGCCGCAGCATTTATTCCTGCGATCAAGCCCTGAGCGGCCGCTTCCTCGTAGCCCGAAGTCCCGTTAACCTGTCCGGCAAAGTAAAGTCCTGAAATCTGCTTGCTTTCGAGCGTATGGTTGAGCTGGTAAGCAGGATAGTAATCGTATTCCACAGCATAACCTGGGCGAATCATCTCAACATGCTCAAGCCCGGGCATAGTCCGAAGCGCACTTAGTTGCACATCCGCCGGTAAGCTGGACGAAAATCCGTTTACATAGACGACATCCCCATCCTCTTCCTCTGGTTCGAGAAAGATGTGATGTTCATTCTTGTCAGGGAAACGAGTAACCTTGTCTTCGATCGAAGGGCAATATCTCGGACCAATCCCTTTGATTCTGCCAGCAAACATTGGGGAATCAGCAAAACCTTTGGCTAGTTCAGCGTGAGTTTCCAGTGTCGTGCGAGTGAGATAACACGCTATTGTGTTCACCGGGATCGAAGCACTCCTGATGCTAAACGGGATCACCTCAAGATCGCCTTCTTGTCTATCGAGTCCAGCCAGGTTGATCGAACGAAGGGAAACTCGTGGCGGAGTACCAGTCTTCAAGCGATGTGTCGACAATTCTAGCGCGCCAGGTGGCTCCGTTTTAAGCTGAGTAGGACGCTCGCCATATCTGCCACCAGAGGTCTGCTGAAGCCCGGTATGCATCACCGCATTGAGGAAAGTACCGGCGCAGACAATCACGGCCCTCGATCGTAATTTCTCTCCACCTGCCAACACGACCCCGGCGATCGCTCCATTTTCTATCCAGAGCTTCTCGACATTACCTTCGTAGATGATCTCTGAATCAAGCTCTCGAAGCTTCCTTTGGGCGACAACTGGGTAGCGGCTCCTGCTCACTTGTGCGCGCGGAGACCAAACCGCGGGACCTTTGGACTTATTGAGCATCTTGAATTGCAGCGAACACTCATCGGTGATCTCACCCATCAAGCCACCCAAAGCGTCAATTTCTTTGACCAACTGCCCTTTTGCAGTCCCGCCAACTGCCGGATTACAGGAAAGTGTGCCGACCTGGGCCGCAGACGTTGAAATCAGCCAAACGCGCAAACCCATCCGGTGGGCTGCTGCCGCAGCCTCAATTCCGGCGTGTCCGCCTCCAATTACGATAACGTCAGCGAATAGATGTTCCACGTGGAAACTCCGAAGAGTCCTGGTTTTGGATCGTTTAAGGGTGCAAGGCTATTTACCGATGCACATACTTGCGAAGATGTGGTTCAACGCATCTTCCGAGATGTTCAATCCCAGCAGCGGGGCGACGGCTTCAAGCGTCGCTCTAAGGTCGTCAGCAAGAAGACCAGGATCCGTTGGAGTTGCATTAATAAGCGCCGCAAGCTTAGACTCTATCAACTCGAGCGTGCTACGTTCGCTCAGGGATAGCACAGGTTTGCTGAGCTCAACATCCAGACCCTTCGCTCCCCTTAAGATTTGCTCCCGTAATGCACCTAGGCCTTCCCCAGTAAGAGCCGAAATAGATATTGCACCCTGAAAACTATCGAGATCGCTCTTATTATGGACAAGAATTACTCCATTAGGTATCTCCGGATGCCGATCCGTCGGATCCGTTAGTAGAAAGACAAGATCAGCCTCAAGAGCGGCAGTGCGACCGAGCGCGATACCTTCTCGCTCGATCTCTCCTCCAGCGACTCGTTCGCCTGCAGTGTCGACGAGTTTGATACGATGACCCTGCAGATCAATGTATGCTTCAAGATAGTCACGAGTTGTTCCAGGAGTTTCACTAACGATGCTGCGTCTGTACGCTATCAACGCATTGAAAAGACTGCTCTTACCTACGTTCGGAGGACCAGTCAGAGCAACAGTGTAGGCCCGTGCATTTGCAGCCTTTGTCCTAGAGACTTCGAGTAGAGACGTGACAGAAGCTCTAGCCTGCTTGATCTTCTCATTCAATCCTGAGATCTGAATCGAATCAGACTCTCCAAAGTCAATATCGGCGTTTACTTCAGCAAGGAGCGCAATGAGTGATCTGTAGAGCTCTTCGAGCCTTTCGAACTTATCTTTGATCCCGCGTGCACTGCCTCGCAATGAATTTCTGTCGCTAGCATCAACACGAGAATTGATGATCTCAAGATCCTGAAGCTGAAGTTTTCCATTGTAAAAAGCTCGGCGAGAGAATTCCCCTGGTTCAGCGAGTCGAGCACCAATCGCCGTTAGCTCAGAGACCAATACTTCAGCAATAGCCAGTGACCCATGCCCAGCTATCTCAACAACGTCTTCGCCCGTAAAGGAATGGAGTGCGCGATAAACAGTGAGAACTCCATCGTCGATCAATTCGCGATCCGCTGAAAAGAGTTCTGAATGGAACGACGAGTTCGGTAAGGCAGTAAAAAGCTTTTCAGGTTTTTGTAGAAGCCTTGATGCGAAGGTTATTGCCTCGGCTCCACTAAGACGCACAACGCAGATACCACTCTTACCCGCAGCAGTAGCGAGGGCAACGATTGTATCGTTTAGCTGGAAGTCGGACATCGCATCTGTCGCCTACTTCTTCCCCAGGTACTGTTGGCGCCGCGTTGCACTTGCGGTCTTCTCCATCTCCTGCAATTTTGCCATGATACCACCACTCTTTTTCTTTTTCGGATCAACTTTGATCGATTCAAGTGTGATCGGCTTGGCGATCTTGGTGATGTAGAATTGCTGCGCAAGTCCGAAGAGATTGAACATTAGATAATAGAGCGCAACGCCAGACGGAAGGTTATTGAACATGAAGGTGAAGATTACCGGCATCATATAGGCCATCATCTTCTGTCGTGGGTCAGTGACCGTGAACGTCTGCTGTATCAGCATCGTAGCACCGAGCAGTATCGTAAGACCGCTCAGTTGATTTCCCAATAGCGGGATCTTCGTCCCGAATTGGATTAGGCCATCCGGAACAGAGAGATCATGGATCCAAAGTGCGAACGGCGCCTGTCGAAGCTCGATAACATTGCGCAATACGGCATAGAGCGCAAATAATATAGGCATTTGCAATACCATTGGTAAGCAGCCTCCGGCGGGATTCACACCATACGTTCGATAGAGCGCCAGGAGCTCTTCGTTCATCTTCTTCGGATCCTCTTTGTACTTCTCCCGAACCTCCGCAACCTTCGGTTGCAGCACCTGCATCTTACGCATCGACTTCATCTGCCCGGTTGAGAGCGGAATCGTGATGAGTTTGATCATGATCGAGAAGAAGATGATCACGAGTCCCCAATTCGAGACAAAGCTGTGAATGAAATTCAGCAGCGGCAGCATGATGTGAATGCTGATTGGACGGACCAAAAAGCTCCAGCCAAAATTCATCGTGTTCTCAAGTCCGACCCCCATCGCCTTAACGCGATCGTATTCCAACGGGCCGAGATAATAATCGAAGCGAACATATTCTTCAGGCTGATGCAGCATGGGAAGGGTGACACCAACCGCATACTCTTTGATCATCCCGCCGTCCGGCGCAGCTTTGGCAATTCCAGTTACTTCAGCCGCAGTGGCTTTCGATGTCGCCGTAATCAGCGCTTCGACAAAATATTGCGTCCGCGCTGCGACATAGTCGACATCGCCGTTGTACGATTTCTTTACCTCTTCACCAATCTTCGAAGCATTGATTTCTTCCTGGCCGTTCTTCATGCCTACGAACGCAAGCGCAGCATTGGATTCATCCGTACTGCGCTGCTCAACGTAAGGAAGCGGGTTCTCGACAATCGCCGAGTAGTGGTAGCCGGCAATCGTATTCTGCAATCCGACGAGTTTGTACTCGATTGCGACCGAGTATTTTGATCCATTGAAGTGAAACGTCTTCTCGATGTAGCGCGATGAGTCGAGCTTGTAATAGGCCTTCAGCGTCGTGCTATCGTTCTCGCCTAGTGTGAGATTAACTGAATCGACTTTGAACGCAAGATCCTTCGTATCAACGACCTTACCATCGCTCGCAACAAACTTAAGATTAGCGTCGCCGCCCTTGAAATCCTGTTGATTGACTAGCTGCACAGACTTCTTGTCCCAGGTCTTGTATAACTTTAGCATCCAACTGCTTATCGCGCCGCCACGAGCAGAAACGATGGCAGAAAATAGCGGAGTCTCAATGTGAGCCTCGGCAGTTGGAATGGCAGTGGGTGCGGTGAAGACAGCAGAGTTTCGTGCCGTGTCGGCGCTAGCAACGTTCGTTACACCTGCCGCATTCTGCTGCATTGTATCGACGGCCTGGGTCTTACTCGCAACCGAAGTATCGGCCGAAATCGGCTTGGGCGGCGCGGGCTGTTTTTTGGGCTGGTTCAGGAGAAACCATGCAAAAAAAATCGCCATGATCAGTCCAATGCCAATTGTCGTCGTACGAGTGGATTCCATCGAGTCGAGTAAGTAAGATCGCTTTAGCCCCTGTTTGCGGGAGCCCTAAAAAAAGTCCGGCACGCACAAACAGGCGTGCTGGAGAGAAGGTTTGACAATTGTAGTTGTCAGGCCGCGAGCGCTGGCCTGGTCTCGCGGATCTCGCTTGGAAGAGTAAAGAGGATATGGTCGTGGTAGTAGTGCTGCAACAGGATCGAAAGGATCACGATGTAGTAGCACTGGTCATTCGAAAGATGATGCCAGTGTCGAGTAAGCAGCAAGCCACCAAGCAGCGCCAGGATGATCGAGTTGAAGGCGACGTTAAACCCGTAATATTTCCACCACGATTTCGGTCCCGATATCTTTCGCATCGTTGGCGAAGAGATCTCGCCACGCTCGAGTCGCAACCGGTTGATGTACCATGTCAGAGCAAGATACTGGAATGAGTGCCAGGTGTTCAGTCCCTGGAAGGCAACATCGAGCTCCCCAAAGAACGGCGTGATAAACGTAGCAACAATGGTAACCGAAATTAGAATCGTCTTCGGGAGATTGCCTTCTCCGCGTTGAAACTCCCTGAAGGTCTTCGTCACAAAATAAGCGAGCGCAAACGAAAACGCTGCTGTGGCAAGCCACCAAACTGCATCCACTTTCAGGAACGGCGGGAAATAAAGATACTGATCACCAATGTGGAACGTGCCGTGTACGAATCGGTACATCGCCATAGGATAGAGCGCGGTGAGCACCACAGCATAATCACCCATGCGAGAAGCAAATGTCTGAGAAGGACGATGCTTCCCGATATAACAATCAACGATAAAGACGATCTGGTGCAATACGTGAACGCTCGCCCAGAAGAAGAAGAATGTCAGAAGAAAGATGAAGTGATATGTCCCGAAATAAATGACCAGCGCCGGGATGATGATGGCGGCTGGAATAATGGAGTAATGGTTCTTGCGGAATTCTGGCTCAAACGTGGTACGAGTGTACGTCGCATACATGTGCGGACCGCCTATGCAAAACGCGACGAGCATGTTCACACCCTCGCGCGCCTTCGTTGCATCAAAGCCCAGGGTCTGTGCAAGAAAGAATGATGCGTACGGGACCACCATCAACAACGCAGAGAAGGAGATCCAGACAAGATCCCAATTTCGGCTGCGCAGCCACAGATTCGGCCGCTCAAGGGTGAGAGATGAAGAATAATCCATATCGCGATTGTCCTGATAGCTGTAAATCGGCCCAAGTGGAACAGTTATCCTTACGCTACGGACAGACTAATTTAATACATTTTTAGTGAGAACGGACACCGAATTCTCAGTCAATATGAGAATCGGGTACCTCCTTTTGCGACTCCAAGGAAGCGAGACAACACCGACAAGTGCCACTCAAATCCATAAACAATCAAGGAAGTGTGTCCTATTATCGTAATGCGCTGAAGCTATTTGCTTAGCCTCCAAGCTGTCAGCGTGGAATTATGCCTGAGTAAGTAGCTGTTGCTCGTCCAACTAGCCGCACAATTGCGGCCGACTAAAGCTCTGTGTGAATCCTGTACCCTGAAGACGTGCATCAATTGGACTCTCTATACAATAGTACGTCCCTAAAGCCGGCTTGGATTCTCCTTGGCGTACTCGCCATGCTCAGTTACATGCCGACATGCCCTTTTGTCACCAGACTCGAAGCGGCGACGCACACGACAATCGCTTCCGGAAAGTGGAATGATGCTGCTATTTGGAGCGGAGGGAATGTGCCTCAGAACGGCGACGATGCCGTGATCGCAACCGGCACGGATGTCACGCTCGACATCACTACCCCAATGCTTACGAGCGTCAAAATCGACGGCATGCTGCATGGCGCCGCGGACACGATCTATGTGACCGATAGATTTTTCGGCGCTGGATCTTTTCAACCTGATTCCGGGACTGTCGCTTTTTACACTTTGAATCCGATCATCCTCGATCCGCAGACCGTACCCAACTACTATAATCTCTGGTTCGCTGACAACCGACATCAAAGCGGCTCACGTTGGCTATCGAGAAGTCTGATTGTGCAGCATGATCTGACTGCTGACTTTCGAAAGACGCTCGGCGCAAAGATCGACGGAACAGGTTCACTCACGATCGGTGGAAGTTTGATCTATGTTGGTGATTCAACTTCGTGGTCCGGCAAAATCCTGATGAGCAATCTAACAGGTTCGAAACTTGTACGATTGCGAGTCGCGCCGCCGTCAGGTGCGCAGTTCAAAGGAGCATTCACGTTCCCGCGCATCACGATCGACAAGCCAGACACGACCTACTTGGTCCAATTTGGTTTCACGGACTCCTCACTGTTTCAGAATCCGGCTGTCGATAGTTTGATCGGTGACACCTTATATGTTGGCACAACAACCATGTTTGCCGACACAGCCGTTACTGTATTGAGTGGCACGCTTGACGCTGGCCGCGGAATTTTCAGTTGCGCGGGAAGCATCCGTAGCACGAATACGGGTCCCTTCATTCATGTTGCCTCGGGTGCTCGCTTCAGAACTGGACGCGTCATTCTTCCTGCTCACAAGACACCTTATGATTCTACTTTCGCTCCATTTTTTGATTGCGATTCTGGAAGCGCGTTCGAATACTACGGAAACGGATTGCGCGGATATGTGGACCTGAGTTATACATCGGGCCAGCTCGTGGGACATCATTATGCGAACCTCTGGCTTTCGAACGGCACAGCCGCGGGCTTGACGTTCGATACTGTTCACGTCGTTGGCAATCTTTATTTGCAGTTTGGCTCACTGCTTTACCCAACTCTTACAAGTGGACCAGACAATCGCCAAACGATCATCATTGAAGGCGATGTACTAAACGAGAATCGTGGTGAGTCGAACTCGCAGGGCACCGGACTTGACGGCGATGGTATGACGGCCGGCAACGAGACCTGGATCTTTGATAAAAAGGATGACACCTCTCATTGGACAGGGCCTTCTGAGGTTTCGAGCATTGTGGTCGCTCCGACGACAACATTATCCATAAAGTTCATCGATGATGCGCATTGCGATTCTCTTTACTTCGTCGATTCGCTCGAAGAACAGCAGCCCCCATGCGGCGGTCACGTAATTGGAAGAATCTTCACTCGCAGTCGCCGACTCGATTCCGATGAGCAGGTGAGTTCGTTCGGAGGACTTGGAATCCGAATAACAGCGGGATCGGGACCATATCCTGGGCTGACCAGAGTCCTTCGGACAGCAGGCTACGCGCCGCCCGGAATCTTCAATGGCAACATGATCGCTCATACGATCAAGCGATATTTTCATGTGACTCCTTCTGATGGCCCACAGACTATTACAAATGACAGAATCGAACTTGCATATCATTGCAGCGAGGAGAATAGGTCTCAAATAGGTCTTTTGAACTTCTGGCGCAGTGGCGACAACGGTCGCTCATGGGCCATCACCGGAATCAATGGCCGTGGCCTGGCTCCGAACAGTTTTGTTCTCGATACGAACTCTCTCGGGTATCCGAATCAGAAGAATGCATTCCTTTGGGCGCTCTCCGATCAGCAGGTTGACGTTGCGCTGTCCGTCGGACTTGAGTCGTTCAACGTGACTGATCATCAGGATCGGGTTGACCTGGGCTGGAGCACGTTTGCTGAAGTTCGATGTCTCGGCTTTGAGATCACTCGGATAACCGCTCGCGACACTTCCACGATCAGCATGTGGAGCAACGATCCTGCCCTCCGCTCGACTTCACGCTATGGAGCAAACTACACGTACTCAGATCACAACGCACCGCAAGGACAAATCACGTATCGACTTCAGGAGCGAAGCACGGATGGCGCGTTGATCAAGCTTGCCGATCGAACTCTGACGCGTGACTTGCGAAATTCTCCGCTCGGTGTTCGACTCTTGAATAATCCGGTCACACCTGGAGAGCGTGTGAAGCTTTCTCTTTCTGGAGTTGTGACCGATATGCAAATAGAAGTTTTCGATATCACAGGACGGCTACTCTCGAGCCTTCATTCTCCTGCGTCAGATCATGCCACGCTTCCGCTTAAGCTAACCGCCGGAGCCTTCTTCGTCAGAGTCAATTCCGGTACTCAACTTGCTTCCGCCATCGGAATAGCACTGGGTCGATAGGGCGCTCCTTCCAGGAAGGCGCGAAATCCCCAACCTTTTTCACCACGTATTCCCACGGCACACGTCCGATTATTAGGATTTCACGACAATTTGCAACAAAATGCAAAAAAGTTGATCTTAAACGCTACGAATCCACCTGCAAAGCGCTATATTTGTACAAGCTACTTCAGTTTAATCCTTAAGAGCTAGCCTCATTAGCGTGCGGGCGAGCAAAATCACAAAAAAGCAAGTCATTCTAAGGTAAGGCCTTTTGTACCTAACCTGATCGGTAGTGCGTGAGTCATTGCAGAAGTTTGCCACTGAAGCAGTAATGCGCTCTGAGTGCGAGGCTGGACAGCGATTGCCACCGCTGTTCAACTAGCATCATTCAGCCGGATTGCAAGAGTGTTTAGATTAAGTAGCAAAAGTTCGTGCCTAATTTCTTTCGCGTTTGCGAGGATGCCAATGCCATCTAGCGTCCAGGTTCACTGGGCCCAGAGTACATCAGCAGGTGATCATTTTACTACGAAGACAGGGTCGTACTCAAAAGGAACTTTACAATCGATGAATTCCATCTTGAATTGCATCATTTCCAAACTGTACGATATTAGGTGCAACTGTCGCATTACCATACACTCTGAAAATTAATGACAGGTAATGATACTTTGTAACCAAATCATGTTATATTAGTAAGAGCTACTTCAATTTGATTCGTGTTAGATCTTGCCTCATTAGCGTGCTGGCGAGCAGAATCGAATACCTCGAGCCTTAAGTAAATTAGGACTTCATTGTCCCGAAGGGAATCGATTCTCCCTTTTATTGATCAACCACGGGGGCTGAGTCTTTGTGGACGTTTGCCACTGAAAAAGCGATCCGACGTATGAGCGAGGCTGGACAGCCACTGCCCTAGCTGTCCTTCTCAAGCACAATACTGTTTGGATAATCTTGTATGCGGATATTAATGTCGTAAAAGCTCGTGCCTCATTTTGTTTTCGTGTCGAATAAGGTTTCGCGTCGCGGGAGAGCTATTGCTTGCTCTTTACTCGCTATGATCCTTATTATCGTGGCGCGAACGCATCCTGCGATAGCACAAAATAATGTTGGGATCGGGACGAACTCGCCTGCGATCACCGCAGCGCTCGATCTCACAGATCCTGCTACAGGACTGCTCGTGCCACGAATGACCACAATTAACAAGCTGGCCATTGCAACTCCGGCGACCGGCCTGCTTGTCTATGACAATGTAATAAACACATTTTATTATTTCAATGGAGTGGCTTGGGTACCATTTGTTTCAAACTCAGGCCCAGCGGGTGGCTGGAGTACAACTGGCAATCTGGGTACGACCGCAGGGACGAATTTCGTCGGTACGACAGATCTTCAGGATATGGTATTCAAGACCAATTCGGTTGAGGGTATGCGATTGAGTACTGCCGGTATGCTCGGCATCGGTACCAATCTCCCAACGTCAGAACTGCATACTGTTGCATCGGGAGCGAAAGTTGCCAACTACACTGGCAACCTTCTGAAGAACAATGCCACGTCGTCGACAGCATCCGTTACAAAGTATGGGGCGGAAGTCCTGTCGACGGGCACATGGAACGGCGCAACCGCAACCAACGTCGGGCTTCACGTTAATGCTACCGGCGGCACAACAAACTACTCAGGCATTTTCGAAGGTGGCAATGTTGGTGTAAATAACACAGCACCTGCTACCAAACTTGATATCGCTGGGGATCTTTCAACCCGTTATACAAACTATACTGCAGTCAACGGGGCGAATAACAATATCGTGATCGGAACCTCAAGTTTCGTCCGTGTCACGGGTCCGTCTGCAGCCTATTCCATCACAGGTGTTGCTGGCGGTGTAGATGGAAAAATGCTTACGATCTTTAACTCGACAGCTCAAACAATTACGATTTCGAACGAGAGTGCAAGCTCGACTGCTGCCAATCGCATTACAACTCTTGCCAGCACAGGCGACGTCGTGATCAATGGCAAAGGTGGAGTCGATTTGATTTACAGCGCCGCCGATAGCAGGTGGCTGGTTGTCGCAACTTCGAGTACGGCATCTTTTACAACGACAGGCACAATCATCAAGAAGAAAAAACTTGATCAATCCATTTCGAATACCACCTCAATGGTAAACGATAACGATCTATTCATGCCGATCGCAGCAAACGATTCCGTGCAGATCGAAGGATATATTTACGTGCAAGGGTTTAATGGTGGACAGGACTTCATACTCGCCTTCACGGCTCCAGCCGGCTCAACAATGAATATCGTAGCGACGTGGGACGCGCACAATGGCGCTGTGGGGCAAGGCGTTTTCCACACGAGCGGCACTCCAAGTACGAACCTTGATTATAATCCAATTGCCAGCCTGGAACAAGGCGTGCTCTTTTTTGGAACAATAGTCACTGCCGGAACTGCGGGAAATATTCAGCTTCAATATACACAGCTATCAAGTACAGCCGTGGTCAATACGTTTAGGGCAGGCTCCTATCTCCAGACCACGTTAATCCGCTAGCTCTCATGCAAAATGCAGTACAGTGTAATACGATTCTAAAGTTCTTTGAGTATGCGACAAACTAATTGTTTTCATAGCAACAAACGCTCGGCGCTTCGAGTGTTGGCGTTCGCTGCACTAGTTGTAGCCTCTATCTGCACAACGTCAGCGCGTGCGCAGCATGTCGGCATAGGCACAACCACACCTGCGAACTCAGCGATACTTGATATCACTGCAACGAACATGGGCTTACTCATTCCGAGGATGGCCACAGCAACGAAGCTTGCTATTGTTGCTCCTGCGACTGGCCTACTCGTGTACGATAACACGCTAAACACGTTCTATTATTATAACGGTGTAGCATGGGTGCCATTTCTTTCGAGTTCGGGTTCGTCGGCAGGCTGGCTCCTGTTAGGTAACGTGGGTACAACAGCGGGGACGAATTTCCTTGGCACGACAGATCTTCAGGATTTGGTCTTCTCGACCAATTCCGTTGAAGGCATGAGACTTTCAACTCTTGGCAATCTCGGAATCGGAATCAATGCGCCGACTTCCGTTCTGCATACTGTCGCTTCGGGCGCGAAGGTTGCGAATTATACTGGCAACCTGTTGACGAACATCGCAACGTCATCGACTGCCTCCATCACAAAGTATGGAGCCGAGGTACTCTCTACAGGAACCTGGAACGGTGCTACGGCTACGAACGTGGGGCTGCACGTAAACGCTACAGGCGGCACGACAAATTATTCTGGCATCTTCGAAGGCGGGAATGTTGGCGTCAATACGGTAACGCCTGCGACCTATGTTGATGTCTCAGGAGATTTGGCTACACGTTATTCGACGTTCACCGCCGCAAACGGCGCCAACAATAATATTGTGATCGGAACATCGAGCTTCGTCAGAATCACTGGCCCATCCGCCGCGTACAGTGTCACGGGCATTACCGGCGGTGTTGATGGAAAAATTCTGGTGATCTACAACTCAACGGCGCAAACATTTACCCTATCGAACGAAGGCCTAACTTCAACTGCTGCCAATCGCGTGACATCACTGAGCAGTCTGGGTGACATCGTGATCAATGGCAAGGGTGCAGTAAAGTTGATCTATAGTGCCGCCGACAGCAGGTGGCTTGTGCTCTCTGCTTCAACGACCGTTTCTGTAAGCACAACGGGACAGATAATCAAGCGAATCGCTACAGACGAAACTTATTCGAATTCTACCGCGCTGCACAACGATTTGTATCTCGCTGTAGCAATACCTGCAAACGACTCAATGAAGATCGAGGGGTATGTTGACGCAAAGGATAACACTGCAGCAAAATTCGCTAAAATCGCCTTCACACTCCCGGCTGGGGCGACGATGAACATTATGGTCTTGACCGACAATGCGACAGCCGTGCAGCAGGACTTTTTGAAGACAAGCGGAACAGCAACAGCGGCAATCGATTTAAATCCAACGGGGACGAACGAACAAGGTATCCTTTTCTTCGGCACGGTCGTCACTGGGGGAACAGCAGGAAATGTTCAGTTACAATGGGCCCAGAATACCTCTGGAGCAGATGTAGTGACGTTTGCGAAAGGCTCATATATGAAAGGAACGCTGATCCGATGATAACATTGGCTTTGAAGGCTTAATCTACCCTAGCTTCGAAATGCGGGGCCTTGTTTTGTAGCGATTTGCAAATTCATTCCGAGGTTACGACACTGCTCGAGTTCGTCGCGCCTCATACTTGGCGGTTAGAAGGGTAAACTTCTTGCCGTTTTTGCCGTTTCCGACAATTTTCAAGCGATCCTCCCTTTTGGAACAATCCTTGCACGAATTCCCCATAGCAGAGCTGAGACTTTAGTTGCTTCCTAAGGAAATCCAAACAATTTGCCATGCCTACTCACATGGGCACTCGGATTCTGCGAGTTTGTTGATAGCTCTAGATTTTTGTGCGTCCCCCTGAGGCCGCACATGCTCGAATTATCTTTTCCGCATTCAGATCCAAGTCTGATGCAGTCGTCGGTTTGCGTTACTTCTAAGATTCACTCGCACAATTTCAGATTGGTCTCCTTGCCGTCTGGAAAACATAGAACTCAACATGAGCATTGAAGGACTCTTCACTGCATCGCATGCTTATGTCGATGCACGGATGTCATTCTTAGTAGCGCTTCACAATCGAATCCGTGTGAAGTGTTTTTGTACTGCGTTCATTTTCGCCTGGCTCGCAGCAGGAGTGGCTCCGTCTTTTGCTCAAGGCAATGTCGGTATTGGCACTACGACGCCAGACCCTAGCGCGCTCCTTGACCTAAGTTCGATGAATCAAGGCTTTCTGCTACCTCGGATGACAACTGGTCAGCGGAACACCATTGGTTCGCCAGCGACCAGCCTACTCATATTCGATAACACGTTCAATGCGTTCTGGTACTTTGATGGAGTCGCCTGGGTACCGCTCAATAGTGGGTGGCAACTCACAGGCAATGCAGCGACTGTCGACGGGGTAAATTTTCTCGGTACGACGGACAACGTACCGTTCACCATTCGTGCGAATAATTTGCGGGCGATCCGGATCGAGCCTGAAACTAACAGCCCGAACATCATCGGTGGTTATCAGGGAAACTACGCCAAATCCGGTGTCAATGGAAGCGTGATCGCAGGCGGCGGGGTGTTGTCTGCGCCGAATGGGGTCACAACCAACTTTGATTTTATTGGGGGTGGCGAAGGCAATATCGCAGGCGATGGAGGCGAGGCTTCATTCTCAGTCATTGGCGGCGGTTGGGGAAACGCATCAAGTGCAATTGGGAGCAGCGTTCTCGGCGGCGCATTCCACATCGCAGCAGGGCCGTACAGCTCAATCCTCGGAGGGCAGGGAAATCTCACGTATGCATTTGCTCAATCCATTGTCGGCCAGTTTAACGACCCGCTTCCGGCTGCGTCTGTCCCAGGTACGTATGATACCAATACCTTCCAGTACCCGGCATTCATCGTAGGTGGTGGCAGATCAGCAACTGCTCGATATAACTCGATGATGGTTGACTTCATGGGTGTCCTCGAACTGGGAGAGGAGAGTCGCAACAGCACGTTTGGTGCAATCCCACAATTGAAGATCTCGGGTTCAACCTCAGGGTATGTCGGTTTCAAGGCAGCGGCAGCCACGAGTTCGCACAGTTATACAATGCCCGCGCAGCAGGGTGTGGCGAATACCATACTTACCAACGATGGCTCGGGAGTTCTATCGTGGAAGGCGTTAGGTACTGTGGGTTCGCAACACTTCGCCACAACTACTCTCCCAAGCTTTGGAGCCAATACAGACAACCTTGCTCTCGATCCGTCAAAATCTCTCTTCCGTGTTTCGGCCTCAACGGCAATTAATCTTTCGGGTCTGGCTGATACCTCCAACGGTCGATCGATCGTCCTCGTTAATGTCGGAGCGAATAGCATTTCTGTGACGAACCAGGATGCGAATTCAACCGTGGAGTACCGGGTGATCACCGGAAGTGGTGCAAGTGATGTACTTAGGCCGGATAAGTCCATAATGCTTTTCTATGACGGCGTGACGAAACGCTGGCGCGTACTGAATCAGACACCCTAGGTCCTCTTTTGTGGCGAATAATGCAATATTATGGGAAGAAGCTCTGGAACAGGGAGCAAAGTGCTTTCGTTTTGAAGCCTGCCCTAAAAGCTTAATTCTCAACAAATACGAAGTTTCTCCCCCACACTTGGAAGTAGCATAAAGTGTTTGTATATTGCGGCAAGCTCTACCACGTTTTGAAGCTCAATTACTAATGCACGGATCAGGATCCATGCGCTCGTTTTTTCTTACGATAGGGATTTTCTGCGCTATTTTTTATGGCGGTTTGTTGCGCGCCCAGATCCTGACAAACAATGGTGCTTCAGTGAAAACCACGAGCGGCGCAATCGTCTATGTTAGCGGCAGTGTCAATAACGCATCCGGCATCTATGACAACACCGGTACCACAACGATCACCGGCAACCTGACTAATGGCGGAACCCTCCGCGACAGCGGCACGATCAATCTGGCCGGCGACTGGATCAACAATAATATTTTCACTCGCTACATAGGCCTTGTCGTCATGAACGGAGCAGCGCAGAACTTCTCCGGATTGCAGACGACAACCTTCAACAATCTCACGATCCAGGGCGGCAATACCAAGACTGTAAACATCGCCGAAATCGTGGATGGGGTAATGGACTTCACAAGTGGCATCGTTTCAACGACACAGACACACTTATTGACCTTTACCATTAATGGTAGCTGGATCAATGGTTCAAGCACAAGCTATGTCGATGGACCGGCGGCGAAAGATTTCAATAGCACAACCGAATTCCAATATCCGATCGGCAAAGCTGGTCGCTTTAATACTGCAGGCGTAAAGCCGAATAGTGCGACGGCGACGACGTTTCGCGCGGAGTATTTCAATACTCCATACGTCAATACAGTCACTGTGATCGCTCCATTGAAGAACGTGAGCAAATTCCAATACTGGAATGTTGATCGGACAGCAGGGACGAGCAATGCTCAAGTGCGGCTCTACTGGATCAGCGGCGACTATGCACTTCCGAGCTACATTGCCAACGTGAACTATCTCGAAGTCGCACGCTGGACCGGTGCGGCATGGACAGGCGAAGGCAACGCAGGTGCGACTGGTAATTACGTTGCGGGTAACATTATTTCGAATGTCGTGACGACATGGGGGCTTGTGCCGAACGAGCATTTTACGCTTGGTTCCGACACACTCATCAACAGCTTACCTGTGGAGCTCGATCACTTTGCTGCACATCAGCAGGGGACACATGTGCGTCTTGACTGGCTTACGCGTTCGGAAATCCAGAATTTAGGATTTGAGATCGAACGACGTACGGAGACTACTGAGCCCGCCCTCATTCAGTCGTGGCAAACCGACACGTCGCTCGTTGCCAAGTCTCGTTACGGAGCGAGCTACGCGACGCTCGACGATCCGCCAGGTGACGGCCTTTATACCTATGAACTTTACCAGCGGGACCACAATGGTTCGCGCTGGCATGTCGCATCGCAGACGTTGCTCTTCAGGCAGATCCCTGAATCAAGTCCTATTGCGCTCGACATCTATCCGAATCCTGTCACAGACCACACACAATTGCGCGTGGGACTTCAGCAGGACGTAGCCAGCGTGCAGGTTGAACTCTATGACGCGGCAGGACGAAAAGTATTCGATGCTAATGCGGGGTCGATGTCGATTGGGTATCACACATATACCTTGAATGGACTCGATCGTTTCCCAACCGGCAGATACACTGTGGTTGTTAATACTGGAGATCATCGAATGACCAAGGCGCTCATAATTAATAGATAGGCGGCTTGGATCGTGTTTTTAGAATGTAGCGTGGTAGAATTTCCTGTTCTACTCTCGTAGAATCGTCAGCGAGAAATCGGCTGTCGCGGTTGCCCCGTGTCTGGCCCTTGATGATTGCTCTAAGACGATGCCAAATTAATCCGATCACACCTCAAACGTGGGGTCGAATGGAGTTCTTGAAGTATGCTAGTTTGCTCGCTTCTGCCAAAGCCATATCGTGCTATGTCCCTGTCGCGAAAGTTGACACTCATCAGTGCCATTACGCTCTATATCTTCTTAGCATCCGCTATAAGGCTCTCCGCACAGAATCGCGTTGGCATTGGTACGAATGCGCCATCAACGAGTGCGATTCTCGATATGACATCGACGACGAAGGGCTTTCTTCCCACTCGAGTCACATTCGCGCAAATGACCTCTATCCCTGCGCCTGCCACATCGCTTTTTGTTTATAACACTTCCGTCAACAATTACTACTATTTCGACGGCTCGATCTGGCGTCCATTTCTTACTGGAGGCGTTGAATGGCAGCTACTAGGGAATGCAGGTACGAATCCGGTGACAAATTACCTGGGTACCAGCGATAATAACGATTTTCGAGTACGGACAAATAACAATGTTGTCTTCTGCCTGACCACTGCAGGATTTTATGGGCAGGGGACGAATGCCCCTGCCAGACCGATGGAAGTCATTCAGGATGCTCCGACCAACGTGCATACCTACGCCAGCCGATCACGAACAGCTGGATATGGGGTCGCGATGGGTGCCCTTGGTACTGTTACGACATTTGGGAGCATCCAGGCGTATAAGACCGGCGGACCCAATTTTGGCGGCGATCTCGCCCTCCAGACCGTTTATGGAGGTCTGGTCGGAATAAAAACGCAAGCACCGAAAACCCATCTTGACGTTAATGGCGATTGCTCAATCCGTACAAATGCTTATACAGCCTCTTCGGGAAACAACAGCGATATCGTTATTCCCAAATACTCGTATATCCGTGTCGTTGGGCCTGGTGGCTCGTTTACGATTTCAGGCATTGCGGGCGGGCTGCCGGGGAAGGTCGTCGTCCTCCACAACTCGACCGGCAGCAACATGACGATCACGAATGACGACGTCGCATCGACAGCCGGAAACAGGATCTATACGCAGAATGGAAATATCGTGACATCGGGAACGGGGAGTGTCACGATGATCTATAATGCTACTGCGAACCACTGGATCGTAATCGCTTCAACGCTCTAAGGACTTGAACAACAACAAACAACGCACGCATTTCATGAAGTCGCTTCGCGGCTTGATGATCGGCGTATGCATGATTGTTGGAGTGCAAACAATTCCTGGCACTGAAGCACTTCGCGCTCAGAACAATGTTGGCATCGGGACGACGGCACCGAACTCCAGCGCGATCCTTGAGCTTGCCGCTACCACGCTTGGCCTGCTTGTTCCGCGCATGAATACCGGACAAGTCAATGGTATCGCCGCACCTGCGACGGGACTACTCGTCTTTGACATCACGCAAAATCAATTCTACTATTACAATGGTGTGGCTTGGGTGCCCTTCCTGGCTGCCTCAACCGGTTGGTCCACCGCTGGAAATGCCGGAACCGTTGCTACGACAAATTTTCTTGGTACGACTGACGCGGTCGATCTACGATTCCGCACCAACAACCTTGAGCAAATGGCGGTCACATCTGCCGGCAGAGTTGGTATCGGTACAAATACGCCCGGCAGACCTTTTGAAATTATCAAGGACGCTGGGGCTCAAACGACGACCGCTTCTTTCCGCTCGGCTACAGCCGGATATGGAGTAATGATCGGAAGCTTTGCAGACACAAGCACCTTTGGCGTCGCTCAGGCATTCGGGCCGGGCAATACTGCCGCCAACCTTGTCTTTCAGGCGACGCTCACCGGAGGCAAATTAGGTGTCAGCACACAGGCCCCCACAACGATGCTGGACATCAACGGTGATCTTGCGCTTCGCGACACAACCATCACACTCGTGAACGGTGCCAACAACGATGTCTTCATTGGCGGATACAGTTTTATTCGAATCGTTGGCCCAACCGCAGCTTTCACTGTTTCTGGTCTTGCAGGCGGTGTCGATGGCAAGGTCGTTATCCTCTACAACACGACGACGCAGAACATGACGATCGCCAATGATGCGACCTCGACCTCAGCAAATCGAATCTATACCCTTTCGGGAGCAAACGTCATAACAACTGGCACTGGGTCAATCACGATGATCTACAGTACGCCGGATACACGCTGGATCGTGATTGCTACCAACTTGTGAGCATTTCGCGGTACAGACAGCATACTGCCAGATACTCGGATTCAATTCCTTCAGTTTCCAGTTCGTCTGACCGGAGGTACCTATGATCCGTTGCGCATCACACGCTCTTGTGGTTTTTGTTCTATTATCCTTCTCGCTCAACGCGTCCGCGCAATGGAAGACGCTTGATTCACAATTTCCCCCAACACTTTCGCTCTCGTTCACTTCTGAGGACACTGGCTATGCTTCATGGCATACGATCCTGAAGACCACAAATGGCGGAGTAACCTTTGATTCTCTTGTGCTGCCGGCGAACATAAAGAAGCTTGCAGCGACGCTGGCGCTGCGTACCATGTCATGGCCAACAAGCGCTGTCGGATATGCCGGAGGTGAGGTGTTGAATGCATTTGGCGCCTATAATGGTGTTTTGCTTAAGACGACAAACGCCGGGAAAGACTGGGTGCAGATCAGTGTCGACACGAATTATCTGATCTGGCAGATGATCTTTCCCAGCCCAAACGTCGGTTATGCAATGGAAAGCACGGTAACAAACCTGGCCAATCGCATCGTAAAGACCACTGATGGCGGCAACTCCTGGAATGTTGTCATCCCTGCTTCTCAAAACTCGATCCCCGCGATGAACTTTCGAAACGATAATGAAGGATTCATTGCCCAGCGCGATGATCTCGGCGTACAAGTAAAATATACCAGCGACGGACTTGGTTCGACGCCAAGCATTCGTGTGAATGGGATGAACCCACCAGCGCCCAGTGTCGTCTTTGCGTTTGTGCCAACAGAGGATACCGCCTGGCTTGCTTCAGCAGATGGCTTTCTTTATCGAACCACGGACTTGGGAGGGATTTGGAATAAGGTCAGGATGGATAACGAGCCCTTTCTGCAATCGCTTGTTTTGAAGGGCCATATCGGATTCGAGTATAGCACCCAGCCTACAAAGGGCATGAATTATACGACCGATTTCGGTCACACATGGAATGCCACAATTATTCCGGATTCTGGCGGTTCCGTTAAAGCTCTGACGATCCCATCGGTGCGCGTTGGATATGCGCTTATCTCCATATCCGGGTCAAGCTACCAACTCATAAAATGGAGTGCGCCTAAATCCGTTCAAGCCACGATTGCGGCAAGTGAGCTTCTCAGTGTATCGTACGCCAGCGATGAAGTCACGTTTTCCTATACGCCGTCCAACAATGGGAGGACACTTGGCGTGTATGACTTACTCGGAAGGAAACAACGCTCCCTCGAACTCGCGGCGCGCTCGCATTCAGTAAGCATGGCACAGAGTGCGCTTAAAGCAGGTATTTATTTCGCGAGAACAGATCGAGCACTTGCAAAATTTTTGATCGCGCGATGAGTCAACGCGACATCAGCAAACAATCGACTCTCGAACAATCTCCGCGATATCCTTTACATGAACGCGATCGCCTTCATGTTTGGCTTTTACGCCGTCGGAGAGCATTGTCATGCAGTAAGGGCATGCCGAGGCAACTACATCAGCTCCCGTGGCTAGTGCTTCCTCCGTTCGTTCAATGTTAATGCGTTTGCCTTCTTTTTCTTCCATCCACATTTGTCCGCCGCCAGCACCACAGCAGAGGCCTTTTGATTTGCTCCGCTCCATTTCTACGATTTGAAGGCCAGGGACATTCTCGAGCGCAGCCCGCGGCGCATCATAAATTCCGTTGGAGCGGCCCAGATAGCAGGAATCGTGATATGTGACAGTTGCAAGCTGATCTTTCGTTGGCTTGATGCTTCCGTTTGCCAGAAGCTGCGAGATAAAGTCGGTGTGATGCACAACTTCATAGTGCCCGCCGAAATCGCCCCACTCGTTCTTGATCGCATTAAAGCAATGCGGACACGTCGTGACGATTTTCGTGATGTTATATCTGTTTAACGTCTCTACATTTTCGCGAATGAGCATCTGCGCGAGATATTCGTTTCCCATCCGACGTGCTGGATCACCCGTGCACTTCTCTTCATTCCCTAGTATTCGGAAATTGATACCGGCGATCTGCATAATCTCCGCAAACGCCTGCGTGATTTTCTTTGCGCGCGCATCGAACGAGCCTGCGCAGCCTACCCAGAAGAGCACCATGTCTTCGCCGACTGTCTCTTCCTTGGCCGTGGCTTCGGCCATGGTTTCAATGCTCATACCATGCGACCAATCGGCACGTTCGCTTGGGCTGAATGCCCAGGGTGAATAATTATTCTCCATCGAAGTGAATGCCGACTGCAACTCCGGTGGGAAGTTTGCTTCCATCATGACAAGATTACGGCGCAGGTCGACGATCTCGTCTACGTGCTCAATCATTACTGGACATTCCTGCATGCAGGCCTGGCAGGTCGTGCACTGCCAGAGCATTTCGTTCGGGATGTAATCACCAACGAATTTTTTGGTTTCGACTTCCTCCGCACTCATGTGAACGCGCTCGCCAAGCAGCACACCAGTCGGAGTAACGACGATGCCAGCAATCTCCTCACGCACCGGCTCTCCGGCTGCAACTGGGGTCGGCTTTCCCGCGATGGCATCTTCCCATGAGGTAAATCCGAATTTGTCTGCAGCAGTCAAGTGCGGAGCTTTGTCGAGCATTCGTTCACGCGTCTGGATGATGATCCAGCGTGGGTCGAGCTGCTTGCCGGTCAGGTTTGCCGGGCAAACTGCCGTACACCTTCCGCAATGGGTACATGTGTCGCCATCGAGCAATTGCTTCCACGTGAGGTCTTCAACGTCCGATGCACCATATTTTACGACCGATTCGTCGGTGAACTCGATCGGCTTCAAATAATTTTTTGGTCGAAGATCTGCAAAGTAAACATTTGGAATTGAAGTCATCACATGTAGATGCTTCGAATATGGGAGATAATTCATGAAGCTAAGCACGGCGACGATATGCACCCACCAGGCTGTTTCATAAATTCCAATCGTGCCACCGATCACATGCGCGACCTGCCCGCTCGACGTCATGAAAGCGTGCGAGAACCACTTTGCAAGCGGACGATACTCATTCGGGTATATCCCGCCAAGCGCGATACGTGTCGCATTTGTGACCATGAGCGCAAAGACGATCACGAGGATCGCATAAAGAATCAGCGATGCATCCCGACTTTCAGCTTTGTCGCCTTGCAAACGCCGGACCTTTGCAACATAGCGACGCCATAGGGCAACGATAACGGACACGACCACCAATCCAATGAAAATATCCTGAGAAAACGTAATGACCGAATAGACCGGACCTAAAAACGAAAATGAGAAGCGTCCGACAATCCCTTCGCCAATGGATTCGAGTACCGCAAAGAGCAATACCATGAAACCCCAGAAGATGAAGGCGTGGACTGGACCGGCCACTGGGTCTCGGAATATCTTTGTCTGCCCGATCGCGATCACCATCACTCTGCGGAATCGCTCAATTGGATTATCGAATCGATTGACCCATTTACCGAGCCGAAGGAAATCGATCAGTCGCTTTGGATTGATCGCAATTCCAGCGAACGCGACGATGAGGACGATGAGAAAAATAATGTTGTGCAGCGACATGTAGATCCGATAGGTGTGATGCGGTCTCGGCAAAAATACATGAGAGTGAGAGCGATGCTGCCAAGTTGGACGGCTCAGCTTGCCCGCCTGCTATCCCAACCGCTTATGAAATCTCGCAACAGCCAGAGTGAGGATTGCCACACCGATGCCAAGCATCGCCAGCGCCTCGCGCCATACTCCCTCAAATCCCACACCTCGAAGGAAAATACCCCGAATGATGATGAAGAAATAGCGAAGTGGTATGGCATACGTGATGATCTGGACCCAGTGCGGCATATTATCGATCGGGAAGATGAACCCCGAGAGAAAATTCATCGGCATCATGACGAAGAACATCGCCGTCATCATCGCCTGCTGCTGGGTTCTTGAGATGGTCGAGACGAACAGACCCAGACCCAGCGTCGCAATCAAGAACACAAGACACAACGAAAGTAAAAGCAAAACTGACCCCCGAACAGGGACACCGAACCAGAACACGACCCCAGCGAGAACAAGCAGGGCATTCACAAGAGCGATGATCGTGTAAGGAGTAAGCTTGCCGACGATCATCTGATACGGTTTCATCGGAGTAACGAGCAGCTGTTCGAGCGTGCCGATCTCTTTCTCTTTCACGATCGCAAGCGATGTTAGCATCATGGTGGTCGTCATGAGCAAAAGAGCGAGAATGCCGGGCAACAGGAAATTGCGGCTCTTCAAAGCAGGGTTGTACCAAATCCGAACTTCAGGTTGTACCGTAACTGCTCTAAGCCCGCCAGCACCGGCTCTTGCAAACTTCGCTAGCAGAATATTCTGCCCAAACCCAGCGACAATTTCCGAGGCATAGTTCAGTCCGACCGAGGCTGCATTGCTTTCGGAGCCATCGGCGATAACCTGAAGCTGCGTCTGTTTGCCTCGCGCGATGTCATCACCAAATCCCTTTGGAATATCGATCGAGATCGAAGCATCGCCTCGGTCAAGAATGGGATCAATCTCACGAAGCGAGCCGACATGCTGTACGACGGTGAAGTATCCCGACTGAGTGAAGTGCGAGAGTAACTCACGGCTTGTCGACGAATGATCCATGTCACACACAACGATCGGGACGTTATTCACATCGAGATTCGCCGCATAGCCAAAGATGACGAGCTGCATGATCGGACCGATGATCATCAGGCGCAACGTATTCGGGTCGCGCCGCATTTGCGCGAACTCCTTTCGTAAGAATGTTAAGATGGTCTTCACAGATCGGAGTCTTTGTTACCCAAGAGATTTCTTTCTCATTTTTGACCAACTGATCGTCCCCATTGCAATCGCGAAGATCAGTAACCCCACTAATTCCTGCCAATACGCTGATGGTCCCGCTCCTTTTAGTATGATGGTCCGAAGCGCCGACATGAAGTACCTGCCTGGATTGACATACGTAATCGCTTGAATCACGGCAGGCATATTTCTGATCGGGAATGTAAATCCCGAAAGCGTAAAGGTCGGTAAAAAACTCACAGTCGTTGCCAGCATGAATGCTGCCTCCTGGGTCTTTGCCACGGTTGACACAAATAGACCAAGCCCCAGTCCTCCGGTAAGAAATAACAACGTTGTAATGAAGAGCCAGAAATAGCTACCGGTCACGACAACATCAAACAGGAAGTAACCTGCGACGAGTATCATCGAAGTCGAGAACAGAGAGATCAGGATGTAAGGAAACGTCTTGCCGATGATCAGTTCAAGAGGTGTGATGGGCGACACATCGATCTGCTCGATCGTCCCACGTTCTTTCTCGCGGACGATCGAAAGCGAAGTTGCGACCACCGTTGTGATCATGAGAATAAAGCCGATGAGTC
>JABDDM010000024.1 GCA_013287605.1 Ignavibacteria bacterium | reverse complement strand
TTCGATTGTTCGGTGATGTGACCAGACCGATCGATGGTGTAGCGTTCCTCGATGCCCGAGACGCCGCCGGCATGCGACAAAGCAACAGATTTGGGCCCTGTTGCGCAACTGCAGATGAAGAGTATCAGGATGATTGAAAGAAATGCACGAATAGTCATGTGCTGCAAATTTAGCACACAACGTGCCTTCCCCGAAAAAGCAGAATTGAGGTTAGAAGTCTTCGCCGAGAGAAAAAATGTAGTTCGGATGCGACCACGCGTTAAGGTTTGTGGTCCAGGCAACATCCATATGGACGTAAAATCCGAAGAGATACGTGCGTATTCCGGTGCCAACACTTGTTAAGAGGTCACGCGTCCGGAAGGTACCGTCAGGCAACTTATCAAAGAGATAAACATTGTTTGTCCAGGCTGTTCCCATATCGATGAACGAATCTCCAAAGAACGCCAGTGGAAAACCGGCCACAAAAATAGGGAATGGATATCGAAACTCGATATTGCCCAGTACATACTTCGTGCCAATCTTTTCGTTAAAGGCGTACCCACGCAACGGGCGGCCAGCATTGAAGAAGGCGTAGTCTTCAGGCTCCGAAAGTGGATAGACTTGATTGGTAAAGTAGCGATTGATCCAGCCATCAACGCCACCGATGAAGAATTTTTGCGGCGTCGGGCCAAAGCTTGCAGCACCGGCAATACGCGTTGCGATCGACATGTTGGTCGACAGCTTAATATAATAACGCGCATCCAACTCGGGGGTCACAAATCCGAGCCAGGCATCGCCGAATTTTGGAGCGACGGAAATTCCAATGTTGTAGCGAGCGCCAGCACGGGGATAGAAATACCCGTTCAATACATCATCATGTACAAACGAAATCGATGGAAAGAGCGTAAATTTTCGCTTTGTCGGCGCACTGATATCGATTAGGTCGCGCTCGAGTACCATTGCTGAACCATTGAAATCGATACGTTCAAATCGATTGAACGGATAACTCACCGTTCCAGTCAGCCCATATGACGTGAAGCGGGCAAGATTAATCGGCCCCAAAGGATCGGTACTGCCCTCAACCGGAACGTATAGGAATTGCGCGGTATGAAAACCCTCCAGTCCCCAATTCGAACGATGCTCGAGATTAAAGTAGGCGAGGATATAGGTCGAATTCTTGAGATCGAGAATAAGATTCGTCGCAGCAAAGATCTGATGATTGCCGAGTTCATCCGAAAAGAGCATTTGCGTCGCTCCCTCAAGACCGTAGTAGCCCGTGTAGCCTGCGGTACCGAGTATCACATCTGGAGTAAAGATTACCTTGTATTCGTGTATCTTGTAATGACCACTCGAATCCTTGTAATTGGTCACTTCCTGCACGATTGGCTTCTGCTGGTAATTCCGCATCGAACGGTCCTGTTCAGGAGAATTGCCAAAGACATAGTCATGAAGATCGACGTGTACATTGCCGTAGCCTTTTACGGAATCCTCGTGTGCATTCAGTGCCGTTCGCTCGTGCACAAGGGAATCGAGTCTCCCAGCGGCCAATCCACGTTGCGCCCTTCTGTATTCAGTCAGTGGAAGGCTATCGAGATGGCGATCGACAGGATTTCTGATAAGAAACATGTCATATCCACCATCGTGGAGAGTACTGAAAGTAAGCTTTGAAGCATCGTTCGAAATCGACATCTGATCGATCTTGGAGATGGAGTTTGTCAGTGGACGTGCATGCTGACCCGTCATATCAGACGTCCAGATATTATTGATCCCGTTCTCATCGCTGATATAAAACAGCGAATTCGACGTTCGCGAGACTGCGGGATAGATCTGGTTGACTCCTGGAGTGTTTGTCAAACGGGTGATCGTGTTCGACTCGAGGTCGAATCGATAGAGATTAAGCGGTCCACTCTTCCAGTTAATAAAAAGGATCTTCGAAGCCGGCCATTCACCCGGAGTCACATAATCTGCACGATCGCTTGAAAAGATGAGCGAGCGCGAATCGGCAGTCCAATCAGGATCGCGGTCTGCAAAGAGGTCCGACGTTACGTTCGTTAACAGCTTCGTATCGAACTCGTAGATATAAATATCACTAGAACCGTTCTTTACACCGACAAGCGCGAGCTTCTTTCCATCTGGCGACCACTTTACAGATTGAATGCCATCCAGATCGAACGCAGGTAGAGGCTGCTGATCCTCAGTATTCACATCAATAATATAAACACGATCACGTTCTCCCGCTTTTGCTGCGAGCGCAAGTTTCTTGCCGTCCGGCGACCAGGTCAATCCCGGCGTCAGTAAGTGCAATTCTTCAAAACTCGCTGTCGCTCCGCCGCCACTGAGGACACGCTTGATATCCCTCGGTCGAGCCAGGCTCTGGACATAGACATCATAGTAATCATTGCGATCGCTGATAAAGGCAACGAGGTCGCCCTGCGGTGAAACTTCCGGGGAAGCATTGATGAAATTTTCGATTTTTTTGTGATCGGCCAGCACTTCCGCGAACGTCGAAGGCTCCTCGTAACGCGCGATATCGGGATAGTAGAGGACCTTGAGTGCCTGTAAAAAACGATCGCTGAATTCCGAGACAGAGAGACCAAAGGTGGTCTTAAAGCCAAGTTCGACAGAGCGAGTCGCGCGGATGCGCTGCAACAACTCCCCTACTTTCTCAGGCCCATATTTTTGCGCGATGTACCAGTACATCGTCTGGCCGACACGGTACTGCACGTAGCCCCCCAATCGCTCCAACGGGGGGCACTGCCTCGGCGAGAGTAGCATCGCGCATGAACTCATCGGTTTCGATATCCAGACCATAGAGCGAATTATACTCGGCCAAGCCTTCATTCATCCATGAGGGGATCATCATTCCTCCACCGGTAAGCAACGCCTGATATGTGCCTCCGATAAACATGTCATTGACGACTGCATGGGTCAGTTCGTGATGAATCACATGGCGGAAGAGCTCGTAATTGCCTTCGTAGGGCAGGACGACTCGGTTCTTCAAGGGCTCTGTTACGCCACCTACGCCTTCAGGCAAATACTCTCCGACCGCATTCGTCTGTTGAAAATCATTGTGCGAGTTATACGCGATGATTGCAATGCGGTTTGTGATGTCATAACGCATGGTCTTCTCGATGGCCACCAGTGCAGTCTCCGCATGTTCGGCGCAGAATTCGGCGAGATCGCGACCGCCACTGTAAAAGTAGACATCGAAATGTGGTGACTGAATGTACTTCCAGTCAAAATTCTTGTATTGTACTTTGTTCTTGCCAAATAAATTGCCTGGTTGCGCGGACGTTATTCGACCTGGCAGCGTGATAGCAGCTGCAATGGTGAGAAGAAGCGCGATCCGTTTCATCGGCGAGCTGAGCAGTCGAAGGTGATTTCGATACGTCACGATAAGATCAACCTCATCATCGGCCCAATGGCCAAAAGTGAACGCTTGGCGAACGAGTTAACGGCGACTCTTAGCAGCGTGTAGAGTCGGAAATTGCGCAATAATCACACCAAGTACAATTAACAGGGCACCGAGCGACTCTTCTGTTCCCAGCCGCTCCATGAGAAATAAGTAACCGATCAACGCAGCGACCACAGGCTCAAGCATATAGATGACAGCAGCAGCCGATGGAGAGACTACTTCCTGATACCTTGCCTGAATATACGCGGTCATCGCGGTTGCAAAGATCGCCAGATAAAGCACACTACTGACGGTTACCGCGGAGAAATGAAAGGTCAACGGACCGAACGGAAGCATGAGCAGCATCAGGATCGATGCGATGACCAATTGATTGCTCGTGACCATCACTGCGGCTTTTGTTGCGCTGCCTGTAATTCCTATTACACGTGGGTATGCGCGGTCAACCCAGAGAATGTAGATGCTAAAGCTGAACGCACAGCCGAGCGTAAGCACATCCCCAATGACAAATCCGAGACCATCTCGATAGGGATGCGTCATCAGGAGCACACCCAGAATGGTAATGAGGATTGAAGCGATCATCACCTTGCCATGTCGCTCACGCCCGGTCAGGAAGGAAAAGATTGGAGTCCAGATGATTGTTGTGGCGGTCAGGAACGCACATTTCGATGCGGATGTGGTCATAAGTCCATAGACCTGAAGGACATACCCAACTCCGATCGCAAACCCAAGGACGAGTGCATCGAGCCTGATTAGCCGCTCAAGCTGCGTACGAGGCAACAAAATGATACGCAGACCTTGACGCGCGGTTTTGGACAAAGCAAGAAACCCAACAACAGTAAGCCCGAATCGGATGACATTGAAGAGAAGCGGAGAAGCCTCCGCCAGTGAGAATTTGACGACCGGAAAGGTCGTACCCCAAACGATCGGGAGGAAGATGACAAGAAGCAGCGAACGTAACGAAGGTTTCGGCTCTGTCCGGGTCGATGAGGTCAAGGTAAACGAAGATTTGAGCTGGTTGACGTACTTATGAGACCGCTAGCAACGCTATTCTCGACTCATCTGTTAGCGGTCTATCCTGAATCTCACAATGAAATCCAAAGTTTTTACATGAAATTGCCCTGGAAACACGCAATCGTCCTTGGAGCCTCCTCGGGCATCGGAAAGGCGCTTGCAGAAGAATTGCTCGCAAGCGGAGTTAAGGTTGCGCTACTGGCCAGACGCACCGATGCCATGGAAGCCATGGCGAAGTCCGCTCCATCCGATAATGCGAAGGTATATGGGCATGATGTCCGCAAATATGAGGGAATTCCGGCGCTGTTTCAGCAGATCACAAAAGATCTCGGCGGTCTTGATCTCGTGATCTATGCTTCTGGCTCGATGCCTTCGGTCGATGAGCATGAATATGATTTTAGCAAAGATCGCGAGATGCTCGAAACAAATTTACTTGGAGGAGTTGCCTGGCTTGATGAAGCGGCAAAACGATTTGAGCAGACAAAGATGGGGACGATCATTGGCATTTCGTCGGTGGCGGGTGAGCGCGGCAGACGAGGTTCACCAGCATATTGCACTTCAAAAGCAGCGCTCACAACGTTTCTTGAGTCGCTTCGCAATAGACTCAGGCGCTACGGCGTAAAGGTGGTAACGATCAAACCGGGATTCGTTGATACCGAAATGACAACAGGCAAACCGGGACTCTTCTGGCTTATCTCAGCCAAAGAAGCCTCGCATCGCATACTCTCGGCAGCGCGTTCAGGCGCGAACACAGCGTATGTGCCCGGCCGCTGGCGATACGTCATGTTCGTCATCAAAATAATCCCTTCGTTTGTATTCCGACACCTACCGATCTGACGAATGTCGAGGTTACTTGCAAACGATCGCATCGAACGTATCAAAGGCTGGGGCGGCGCTGTCGCTTCGGTCGGATATGTTTGGCGCCCCTCGACGATTGACCAACTTCTGGAAGTATTTAAACTTGCGCGTGAGTCAGGGCGCCATGTGACGGTTCGCGGAGCTGGCAGAAGTTATGGCGATGCTTCCATAGGCAGCGAGAATATCATTCTCGATATGACAAGAATGAACCGGATTCTCGAGTGGGATCCCACGACAGGCATCGTCCGATGTGAAGCAGGGGCGACGATCGAACAACTCTGGAAGTATTGCATTTCGGACGGCTGGTGGCCTCCCGTTGTGTCCGGCACGATGTTTCCAACATTGGGCGGCGTGGTCGGAATGAATATTCATGGGAAGAATAATTTTAAGGTCGGCCCCTTTGGTGAGCATGTCCTCGCTTTCGACATCATGCTCCCGAACGGTGAGATACGCACCGTAACTCGCGAGAACGACCCAGAACTATTCTACGCTGCCGTCGGAGGCTTCGGAATGCTCGGCGTTTTTACTTCGATCACGCTTCAGATGAAGAAGGTCTACTCAGGCGTTCTGGAAGTTGAGTCGATTGTTGCTAAAGATCTGCACGAGCTCTTCGAAGTATATTTTCAGCGCATACCAGAGTCGGATTATCTCGTTGGCTGGATCGATGCATTTGCCAAAGGCAAGAAACTAGGTCGGTCTCAGATTCATAAAGCAAATTACCTCAAGCCAGGCGAGGATCCCAATCCGGCTCAATCGCTTCGAGTAGAGAATCAGGAGCTGCCGAATAATATTCTTGGCTTCTTTCCAAAGTCGGTAGTGTGGCTGTTTCTCCGTCCGTTTATGAACCAGCTCGGAATGCGGTTTGTCAATTGGGCAAAATACCTTTCGAGCCGCATCGCACCCGAGGGAAAGAAATTCAAGCAGTCACACGCCGGCTTCGCATTCCTGCTTGATTATGTGCCTGACTGGAAGAAGAGCTATGGGCCCGGCGGACTCATTCAATATCAAAGCTTCATCCCTAAGGAAACCGCCGAAGCCGTGTTCCGCAAGCAATTGGAGATGTCACAGGCTAGTGGCAATGTACCGCTGCTTGCGGTCTTCAAGCGACACCGTCCGGATAAATTCCTAATGAGCCATGCGGTCGACGGCTTCTCGCTGGCGCTTGATTACAAGGTCACCGAATCAAATCGTGAATCGATTTGGAACTTGGCGCATGCAATGAATGAAGTTGTACTTTCGGCGGGCGGAAGATTCTATTTCGCGAAAGACGCGACGCTCACCCCTGACGCATTTAGAAGATTTCTAGGCGATGAGACGATCGACAAGTTTCTCAAACTGAAGCATCGATACGATCCTGAGCATTTGTTAGAGACGGACCTTTCAAAAAGATTGCTCGGCAGCGATCCTCAGTCCTTCACGAATCGAACGCCATCCAAGCTGAACGAGAATGCCGAGTCGACCACCTCGTAGAGATCGAGATACTTCGGCATATTCAGGCGGCGCACTCTCACTTGCCGCATGATGGTGCCCAGATCAGGATGGTCACCTCGGATCAGCAGATAGGTCGCTTCATGGGGAAGATGAATTACCGAGTCAGCTAGCGGATGGCGGGTATAATCCTTCGCTACTCCAACAAGCAGCTTCTGATTCGCATCGGTGCGAATATCATAAACATTCATCTTCGGGAGATAGAAGTAGGCTTGTCTGCTCCACCAGGTCGCGAGGAGTGTTACCGGTTTCGAACCACTATTCGCAAATTGCTTGATCAACATATTATTAATTGCGTCAGCAGCTTTGGCGGCCTGCAGTGAACTATAGGCGAATAGCCTGTTGAGGGCTATGCTTGCTCTGTCACCTCCCTCATATCTCTTCGTTAACGACTCACTAAAAGAGTCCTGTGTGTTGGCATTGTAAAACGTCGCCTCGTCTTTTCCCGGAAGCGGAAACGCGAACCACAGCACGTGAAGAAGTACAATAACTGATGTGATCAGAATTGTGGCACGTGTGATGAGTGGTCTTGTGAGCAGTAGCCTGTCCTTGCTCTTTTCCTTTCGCTTACGCGCGATCATGAGAGCGCACTGATCGATCAGGACTCCCGAAATCAGGATAATAGAAGGCCAGACATTAAGAAGATAGCCAGCCTTCATGAAGTAGACACTGATATAGAACAGAAGTGGTACGATCGCGACCAGAACCGTGAATCGGAAGCTTCTCGCCTTAAACGTGTCAGAAATGAATTGAATTGTCCAACGGAGCGAAACGATACTAGCAATGCAGGCCGCAATGATCAACGGGATTGATCCTGCTATTAAATACGTGAATACTTTAGCAATGATCGCGAGATGCTCACGAAGCGGATTACCGAATAGAATCGATTGACTCCGATATACATGCTCGAGACCCGCTAAATGCAAATACGTAGCGAGCCCGCCTGACTCTCGAATCAATGCGAATCCCCAAAGGGCGGTTACGACAGCAAAAGCAAAGGCCGAACGAAGCCAGACTGCCCTCGACTGCCTTGTCGTGACCAAGAGATAAATAATCGCAGGTGCAAAGAAAAGCAGACTGGATTGTCGTGCACCCGTCGCAAGGGAAAGCACAATGCCGAGTGCAATCGGCCGCCATTTAGAATCAGGATTTCGCAGCAGCCCGATACCGAGCATGAGTATGGCACTCGCGAAGAAGCTCTCATACGCGTACGCAGTAGCAACCTCACCATAAAACCAGAAGAATGGATGCGTAAGCCAGAGTACGGCTACGATCAACGCTACTCGCTCGCCTCGTAACCGATAGGCTGCTCTCCATAAGAAAAGTGCTGAACCGATCGAGAGAAAAATACTTAGCAGGACAAATGCATTATTAAGCGATGGAGTGAGTAAAGAGAACAATCTGCCTAGAAGGATATGAATGATGTACCCCGGCATGTGCGGCGTGATCTGTTCGAGACTGAACCGGAATGTTGCAACAGCAAAATCCACAGAGTCAAACTCAAATAACGTGTGCGACATGAACGGCAGCCTCGTCACGACGACCAGTGTCGCGAGCAGCGCTCCCGTCAATCTTAGTCGTCGTTTGCTATCGAGCCGCATTTCGTCTTAAACGGTAAAGCCGCATTGTTGTGTCAGCCGCTGAGACGAGTGGCTTGCGCACGCTGAATTCCTCCACGAAGTCAAGTGAGTCTCTATGGCGCTCGAGAAAAGGAGGATTGAGTCGATCATAAATGATGAAGATGTTCGCGCCAAGAGCTCTAGCCTCAATCCAGACTGAATCCTGGTTGTTACGCACTTTGAAGATCTCCGGTGACATTAGTCCAGTAAGATCGATCAATGGTCGATTCGTCTGATATGCAAGCGCGCCGACATCGTCGACTGCTAACACATCGGACGGAGTAGTATGCTTCTCAACCCAGTCAGCGATCTTCAGATGCTGATCGTTGATGTTGCGCGCTGCGTATGATTCGAGCGCAGCCCATCGTCCAGCCTCGACCACGCCACCGATGATGAGGAGCGTCGCAAATACATGAAAGAGATTTTTCTTTTCTTTCGTAAGCTTCTCTCCTGTCGCACATGCCAGAAGCATCGCAACAGGAAATACGGGAAAGAAATATCTCCCATGATGCCGGAATTGAGGCGCGACGAACGCTTGAAGTATCGGCAATCCGATCACAAGCAACATTGGCAATCGCCACCCATTCCGACCATGCAAAGCCCAAAGCCCAACTACAAGAAGTACAAACGCAAAAAGATTATTCGAAGCATAAATCTTCAGCGCGAACCATAGATAAGCAAGATTGGGTATGAGCGAAACGTGCGCTCCCTGCACAATGCTTGAATGCGAAACGAATGAACCCTCGATCGCAAACGAGTAGAGGGGATATGGTAGCACCAGCACAAGAGTAAGGAAACCGAGCCGCAGCAGCTTTGACGTGGGCTTCTTGGATTTCAAGAAAAAGATGATCCAATCAAGGAAGACGAGTCCGATCAGAAAAAGAAACTCCGGTCGAACGTTATAACCTAGTCCGAGCCAGATGGCTTCTCGCAGTCGCGGTGCGCCCAGTTGCTTTGCGCGTTCATGTTCTTCAACAACCAGCAGCATCAGTAGCGCCGCAAGTGTCACTTCCATCCCGCTTGCTGCGGACCAGATCATTCTGGATCCAATCACTGTGATAAGTCCCGCAAGCCTCGCCCAGCGTTCTTCCAGATGGAAGACATCTCGCGCCGCTCGATAAACACCAGGACCAAGAAACAGATAGAACAAGACTGAGAGCAGGATCGCAACCGTAACGAGATCGTGAGTGATCAATCCACCGATCGCAATCAGAAGCACCCACAGTGGCGAGGTGTCGCCGGTGATCGGAACATCGGGGTTGAATGCAAACCCATGACCGCTAAGCAGGTTTTGCGCGAACCGGCAGTGGATGTAGACATCATCCAGTGGTGCACCGAGGAATCGGACAAAGTTGACTCCGCCCGGTTCGTTCAATACGGCCTGTTGCACGATCCAAAGCAGAGTGAGGATCAGCAGACCAATCACGACCAATACGGCCTCGACTCGGTACCGCTTAAGAAACGGGACCATCAACGCATATAGATCACGATTAGCATCGCGATCGCATAGACAATAAAGTTGATGATCGTTGGAATGTCGCTGAGTACGATATCCGTTGGGCTCTCACCTAGATCTTTCTTGTGCAGGAGATAAAGATAGCGGAAGACTCCATAGAGTACGAACGGAGTGGTGAAGATAAGATTCTCGGTACCAAAGACCTTGACCGTTCGATCGGATACCGTATAGAGCGCATAACTGATCACGAAACCGGCGGCGCAAATGGTGGTCATCTGCTCGGCAAACTCGACGGAATAATGCTCGAGGACTTTTCGCGTGTGCGATCCAGTCGCATCCGGATCGCGCTTGCGCACTGCAACAAGCTCTCCCCTTCGCTTTGCAATCCCTAAAAAAAGCGAGAGGAACATCGTTGTCAATAGGAGCCACGGACTTCGCGGTACGCCGATCACAAGCGCGCCACCTACAACTCTCAGCATAAATCCGATCGCGATCACAAAGACATCGATCAGTACAACCTCTTTTAGAAAGAAGCTGTAAGCGAGATTCATGATTAGATAGGTGACGATGGCAACCACAAAGCGCCAGTCGAGACCAACGAGAAGTATCGAGACGAGTCCGAGCATCGCCGCCGCGATCATCAGCGCTTCGCTGATGCTGATCTCGCCAGATGCTATTGGCCGGTATTTCTTTTTGGGGTGCTGCCTGTCTCGCTCCAGGTCGGCGATGTCATTGATGATATAAACAAAGCTCGCCGTAAAACTAAAAGCAAGAAACGCGCGCAACGTGAGCAGCACATAGGAAGGCTCGAGCAAGTGCTGACTGAAGACGAGCGCTGGGAAAACAAACAGATTCTTCGTCCACTGTTTGGGACGAATCAGGCGAATGATCGCTCCGGGTTTTAACATTAGTGAGCTATCGTTCGCGAACAGTGAATGTTAGATGACACTCGACTTGCTGAAGCATCGAGCCAGAAATGGGCGGAGCCATGCATCATCATGCGTTAGCAGATGATTCGGGAAGCGCAACACAAGAGAATAAATTTCGAATGAGGCTGGGCAATCGTCTTGTTGTTAAGCGACCGTTAGAAGACGATGCTTTCAGTATACTCTCCAAACGGCACTTTCAGCACGTCGATCATCTCGCCGAGTGTCACGTAATGTCTCGCGGCTTTGATCAGGACCGGCATCAGGTTCGTGTGACCGAACCCAGCGGCTTTGATCTCTTCGATCGACTCAGCCACATCGTGCTGCGAACGATTGGCCTTGAGCGCTGCCAGCTTCACTTTTTGTGACCGCTCGACTTCTGTCGAGATCGTCAGGATCGGGATGGTGATCTTCTCGCCTTTTTCGACGAACTCATTAACGCCGACGATATACTTCTCTTTTTTATCGAGTTCGATCTGATAACGATAGGATGCATCAGCGATCTCCCGCTGAAAAAATCCGGCTTCGATTCCGGCGATGACGCCGCCCATCGCATCGATCCGGTCGAAGTATTGATTAGCTTCACGCTCGAGCCTATCGGTTTCGGCTTCGATGAAATATGAGCCGCCAAGTGGGTCAACCGTATGCGCAACACCTGTTTCGTATGCTAGTATCTGCTGCGTACGCAAAGCGATCTTCACCGCCTTCTCGCTTGGCAAGGCGAGCGTTTCATCCATGGAGTTCGTATGGAGCGACTGTGTGCCGCCCAGAACTGCCGCAAGCGCTTCGTAGGCTGTTCGGACAATATTGTTCTCAGGCTGCTGCGCGGTCAGCGAACAACCTGCCGTCTGGGTATGGAACCGAAGCGTCCAGCTTCTCGGATTTTTCGCGCCATATTTCTCCTTCATGCGCTTTGCATAGATCCGGCGAGCGGCACGAAGCTTTGCGATCTCTTCGAAGAAATCGACATGCGAATTAAAAAAGTGCGAGATGTGCGGAGCAAAATCATCGATGTCCATCCCGCGCGCCAGGCAATGCTCGACATAGGTAAAGCCATCAGCAAGCGTGAATGCCAATTCCTGAGCGGCGGTTGATCCTGCTTCACGGATATGATAGCCAGAGACCGACACTGGATTCCATTGCGGTACTTCCTTCGTGCAGTACTCGATCATATCTGTGATGATCCGCATCGAAGGCTCCGGTGGATAGATGAACTCCTTCTGTGCGATGTACTCCTTCAGGATATCGTTCTGCAATGTTCCGCGAAGTTGATTGAACTTCACTCCCTGCTGCTCGGCAACACAGAGATAGAATGCGAAGACCATCGCGGCTGGCGAGTTGATCGTCATCGAGGTCGAGACTTTATCAAGCGGAATGCCGCTGAAGAGCGTCTCCATATCCTGCAGCGATGAAACTGCTACTCCGCAAATCCCAACCTCACCTTCGCTCCATGCATCATCGGCATCGCGGCCCATGAGCGTTGGCAGATCGAATGCTGTTGAAAGGCCTGTCTGACCATGGGCGAGTAAATACTTGAAGCGCTCATTCGTATCCTCGGGAGTTCCGAACCCGGCGAACTGACGCATCGTCCAGAGCTTGCCACGATAACCGTTCGGATGGATGCCCCGCGTAAATGGATACTCGCCGGGGAAACCCACCTTCTCAACATATTCTTCTGGTGTGATCTCTTTGGGAGTATACATCACATCCAGCGGCGTCCCCGAAAGTGTCGTATACTTCATGCCGGTGGTCTTGGACTTTGCTACGCGAGCTTCCCACTGTGCTTTTGCCTGAAGGTATTCATCGCTTGTTTCGAACGCGTTGGATGCGTTTGGATGAATCCCGCTTCCGATGATTTTACCGTTGACGCCGACTTCAGGCATAAGTGTATCAAATAGATGTATTCCTCACAAGAAAAAACGCGATTGAATCAAGTTTCGTCCCCTTCATCAATGCGCGGTTTCGTGCCGGTAACAATGCGGGAGGGAGGATACATCTTGAACCTCAAACCACTTCGCTTAACATCAATTGCCCCAAGCTTCGTGAGCTGTTCTGCATACTCCTTTGAATTCCGAAAATCGAGTATCGCGAACCTGCCGCCGGGCTTAAGCACTCGCATGATCTCCGTTAGCGCTTTCGCTCGCTCTTCGGATGAAGAGATATTGTGCATGCACATTGATGAAGTAATACAATCGAACGAAGCATCCTCGAACGGAAGCTCGCGAACATCGGCGCTAAGCACTTCGACGCGATCTTCTACGCCTTCTCGCCTGGCGTTCTCCAACGTCACTTCCGGCGAGTTTCCCGAGAGATCGCTCGCTTGCCAGATATCGATGCCGACAGCCTTCCCGCTTGATAGTCTGCTCGCAACTTCATTCAGTATTAATCCTCTTCCGCAGCCAACATCAAGTACGTGTTCACTTCCATCCAGATCGAGCAGATCAACCAGATGTTCTCGTTCGCGATATTTTCCGAACCGACTTGATAGGATCATCAGGATTCCGCTCAGAATGAACCATGGACCCATCCAAAGCAGGAAGATTGCGACATAAGGTGCTGCTCTCCATGAAAACTGAGCTACTAAAAAGCTGAGCACGATCGATCCGAATCCCGCCACAAGGAGATTGCGAATGACGGGAGGTGCATCCATCCCATAGTCAGGCCGTTCTTTACCGGGGATCATCGTTCGCACTTCTTTTTATGGGACTAATCGGAGTTATAGGACGCATAAGTCCGACCAGATTCATCCTTCATCCCTCAGCCTTCATCCTTGCCAAAAAAAAGCCCCCTCGGATTGAGGGGGCTCGAATGCTCAAATTTGGCATTCAACTCTCGTCGAAATAATCTGTGGATTCGCGGGGTTTCTTACGAAGTCGCTCATCCGAGAATGCAAATTACTTCATCAGGACCATCTTCTTCGTCATGACGATGTTGCCAGCTTCAAGACGGTAGACGTAGGTACCCGACGGAAGATCCTTTGCAAGAAAATCGACTTCGTACGTGCCCGAACCATACGTTTTGTTATCAACAACGCGTGCGACTTCCTCACCGAGCAGGTTCATGACACGCATGGTGACCTTACTCCGCTCCGGTACGGAAAACCGTATCGTCGTTGATGGATTGAATGGATTAGGGTAGTTCTGTCCAAGAGCAAATCCGTTCGGGATTTGTGCAAGTTGCTTTACGCCGGCTGCCAGGTTTTCATACCAGAATCCCTGATTGTCGGTGAAACCGCCTCCTGCAACTGGGCCGATGATCGCTTGTCCGATGGTACCGTTCAACGTGAACGTTCCTCCGGAGGCGGGTCCGCCCCCCGAACCGATAACACTCTTCGGAATAGAAAACTGCGCCTGCGCAGACAAGCTGCTCAAGGCAATCATCGCTCCCGTTAGTATCAGTGTTCGAATTTTCATTATGCTGATTCCCTTCGATATGTTTCGTCGAGAGAGAGTTCACTGCTAATATACAACAATTTCCGGGGAAAAATGCTAGCTCCGACCAAAAACCCGGCCCGGAATCCTCAAAAGCTTTTCACTCTGAAATGAGGTCTCATGGAGTGTACGGAAGTTACACACTGTGGGTTTCCTAAGTCAGAAAAAACCCTGTTTATCGGCCCTTTTGTGCGATCCAAACAGACTTCCAATGCTCGCTTGACCGAAGAAACAGATCTCTCACCATTGGTCGCCCCGGCTTGGCCTTGGGGATTCGCTCGATAATGGACGAATCGGTGCTCAACGTCCCGAGGTCATGAATGTTGCCAGTGACTGTGAGTTCAGTACCACTGAATAAGTTATTGGTGCTCGCTGTGCCTCCTCCGCCCAGGAGCTCGCTTGGCGTTAACAGTGAACCAGTTGGCTTCGAGCTTGAATCAACGTCGAACTGGGAGCATGGTGAATTCTTCCCGTCCGGAAGTTGGAAGACACCCCACCCACTAGCACATTGAGCACTCGCTGGGTCGTGAGCAAACAACAACGCAACGGCACTGACTGAGAAAAATACAATGGAGGGACGCATATGGTAAAATTGATTGATGCAATGAGAACGCTTCGCTCGGCTAAGAATTCCTCCAGCACGAGCGAACATCGCATACTTTCGTGCAGGAATTGAACTCAACTATGCAGAGAAACATTTACGGACGAATTCTGATAAATCACACCGTCAAAGAATAGTACTTCCGTTTAAATGGACGACACAGAGATTCTGCATGACCGTATTCAAGAACGCCATCGATCACTTGTGCTCAACGATCGCGCAACAATGGAAACATTGCTGCACGATCAATATTACTACATCAACGCTGTAGGCCAGACATATAACAAAGAGCAATTCCTCAATAACTTTTTCGATCAACCAACCGCCATTGATACAGACTTGCCGCACAATGTCTCGATAGAGATCGATGGCACCATGGCTACAGTCTCCTACAAACTCGAGGGCGTTTTCACTGTTGCGGGTCGATTACACCAAGGTACTTTCGAGATCTCCCATACGCTTGCCAAGATCAATGGAGAATGGATCTTCCTCGCCGGGCACTTCGACACAGCAAAACCGCGGCCCACTAATCCGTAGGGTACGGCGTCCCGCCATACCTAAGGTGGATCGGCATCAAACATTGTGTTTGGTGTCGGGGTGTGCCATGCGCCTGATGCGCCAGCGTCGTAGCTGACTGCCGTTCTGGAATGAGAGCATTGGAACGCGAAGCAGTCGACTATGTTGGCTAGCGACCACTACCAACCTATGAACAGAACGACAACGATCACAGCCGGTAAAGTCCTCGTCCTCTCTATAGCTCTGATTTGGCAGATCTCCCTGGCTGATCCACATCGATCACAAACTTACCGATTAGTCCACGCGCTGTTGCTCACACTTTTGTATTTCTACTTATGGCGGAAATCGCAGGTTCGAGAAAGCAAGCCGTTTGAATACGATCCCGGCAAAATCTTCTGAAGCCTACTTCGGGAATGACCAACCCTTGATTCTGATCCAGAATCGACACTTTGCTCGTAACAACGCTAGTGTGTGTGAAAACTTTATTCATAATTCTCCTTCCCACAGAAAGCTAGTGCTATCGCCCAAAGATCGATTCCTGCCTTCGCGGGAATGGCAGTAACCGCACTCTTTCGCGCTTCGCGCGTCTTCTCACGCAACAGTGTCTTCCCCGCGTAGGCGGGAATCCATAGGATGTGGAAGGCAGGCCGCGTGTCGTCAGGCAAGGTTAAAAGCTGAATGCCGCGCTCAATGTAGGGTTGAACTTTGCTCGCGTTCAAAAATGGAAGGTTGCAAAGGGACCTGGGGCTCGATGTCGAAGGAAAATATGGACTTCTACTCGACATATAATAAACATAAAATAACGGCACGAAGGTTCCCGAAAGGATTTGAATTTTGGAGGAGTTAACCCGAGCCAAGATCTCACATCCATCTTCAATCCCCAACCCTGTTCCCTATTCCCTGCTCCCTGGACTCTATATTTGCACGAAATGCTCTGCTGCCATGAAGTACCTTGTTCTTGCTTTGTTTCTCGTTATCGTAGGATGTGCTGCGTCAAAAGGTCATTTGAATACTCCCTCCGGTGGACCAGAAGTCATAATCAGAAACGTGACTGAAGCTCAGGTCAAAGATGCCTGCCTTACCTGGTGCTCGAAGCACGGATTTAGAATCGACGATCAGACCAACAACAGCATCACTGCCAACACATCCCATTATCTCGATGATGGACAGCATGTTCTCACCATCTATCAAATCATTGATCTAACCTTCAACAAAGAGAACTCCGATATCCATCTCTTTGGCGAACTTCACAAATTTGCGCCAGACACAGTAGGCACGCAGGAGCAGCGGGAATGGATGATGGGCGAACTGAGGAAGATCGATGAAACGCTCACCTATCCCAACGGGAGATAATCCGCGAGTGCTTCTGAAGATATCTCACTCCCGAATAAACTTTATAAGCTTCCTCGACCCATTCGCATCTTCGAGCGCGATCGTATAAAATCCGCGCGGGAATTGGCTGCTGTTTAGGCTCAATGCATTCGCCGTTGTTGTGCGATTGAGATATTCCCTTCCGAGCAGATCGAGCACGCGGACAGTGACGCGTGATGCAGGAGACTTCGCGATTTCAAGCGATGTCGTTGTGCTCCAGGGGTTTGAGGAGAGGCGGGCATCTAACGTGTGCGAGATGATTGGGACACTTGGTTCAATGGAAGCGAGCACGGAATCAACATACTTTACGACTGTGAACTGTTGCACGCCCTTGGCATTCGTCGAGCCGCCGACTACATAGATCGCTCCGACCGAGCCAATCGCGAAGTCGCGGGGCACATCATCGCCGTGACCAGCACCATCGTAACGAAGCCGAAAGAGTTGCTTCCCGGTCGAATCATATTTGAGCAAGACCCAATCATTGCCATTCGTATCCGCACTCTGCACCAGCACATAAGCAAACCCATGATCGACGATCAGCTTGACCGGAATATCATCCCCGCTGCCGAGGCCATCGAAGGATCGTTGCCAAAGCTCATTAGCGCTCCCGCTCATTCGAATGATTGCGGCGTTGCGACCAGCAAAAACCGTACTAAGCGTTCCGAGAACATACTCGGACTGCGAAGCCGAATCAAACGTGACTGAATAGATGCTATCCAAACCATCACTCTTATCGATCGAACCTCGTCGCAAGATGTGAAGTGAGTTATCTAATTCAAGCAAATAGAAGCCCGTATCCTTGCTCTTTCCTGCTTCGTAGAGGATGCCGTTGTTGTAAGCGAGCTGACCGCCGCCGGATCTGTTACTTTCCTGAAACGTATCCCAATGTTCTGGGCCATGATAACTCCAGGTTTCAGAATGCAGATCAGAATTATCCACGGACCAGCCGTCATAATTTCCATGACCATTTTCGGTGATTATAGAAATAAAGAACACCGAATCAGAGCAAGCAACGCTCCGGCCGAAGTCAGCCCCATTGACATATCCAACTCGATTATCTGCAATATCCCAGTATTCGGATGTTCCATTAATCGAGTGGGTGAAAAGGGTGCGGCCCAAAGAATCGACCGAATAAAAGAGAATATGTCCAAGATCGCCGGTGGTAAGTACGTCCGTCATATCGGAGGTGAGCAATGCGACATCCCCTTTACGATTTATGGAGAGGGAGATGGGGAGTCCGGCAGAGATGCCGCTGGCAACACTATCACGCCATTTAACCTTTCCATCAAAATTGAGGCCAGTCAAGCCGAGACTGCCTGCATCTAGGAATGCGAGAGCGTAACCAAGATGACTATCACCCACTATCGCGACAGGAAGATCACCAACTTTCGAGTTCGATTGAATTGGTCGATCGGACTTCAGCGCTCCATCTCCGCCGAACCCGCGCGAAAAGAGATCTACCGAGTTATCCGAGTGGTGCTCGACGCCAACTACCATTAGCTCTCCATTCTCGGTTGCAACGTTCGTTGCAATCGAGGAGAGTGAGTCTGCGTCCCTTTGCCATTCGATCGTCGTATTGTTCGTGCTCAGAATGCCCGTGCCTTTAAGCCGGATTGTGTCTCCAGTCGAAGCATTCGAACCAATCACTGCAATTGCGCTAAAACTGCCTGTGCTTTGAGGAGCGAATCGAAATGCTATGACTTCACTTTGGGAAGGTGCCAGGCTGTCACGAACCGTACATGAAAATAGTGGCGAGGAAACAAGTGGCTTGCTAAAACTCGCAGCAACGGTGCCCAAATTTTGCATACCGATTTTCCGTACCTGCACTTCCCCGAGGTTCACTTCTCCAAAATCGACCTCGTTTGCGGAGAAGGAAAGCTTGGGCAGAAGAGCTCGGCCCGTGACGTGGAATAGCTGCTCGGCGGGTATCCCATTTGTGTTGAAGTGAACTGCAATATTATCCCCGAGAGCATTCGAAGTAGAATAATAAACTCTAAGATTCAGGTGCTGCCCATGTCCGAGTGCAAATTGGGAAGGAGAGATTTGAACGGACGGGAGATCTGCACTGAAGCCGGTAACTCGTAACGAATCGGTCCCAACATTCGAAACATCAACAACCTGAGAATCCAATTGACCTGAAGCGATCATGCCGAAAGGGACAATGCGAGGCATGCTTAGTACTGGTGCTGGCGGTCCACCACCATCTGAAGTCTTGATAAGTACCAAAATTGCGTTAAACGTGAATGCAGGGTTGAATCCTCCAAAGGCGATGTGACTGCTTGAGGGGATGATTGTGGTGGCTCCGAACGGACAGGATTGAGCGTACCAAGTCGTTCCTCCGTCTGTTGATTTCTCAACATAATCCTTCCCTTTGACAACGAGATAACCAATTGAATCTAAGAGCTTGAAATCCAGGATGGTGCTATCAAAGGTTCGTACAGACGACCATGTTTTTCCATCGTCGTTCGAGCGGAGCAACACAGAATCATCCGACATCAGCCAGATTCCGTTCAAAGTATGATGAACGATAGGTGACTCCCCGCTCCCCCCTTGAGTATGACTGATGAATGTGTAAGGAAGTTGAGACCATGATTTCCCAGAGTCGTTCGTCGCGAATAGGTGACGAGGGTAGTCCGTAGTGATGGCCATTTCGACAGAGTCACGCATGTCAGCACAGATAACGTATCGCCCAACTGGTACCCCTCTCCCATTACGGCCGTTCCTAACACTATAGGCTCCGATCATGTCATAACTAAAGACATTCCACTCCCCAATAAACCAATCTGAGATCGATCGCTCGAAAATTTTCGGACCGCCTTCGTAGTGTGATAATCCATCTCCAACTTGCCAGGTTTTGCCGGTATCACTACTTGACGCAGTGGCGTCGTGATATAGACCGTGTAAACGATCATCAACTCCCCAACCGTAAAGCGAAATGCTTGATGATGATCGAACTTTGATTGAACGATAGTGCTCTTTAGCAATGTCCGGAATACTCGAATGAACCGACCAGGTAGCTCCGCCATCACCACTGATAGCTGTTGACGAGCCACTCAGCACACCAATGAGCGAATCGCTCACTACGTCAAAGTCCTGGGGGTCGATTGGACACTTTAATGAATACCACCCCGACTGACCAAACACAACCGCCGGTGCGATAAGCAAAAGGAGAAAGATGAAAAAGAAACCACGCGTCATAACGATTCTTCTTTGAACTGGCAACGGCAACACGGGCATATCCCCGTACACAGTGCACATGAACATCTATTCTCGAATAAACTTAATCAGCTTCCTCGACCCTCTCTCATCCTCGATCGCGATCGTGTAAAATCCGCGAGGGAATTGGCTGCTATTTAGGCTCAATGCATTCGCAGTCGCTGTGCGATTGAGGTATTCTCTTCCGAGCAGATCCAACACTCGGACGGTGACGCGTGATGCAGGGGACTTCGTGATCTCAAGCGATGTCGCTGTGCTCCAGGGGTTTGAGGTGAGACGGGCTTCTAATGTATGCGAGAGAGTTGGTACGCTTGGCTCAATGGCAGCGAGGACAGAATCAACATACTTTACGACTGTGAACTGCTGGACGCCCTTTGCATTCGTCGAGCCGCCGACTACATAGATCGCTCCGGCAGAGCCAATCGCGAAGTCGCGTGGCACATCATCCCCGTGGCCAGCACCATCGTATCGAAGCCGAAAGAGCTGCTTCCCCGTCGAATCATACTTCAACAGGATCCAGTCATTGCCATTCGTATCCGCACTCTGCACCAACACATAAGCAAACCCATGATCGACGATCAGCTTAACCGGAATATCATCCCCGCTGCCAAGGCCATCGAAGGATTGCTGCCAGAGGAGATTTCCGGTTGCAGAAAAGTGTAAGAGCGATAGATCCTCCCCCGCCGGATCCACGGGCATTGATGTTGCGAGATAAAGCGATCCATCATTGTCAGCCGCCAAAGAGTACACACTATCGATTCCTGTCGATGGAGCTAGGAGGACGAGCCTAAGGCTATCTCCTGCAAGATCGAACCATTGCAGGAAAAATCTGGAATCGGTATTTCGACCAGATTCGATGAGGGTCGTATCCCACAGGACGAGCTTGCCGGGTAAGAGTTTGTCCTGTTGCGAGAGAATGAGGGTCTTATGATTTGCTGAGAATTCTGCGAGTTCGTTGTAGTAAATTCTATTAAAGGGTCCATACTCCTGATTCGACTTACCATAATCGAGAGCTAGAGCAACAATAAAATCACTGTCGTTGGAAAGGAGAGCGGTACCAAAATCAAGACCCGTTTCATGATCGTAAGGCTTTGAGGCAAAGTAATCGCCCGGGCCATTTAGTGTTTCGCTTTTCGTCAATTTTCCATCTTTGCTGTAAATGTTAAGGAGAATCTGTCCCGGATCCCACCCCCTAGTAGTGCTGCGAGCGAATCCAGAACAAAGCACAGCACTCTCGCCTCCACTATTTGTGGACAAGACTACTGGGAAGACAGGATTTAGACCTGGCGTAGAATACTGATTAATTGTATCTGACCAGGCAAGAGCTCCTGAAACGTCAACGTGTGAGATCCCAAGCACTCCGATCTGAGGTGTATACCCGAAATATCCGCCCCCCGAGCTGTCGGATGAGACTGCAGTCGGGCTCTCTCGTTCAAAACGTCCGGCGTGAAGTTGTGTAGTCGAGAGCCGATTACCAAACGCATCATATCGGATCGCCAAACAGGCCTTCGTTGAATCGTCCTCGCCAACTACACCAGAGACGAGCGGCTGATTCGAATCGGTTACTAAGATGTTTGTTGCCGTTCCTCGAAGCAGATCATTTGGCACATAACTTTTTTCCCACGCAACACGTAGATTAGCTGAGCGGGTCAATATCCCAGTTCCGTGAAGAACGAGTGTATCCCAGGTTGCCGCATTTGTTCGGACAACTAATTTGGCGTCATAAGTCAACGGAAGCTCCGGAGCAAAGCGCACAGAGAATACTTCAGAGTGCGAAGGATCAAGAGTGTCAGGTGTTGTTGAATAGAATAGAAATGATCCCACAAGTGGCGAGAGGAATCTTGCTTGAGTCTTGCCGATATTCTCGATCCGAATCTTCTTCGTCTGTCGTTCTCCGATCTGAACGACCCCGAAGTCAACGAAGTGTGATGAGTACTTGAACGCTGGTAGGAGTGCACTTCCCTTTACATGAAAGACCTCCGCTCGCGGTACTGTATTTGTAAGCAGTCGGAATCGGATGTCATCGCCCGCGCCGTTCCGTGTTGAGTAGGTGATCGTGATTGGAATACTGTCATTTGCCACGACGGAAAACGTCTTTGGAGCAACGCTCACATTTGCACTGTCCGAAATGAATCCAGATACAGTCAGTGTTTTCGAACCAACATTTCTTACTACAATCGTCATGTTCGCACTGCTATCGCTTGGTAACAATCCAAAATCGATATTGCGAGTAGAACTGAGCACGGGCATTGGGTTAGAGTCGCTGTCGTCAATTCGCATGATGTCATCACCACCCGAGTTCTCAGCCCAACCGTACGCGACGCTCTTACTAGTTGGAACAACGTAAGTGATAGGGTCACGACCATTATAACACGATTGCGCGAACCACGACTTACCTGCATCAGTCGTCTTTATGATATAGTCGGCATCTTGCAAGACGACATAGCCAAGAGAATCGAAGAACTGAAACTCGTGAATGTTTCGATCAAAGATGCGAATGCTGCTCCATGACTGACCAGTATCCGTGGAGATGAGGAGCTCCGAATCATTTGATACGTACCAGCTACCAAGAGTCCCAGGACGGACGACTGGAACGCTGGCGGTATTTGGCTTCAGAGCTAGGGAGTCCTTTTTCCAGGTTATGCCCCAATCCCGACTCACGTAGAGCTCTACGGCCGCTGCTAGGTCGGCACCACGATTTATCGCCATACCAGTGCTATCAGATCCGAACTCGATGTTCTGTAAGTCGAATATTGACCCACCCCAGATTTGTCGGTTAGTTCTACCGTCATAAGCATAATGAAGATAGTTTCGGCTTGGATTATATTCGACTACGGAGTATAATCCATAAGTCCATCTTTGCATCGTGTGCCCTAGCACGAAATATTCGAGATCGTCGGAGTATGAAAATGAACTGTTCCAATTCCATGTCTTCCCAAGGTCAATTGATCGAAGAATTATCCCGCCCGAAACTATATTGGGACGGCCATGAATAACCTTAGTGCCATAAATAATCAAGGTATCTCGTGGCAAAAACTTAATGGCATTGAAGCCGATGTCACTCGAATGCTTGAACAGATTGATCTGAGACCACGAAGAGCCTTTGTCGCGACTTATAGAGAAAGCGTTGCCCTGAAAGACTGCAAGCTCGGAGTCGCTAACAATATCAACATCACTATATCCACCCGGAACATGAACGGGATACCAACCTTGCTGCGCGAACGCGGAGAACGGCGAGAGAAGAATTAGCAGGACTACGAAACCAACGCTTCGAATCATAAGGAAGAATCGCAACTTGAATGCTATAGTAAGCGCCGCAGCTGAAAAAGAGTACCCAGTTTCGGGGGCATTTCTGCGTGCCTCTTTTGCCACATAACAAAAAAGACCCTGCCGAAGCAGGGTCTTTTTTGTGTCGAGATGATCTTTAATTACTTCGCGGAAACGAGTTCGACATCGAAGATGAGTGTTGCATTCGGCGGGATGGCTGCGCCTGCACCGCGTGCTCCATAGCCAAGATTGGCTGGAATGATCAGTCGACGTTTTCCACCAATCTTCATTGTGCTGAGGCCTTCGTCCCAACCAGCAATGACCTGCTTAAGGCCGATTTGGAAATCGAACGGAGCGACGTGACCGAATGCCGGGTCTTCGTTCGAATCGAATTTCTTACCATCGAGGAGCATCCCGGTGTAGTTGACCGTGACAGTCTGGCCCTTTGTCGGCGCTGCGCCGGTGCCTACTTTGGAATCGATGTATTGCAAACCTGAAGAAGTTGTTACTGTATCTGACATCTTTTTCGTAGAATTGTTGGATGAAGAAACCGACGAACTGCACGCCGTTGCCGTGAAAAGACAAGCAACGAGCGCAGCTGCGCACCAAAGAATGGTATTTCTCATAACGAAATTTTAAAGTTGAACTTCTGTGACCGCATCTAAGGCGAACGTGAACCAGTGCCCGAAAATGAGCACACTTCGAGCGTCTAAAAACTCCATCGCCAGCAAGCGGGTTCATCCAGTTCGGTGAAATAATTGTGACGGGCTAGGATGATCTCGCAAGTGCTGAAGCGGCTCTGGAGGTCAAGGGGACGGATTTATACCCCATTTTAGGGCCTTGGAGCCTGTAACCCTTTTGCAACTCATGGGTCTTATGGATGAGGACAGCGGTTCAGGTAAGGCAGAATCCGGCAGAATGAAGATCGAAAACGGCGAAGATCTCGCATTTGGAGGACTTTTGGAAGATCCTGTGGAAGGTTCAGACCTCGCCGCAGGCGATATGCTGGAAGCCGAATCGGCCCCGGAGCTTGATGGATCGGATGCAGAAATCTTTAGTGAACTGGGAATTTCGATCTCGAACGAAGCGGCCGTTGAGCCAACCGCAAAAGAGGATGATCAGGATCAGGAGTTGATGCGGGAGTTTATTTCGGGAAGTGACGCAGCATTCGTGCAGCTCTATGCGAAATACGAAACACCCCTGCTCCTCTACTGCCGAAGGATGATGTTCCACGACAAGCTCGCGGAGGATGCCTTCCAGGAGATGTGGATCAAGATCTTCCAATTGCGTACGCGTCAGGTGACGGTCGCAAACTTCCGGGCGCTGCTCTTTCGCAGCACACGGAATCTCTGCCTCAATATGATTCGCCTCGAGCGCTATCGTTCAGCGCCGAGTGAACCCCTGACCAGAGCTCGCGCGAAGGAAGAGACGAGTGCAGGCACAGAACAGGCAGAGATCAAAGTGCTCATCACGCGAGCCCTGCTAAAGTTACCGTTCGATCAGCGTGAAGCGTTTGTAATGCATGAATACTCGGGATATTCCTATCAGGAGATTGCCGAGACGATGGGGACAACGGAAGCAGCAATCAAGGTACGTGCGTTCCGTGCACGTTTGAGACTTCGCAAGCTGATTGCGAGCTGGCTCGGACTTGCCGAAGACGATGATCCGACGAATGTGATTTGACAGCGACAGAACAAAGGCCCATATAGAAGTTTAATGATACGACCATGACGATACGCAACGAAGCAATGATGTCACGCTATTTCGACCGGCTCATGTCGCCCGGCGAAGAGCAGAATTTTCTTATCACGCTCGCCGCCAGCGACGAACTCCGTCTGGCGTTCCGTTCGCAGCTCGAACTGATGAAGGCGATCAGAGACGATAAGCATGATATGCGGCCAATCGCGGAAGTCCGCAGCCGGACGCTGACGGCACTTGGGCTGACGGGCGCAATCACCGCTCCGTTCCTCGAGCAGGCATTGCTTCATGAAGATGCGCAGGCAGCCACGGAGGTCGCGGCTTCAACAATTCGGCATTCGTTCTTCAGTCGCCTCAGTGGAAAAATGTTCTTAGCTGGCTCCGGACTTGCGACCGGATTCCTCGCTGCAGCGCTCTTTTTCGGACAATCTGCTAATATTGGCTCGAAAGGCCCGGCACAGGTTCCTACACCGTCTGTGCAGACACCTATCACTTCTCCGACTGTACAACCTACAGTTGCTGATGCGAAGCACGAATTGAAGAAAGCTTCGAGCATTCGAACGCATTCGGGAGCTGCCGTCAGGAAAGCCGCCACAGTTGAACCGTCTGCATCGACTGATCTGCAGCCTGCTGGGACAAAGTCCGCTACCGACGAGAATGGTCCGGGCGGAATCCAGCTCCAGAAGCACGTAGTCACACCGGATTCGGCGACGAAATAAGCTTCGCAAACTTTAACGGACAATACCTTAATCAAGCGCCCCTCTCACGGTGAAGGTCACCGCTTAGTTTCGGCCTGAATCAGCCCGGGTCAAAGTGAGCGGGTTGACCATTTTTGGTCATTTAAAACCGGGTGAACTTTGCCCCCCGAAATTGCGCTATCATAGGGCAGGATCATGTTGAGTGAGCATGATTAGGATACCTCATTAAGCAGTAGTTGAGTGTTGTGTGCTGGTCATTTGGTCAGCATAGAAATCGGGCTGAGAGCCCAGATGATCGAGGTCGTGGCAAAATTCCCTCAAGTTCACATCAAGATCGCGTTATGGAGGCGGGCCGTACGAAGCGTCTTCTGTTTGCGAAGATGCTTGCCTGTCGCGTTAGTGCTTGCATTCACTCTCATCTTCCTGCCACTTCTAACTCGTGGGCAGGGCGGAGCTCCGCGTCCAATAATGCTCACCTTCGGCGCGACCTATGATGAACATCTCGCTAATACACACATCATAGCGCTGGATAATGGCGAAGCCTGTGGAGTTTTCACGAATGGCAGCGCACCCGGACCCTCGGTCCAGCTCGGACTTTCGATCCCATTCGCTTCAGCATTCTCGTTCGCTCCCGCATTTCGATATCAGGATCTGAGCGCGCATTTTGATACGCGCCCTTCTACCATCCAGCACGGCTTTCAATCGGGTGCGCTCGTTGAGATCGATCGGACACGCCGCTATGATGCGACACTCTCGCAGCTTTCACTGGCTGCGATAGTCAGTTACAATGTGTCAGATGCATTCTCCATCAGCGCCGGACCTTCGTTCGGGACAATCGTAACACACAGCTATTCGGAAACAGAGAGCATCAACTCACCATCGAATGCATCGTACTCGCAGACAAATTTTAGTCAGACAAGACCGATCTCCTCAGGCTCTATCGCAACCCAACAATTTCAAGCGGGGCTCGAAGCCGGCGTAGGATATACGATCCAACTCGGAAGATTCAGTTTCACCCCTCAGCTTCGCGCAAGCCTGCCCATTACCAATATCTCGACCGCAGTCGCGCCTTCGTGGAAGACATATACCATCGGCGCAGGAGTGACACTCTCTCGTGTTCTCATTCCTGCGACGATCGAAGCTCCACCAATTGCACTAGCATCTGAGAAGCCTACAACTGAATCACACGCACACGATGCGGCTACCGCTGTACCTAAGCCAGTGTTATCGGTCTCGATGCGTGTGGTCGGCGTCGCAAAGAACGGCCAGGAAATGAACGAGCCGACACTGAGTATCGAGAAGGTGCATGTGACGGAGGTCTTTCCAACACTCAACTCTGTATTTTTTGACAAAGACGATAGCACGATTCCAGCACGTTATCACCAGTTCGCAACACCTGAAGAGACTCGCGATTTCCGCGATAGCGATCTCTACCGAGCGAGTGCGTTGGAGATCAACCACTTTGTGCTTGATGTGATCGGTAAACGGTTATCGATGTATCACGATGCGTCACTCTCGATCACAGGCACGACAAGTTTAAGCGAAGATCGAGCAAACGCAGGTATTGCGCTGTCGCGCGCCAGGAGCATTGCGAGTTATCTTGAGCAGATTTGGAGGATCGGTCCTGCACGCATTGAACTTCACGCACGGACGCTGCCCGAGATGCCCTCCGATGAGTCAACGCCTACCGGTCAGGCCGAGAATCGCCGTATCGACATTGCATCGAATGTCAATGATGTCCTTGCACCGCTATGGACGGAGCGAACCGAGCATGTGGCTTCGCCGCCCAAGCTCATGTTCTATCCGTATATCGTTCAAAATCGCGGACTCGATTCACTGGTGATCACGGTACGCCAGGGCGATCATATTCTCCAACGCTTTGATGGCCGCAGCGATGGCTCAGCCGGCGAACACCTTTGGACGCTCAATGAAAACTCCGCGCCCACTGGCGACGACTCGCTGGTCTACACCTGCCGTGTTGTTGACAGCGCAGGAAATATTGCAACCACAACCGGCACGATCCACCTACGCAAACAGCAGCACGACACGACCCTGCACGAGACAGAGGAGATCGGAGGCAAACGGCTCGAACGTTATAGTCTGATCCTGTTTGATTATAGCTCCTCGCAATTCGGGCGACGCCAGGCGGAATTACTTATCGACACAATCGCACGAAGCGTCGATCCATCATCGGCGCTTACATTGACCGGCCACACCGATCAAACAGGTGATCCGGCCTTCAATAATAGATTATCCGGCGAGCGCGCATCCACGACTGCCGATGCACTCAGGCTTCGTTGGAAACGCTCGCATCGTCCAACACCGCATATGAGCGTGGAGGCACATGGATCAAGAGATATCCTCTTCGATAATTCTGTACCCGAAGGAAGATTCTTGTCACGAACGGTGCGCATCATGATCGAACACGACACAACTGGTAAGTAAGCAACCGACAATGACCCAGCAAGTGCCAGGAACATGCAATGCAAGGCGGCGCCATCAAGGCGTTGTCGTGTTGATGTTGCTCGCGCTTGTGCAGGTTCTTCCCGGTAGTGCTGAGATAGTTCAAGCGCAGGATTGTGGGATGAACATGCTTCTGCTCACCGACCAAGACCAGTACATCGGTAGGAGCTCTGCACGGGCGATCGAACTGACCGGTGCGTTAACAATGGAATGCTGGGCGAAGGCGACTGGAACGCTTACCAACTCAACCTTTCTCGAAAAAGGTGACGGTGGCTCGATCAGTTATTCGATCGGGATCGATGCGAATGCAAGGTTCAACGTGCGGCTTCGCACGTCTGCTGGAGAGCGCATTTATCAGGGTCAGAGTATCCCCACTCCTTTGAATTGGCATCACTATGCTGCGGTCGTTGTGCCGGGTGACAGCATCTATCTCTATCTTGACGGCAATCACTGGGATACGTTTGGACTTGCAGAGCCAGCGCTCCTTTCGCAGAGTGATTCGCTCCGGGTTGGACTCTCCGTCGTGCAGTCCAGGGTTTCATTCATCGGTGCCATTGACGAAGTTCGATTGTGGTCGAGCGCTCGAACGCAGGCTGATATCCAGTCGAACATGACAAAAACTTTGCAATCGCAGGCTGGTAGTGGACTAGTTGCCTATTATAGTTTTGATGACGCCCCCGGAATCCAGACGATTCATGACTTTTCTGCGCAGTCCGCAAATGCGCATCTATTCGCCCCAAGTACCACGATCGTGCCGAGTTCCTCTCCGGTCGATGGCACGCTGCAAGGTTTCAAGATCGCAGCTCGCGAGCGATTGGTCGATCTCGGTATTCTCAGATGCAAAACCTCATTCGACACGGTCGTTCATTTGTACAATCGTTCTGAAACCGACATCGTTGTTGGATCGCTCGGCTTTGCAAATGGCATGGCTTTTAGCGTTTCAAGTCAGGGGAATATTACGCTCTCGAAAGATTCAACACGTTCGCAAACAGCGAGGATACACTTTACAGCGACGACTGGCGGTCTGTATTCTGACACGCTTGCAGTTGCAAGTTCTTCTACCTGCGGCGGGCTCGTCCGTATTGCCGTGCGTGCGGATCTAAGAACAGTCGCGCTTACCATCGACACAAATGCGCTCCAGTTTGGATCGCTGCCCAATTGTGCCTTGCCAATATCGAGAAGTGTGAAGATTCACAACACGGGCAATGATGACATTCACATCACGACACTGGATTGGTCGCCGCTCACTGACATTACGCTGCTTTCACCTCAATTGCCGATCACGTTGCCTGGCGGCGATGATACGACGCTGGTGTTTCAACTTCCTGCTGGAGCGGATGGCCCTATTTCCACTTCGGCCTCGTTTTTTGCATCGGAATGCGGCGAGCAATTCACAATCACTCTTAGCGGAAGCCGCAACAACATACGTTTTTCGCTTCCGCCTTCTGTAACACTGCCGACACATGACGCGAATCTCACGAGTGTGACGCTCGACACCGTGATCTCGCTTCAGAACAGTGGACTCATACCGTTCTATCTTTCAACAACCACTGTTCAAGGCGCGGGCTATTCCGTCCTTCGCTCACCAACAACGAATTATCTCAAACCTGGAGATACTACTTCAGTCACAATCCGATTCCAGACCGCGACCTGTGGTGACTTTCCTGGTACGCTCGATCTTCATACCAATCAACCATGCACGTTCGATACTGTTGTTCCACTGCAGATCCATGTCGGCCCTCCAACCCTATCTGCGGAGACTAACCACTATCAACTCGGTTCGACCTGCACGACGATCGACACGGTACTGCGAATAACCAATTCCAGCGATGTACCCGTGCTGGTGAGAAATCTTGTGTTCAGCCAGGGCAGTGTATTTAGCGTGACAAAGCGTGTATTTCCAGACACGCTCGCAGCACATTCGACCTTCACAATCCCCATCACATTCTCGCCTGTACACGCTGGCGATTATGACGCTGTAGCGCACGCGATCATTGTGCCGTGCGGAGACCTTGCGTTTACAGTAACCGCTTCGGCAGGGTTGAAAGGAGTGCATGTCTCTGACACACTCCTTGGATTTGGACGCGGATGTGATATCACTCCGGTCAGCAGGTTTCTAGAGATCACGAACGACAACTCGACCGATGTCATCGTCGGCACGGCGGATATTATCGGTGCACCAAAGTTTTCGATCGTATCGCCGACTCCGCCATTTACTGTCGCCGCACATACCAAGCACACAGTTGAGATTCTGTATCATGCGACTACTCCTGGCCGAGATGATGCCTTGCTTACACTTCGATCGGCCGATAGCTGTCTTATTAATCGCATTCATCTGACTGGCTCACGCGAAACACCTCACCTTATATGGAGCGACGTTCGACTCGAGTTCGATACTACCTGTGAAGGCGATACAGCATTTTCCAACGTAGTGATTTATAACGCTGGCGCCGACACCGTAGACATTGCGCAGACTCGGCTAACAGGATCGGCTCAATTCAGACTTGATAACAGCACGATGAAGATCCCTGCCGGTGACTCGGGATCTGTTCATGTTCGTTACATTCCGAAAGGGTTCGGCAATCAGTCAGGCATACTTTCATTCACAACAGGGCCATGCACGACCGTCTATACGATGCCGGTGCATGGCTCATCGGGCCCGGCGCCTTCATTGAAACTGAGCGATACCGTTCTGAATTTTGGCAAGGTGCGTGCCGGGGATTCAGTTGAGCTTTGCGCGACGCTCATCAACCTGAGTTGTTCGGCGATCAGCATTGATCCCTCGCGCATCAAACTTCCGG
>JABDDM010000023.1:30666-30980 GCA_013287605.1 Ignavibacteria bacterium | reverse complement strand
CGAGTTAGCACCCGAGCCTCGGCCGAGATAGGGAAAGTTCTTTCGCTTCGCAAAGAGGATCATGTCATGGACGACGAGGAAGTAGCTTGTCGCGTCCAGCTCGTTGATCGTTCGGAGTTCGAACTCGAAGCGCTCGTGATGGACGTTCTTTGGATGCGAGTAGCGAGCACGAAAGCCTTCCTCCGCGAGCGTCCTCAAATGCGAGCAAGGATCGTCTACGGGATAACGAGCAAACTTTGCATGCTTAAGATCGAATTCAACATTGCATTCTTCGATGATACGATGAACATTCGTAAACGCTTCCTCACTAACGC
>JABDDM010000023.1:0-30601 GCA_013287605.1 Ignavibacteria bacterium | reverse complement strand
CATGCCGATAAGGGCCTCGTCAGCGAGCAAAACAAGCTTGATGATATTCGCGAATGGATGGTGTTTTCTTCGCGGATCGAAGGCTTCCCACGCCACCTCTCGGTTCATGCTGGAGGCGTGCTGATCGCAGATAAGGCGCTTACGCATTACACACCAATTCAACAGGCTCCGATCGGTGTTCCGATCACGCAACAGGATATGTTCTCTGCCGATGACTGGAAGTTGATCAAGCTCGACATTCTCGCAACGCGAGGTCTGGGCACATTCCGAGATACGATGGATCTCGTCGAACAACGATGCGGCGTTCGCCCTCCTATTATAGATGAACGTGTTGCCTTTAACGATGAGCCGACAAAAGAGCTGATACGCACTGGCAAAACAAAAGGCTGCTTTTACATCGAGAGCCCAGCGATGATCGGGTTGCTCAGAAAACTCAGGACCGATACGTTTGAGAATCTCACCGCTGCTTCATCAGTCATTCGCCCGGGCGTTGCGCAAAGTGGAATGATGCAGGAATTCATCGCACGTCACCGCGATCCTGAGCGTCGCAAGATTGCTGAGCCACTGCTCGCCCGATATATGCCAGGCACATACGGTGTGATGGTCTATCAGGAAGATGTCTTGACGGTCGCGCATGAGGTTGCGGGACTCTCCTATGGTGAGGCCGATCTTATGCGACGCGCAATGAGTGGCAAGACGCGCTCCTTCGAGCGGATGACAGATCTCAAAGATCGCTTCATCGAAGGCGCAACCTCGCGTGGAGTTGAGGTGCCGGTCGCATTCGAGATCTGGCGGCAGATCGAAAGCTTCGGCGGTTACTCGTTCTGCAAAGCGCATTCAGCTTCCTATGCGGTGCTCTCGTTTCAAAAGGCTTGGCTCAAGGTGCACTTTCCCGCAGAGTTTATGTGCTCGGTGCTGAATAACGAGGGTGGATTCTATCGGCATCAGGAGTATATCAACGAAGCGAAAAAACTGGGAGTGCGCGTCGAGGTGCCGGATGTGAACAAGAGCGAATTCAGGCATACGGTCGATGGCAATACGATTCGTTTGGGCTTCCGGTGTGTCCGGAGTCTCTCGCAACATTCGCTCGAACAGCTTATTGCAAACCGTGAGCAGTCCGGGCCCTATCGTTCGATCGAAGATTTTGCTTCGCGTAGTAGCGTGACTTCCGAAGACGCCTCGCTTCTGATAAAACTCGGAGCATGTCAGAGTTTGCATCCACGGCCAGCCGAAGCTCAAATGATCGTTCGAGGAATGATGCGTGGTGCAAAAGGGAGGACGAAGGTACATGACGCGCTCCTCTTGAATCTTGAAATGCCCGCGATCGCTGCTACTTACGATTTGAGCACATTAAGCGAGTACGATCCACTTTACAGATTCAAACAAGAGCGTAACTGCCTCGGCTTTGCTGTAACGAATCACCCGTATGATTTCCTTCGATGCTATGAGGTTGCTGCACGTGAGCGTGGTAAGCGAATCACGAAGTCGAGTGAACTCAAGAACAGGATCGGAAAGGACGTTACGATCATCGGTCATATCTCAGCCTCGAAAACAACTCACACGAAACGAGGCGAGCGGATGCTCATGCTCAACGTGTCGGATGAACTCGACATGATGGATATTGTGGTCTGGCCCGACGTGCTGCGAACGTATTTCACCGCGCTCTCGACCGCGGAGGCACTCATGATCTCGGGGAGGGTAGCGGAAAGTTTTGGCGTGCAGTCACTGGAAGCGAAGCAGATCGAGAAGCTCGAATTCGCGAGCGAGATTGTTAAAGATCGAACTCGTCAAGCAGTTCAAGCACTCCCGCAATAGTATTCGGCGCGTTTCCTTCGCTGCGATTATTAATGTAGGCGTAGAGCTGCCGTTCGAACTCAAGTTGATTGACGATGAGATCTGTTATCGCTCGTCGCATTTTAGGCAGAACAAGCTGCGTCCGGTTGTAGGGCCCAAACTCCTCGACAGCATCATTGTGCTTGACACCGGGACGGACAAGCGCTCGCACAACCGCAAAATCGGCAGTGAAAATATGTGGAATCTTGATCTGCTCTTCGAGAGGCGGCATCCACGTCTGCTCATTGAGCACATGCGAAACACCGTGATAATTCAAACAATCGAGATACCTTGTGAACGGAGGATTGATGAGCACCGGATCGCGCACTTCAACTGCGTACTTTGCCTCAGAGGGAATCTGCTCCAGGAATCGGTGCAGGTCCCTTACGAAAGCAAGTGGCTCATATCCATCTTGTGGACCGAATGAGCTCCCAAAGAAGAATGGTGAGAACTCGAAGATGATGGGCCCAAGCTTCGATCCGAGTGCAGCCTTCGCAGGTTCAAGCACTCCTCGTGTGAAGGCGACTGGATCGAGATAGGATGAATTAGGCACCGATGGCTTTCCACGCTCTCGAAGTTCTCGCGCTGTCACTGTGTCCGTCACCTTCAGAGCCATCTTGAAGCCTTCGGGAGTTTGATCGGCGTAGCCCTTTAACTGATCGTATGTCGGGAATCTCCAATAAGCACCATCGAAGCAAGTGGTCGGAAACGTTGTTGAATACTCGGAGAGGGCCTCCTTCTGAAAGCGCGTCTTCAGAAAATTCGTCCGCTTGCCGGAGTAATCCTTGTTGTAGACCTGGCCTCGCCAACCTTCATAGATCCAGCTTGACGTCCCGAGCATGATGCCCTTCTTTGCGAGCGAGGAGAGCCTAGGGGCATGGGTCTCAGTTACGAACGTGACGTCCTCGTTTTGCATGTTAGTATTTTTTCCAATAGTCTTTCCCAAGAATCTCCTCAATCCTCACACCAAGTCCGTTCGCGATCGCGTGGTAGGCTTCCAGGCGAAGGTTCTTTGCTTTGCCATTGAGTATGAGCGAGAGCCTTGGTTCGATGTTGTCGGGGTCGCCTTTCATCCGGCTCGCTAAGACGCTCGCCGTTAGACCCTTCTGCTTCATGATCCTTCGAATGTTTGCGATGGGGTCTTTTTTAGGATGCGGCTTATTTGCGTTTGAGTCCATGGGTTGCCAGAGCGAGTAGGTATTTGGTTTGCGTTGAGATAGCTTGCGATCTTTCGGGTCGAGAGATTGCGGTAGACGGTGTGGATCTTCTTGATCACTTCCTGTTCGTGTGGCGCTTCCTGAAGGTGCTTGCCATCTTCTGCAAGTGTGAAGCCATAGGGAACAGCACCAACACGTTCGCCACGCGCTTTCTTGGCTTTCATTGCATCGCGAGTTCGAGTGCGGATCATTGCTCGTTCAATCTTGCTGAATAAGTCGAGCATGCCTCGTTGCATGATGCCGGAGACGTCATCTTCAGGTAGGCCACTCCCCTCACCTGCTGCAGAATGCAGAACTGCTTTACGCTTGGTGAGTGTCCATTCAACGAAGCCCATCAATCGAGGTTCACGCGCGATACGGTCACGCTTAGCGACAAGAAGAACATCACCTTTCCTTATATCATTGAGAATGCGCGATAGACCGGGACGTTTCTCGATTTCAGATGCACCGGAGATTCCTATGTCGTCGTAAACGATGATTTCGTCGGCGCCGATTTTTTCGGCGAGCTTTGTGCAATTTGCTCGTTGTGCTTCGAGACCGAGACCGGAGATGCCTTGATCGTCGGTGGAAACTCTTAAATAGATGTATGCGGTCATGGTTGCATTAGGGAATAGGGTTGTAGAACTACTGTTGGATTGGGGGGAGTTCCAATCCATATATTTGAACTGAGAAGGAAGCAGCGTGGTCCCAATTGTCGTCTTTTTCGGGATCGGCCCTCTCATCTACTGAGTCCGCTTAGCTGTCTCACCCACGTAGATCAACTTTTCTGTGAAAGAACCCACTCCTCGTTCCAGCAAGATCCCGGTGAAACGTAAGAAGGAATTGTTGGAGAATTAGGCCTGTGCGAGCTGGTACTTTGTTATTGTTAAGCTAGCTTGCGATCTTGCGTGTTGAGAGATTGCCGAACACGAGAAGCACCTCCTGTTCCTCTGGTGCTTCCTGAAGCTGTTTACCATCACTTGCAAGAGTGATTCGCGGCTTTTTTTCTCTCGAAAAACAACAGCCGCATCGAATGACTGATGCGGCTGTGTTGTCCTAATCGTTCCGTAGTTCGTTAGCGAATGATCTGGAACGTGCGTGTCTCTTTAAGTTTCTGAGACTGAAGCCTCACGGTATAGGTACCCGAAGGAAGCCCGGACGTTTGGAATGCAAACGCGTGAGTTCCGGCTGCAAGGAGAGGCGTGTCGATCAACCTCGCCACCTCGCGTCCTGTCAGGTCAACTACTACCAAAGAGACTCCTTCCTCCGTCTGATTCAAGTCGATCTCGATGGTCGTTGAGTTCGAAGCTGGGTTCGGATAGACTGGCATGAGCGCCCCCGTCCCACCGGAGCCACCACCGTTCACCTTCGAGAGAGGATTTGTAAGCACGAGAGAGTCCTGCGTTAGAACTTCGCCGTTCGAATCGAGCGTAGTGTAATGTACAGCGGTCGATGCACTCTTGCCAGCCAGAGTAAGATACACGGGTTTGAGATTCGCTCCAATCTCTATAACCGCGACTGTTGTGTCCGTGCCTGCCTCAGGGATTGGGAAGAGATGCACATTTCCATCCTTGCCTTTAAACGTTGACATCAGTACGCTGAAGGCAGTCTCAGGAGGGCCAACTGCGAGCATCGGGTTCAAAGGCCCGGTGCTCAACCTGACGAACCTGATCGTGTGCTTCGCGATGTTCGCGTTAAGCAAATGCAGTGCATAGGTTCGCACTCCACCGATCGAGGTGTCGGATATCTCTCTCCTGAGCGTATCTCCACCCAAGGCGTTCGGCGTTCTCGCAAGAACCGCTTCGGTGACGTCAAAAGTATCCCTTGGATCACCAGCCAAGACGCATCGAACTGTGAGTTCATTTGAGAACTCCGTCAACGACGCGTAATTGTCGTATGTCACGGAGAAGGTCTTCTGCGAACCGGCTCCAATCGAGGTCGCAACCTGGGCTACCCGGTCCACTGCAGAAGTCCCCGCCATCGATGTCAGCGCGACGCCAACGGATCCTTCCAGCTTGACCCCCACAACTGTGATCTCGTTCTCGGGTGGTCCTCCGCTGGCTCGGAAGCTTGGGACTTTGACTGTCAGCGTGCCAGTTGACATATCAGTCATCGTGATCTTGCCGAATGCGGGCACAGCACTATCGAAGCTCAGCTTAGGGCAGCATCCGCCGCCAGTCCAAATGATTATGGTACCATTCCGAAGCATCTGATAGCAAACGTCTGTATCGCACGTTACACAGCTCGTATCTGTGAACGTTAGGCGGACGCAGAAGCGGAGCGAGTCGTAGCATCCAAATAGTCCGTTTGGTGGAGGAGGGAATTGTAACTGCAGCGCCAGCGGAGTAGCGGACATCGCAACCCCGTTTGGAATCGTGCCGTAGGTCACTTCACTGTATGGGCCTGGTGGAGGCGTCGTAAATGGTTGAGGCGGTATTACCAATGGAAGACCACCCCACGTACTCGGTGGCCCAGTAATATATCCCTGTACTGGAGTCCAGTTATTCGCGCCACACTGCGGGCCGAACGTCTTAATTGCGGCTCCTATGATGGATATGGATGCCTTCTCAATCGGCTTGGGTGCAGCAGTTGCATTGAACGTCAGGCTTGTGACATTCGGACCGTACTGACTTTGGGAAAGCGTCGTGGTCTGAATCACCTTTCGGAAACTCTCGCAGCAGTCTGCACATTTTGGCAAGATGAAACAGACAGTGTCCGGTATGCAGCACCAGAGATATCCATTAGTAGTGACCGCCCCATGCAGTTGCGTAGAAATACAGACTGTCTGTCCTCCTGAGCCTCCGTTGAGCGTAACAGTGAATGGCCCGGCCGTTTGGTTGGTTGCCAATCCACCCGTACCAAAGCTTATATAAGATGGTGTGACACTGACGCCAACAGTCGCGGAATTAACCGCCAGATTGTAGGCCGTACCATTCGAACCCGTGTTTTTCACGTAGAAGCTATAGGTGTAGACACTGCTGCCATTACCCGTTTGAGCGCAGACAATAGAACTTCGAGAGAGCGAGTCGCAGCCCGGTACTGGCGGCGGTCTTCTCGGACAATCCATTACTAAAGTATCGAAGCACACGCTCCCATCTTTGCCATACCAGGTAAGCAGCGCTTTTTGCGGTGGATTCACGAGACTATAAGTACAGAAGCTAAGCGGAGTCGTTGTTCCAACTGGAACGAACCCTCCCACTAATGGAGGTACCCAGGTGTTTGCACTCACGCTCCAACCCGATGCTGTCGTGCTGATGCTTGTCAAGGCCACTCCCGGGGTTATCAATTGGATTGAAAGGCTCGTCCAAAAGCTTGCGACCTGGTTTGTGATTGAAAGATCCCAACAGCATTGGCCTTGTGCGTTCGAATTCGCCGTTAGGAGAAATGATTTCGAGTTACACGGACCTATGATCGGACCTCCACCGCAAGTATCCCTGAATACTGCGACGTCGCCGATTTTCGTCTTGTCCATGGTCCCCGGTAGATTATTCATGTCGATGAAATAACCAACCTTGCTGTAAAAATTTGGGGCGACCGGTACGTTAGAATTTCCAGACTCTGGCGATCTTTGAATTCCATACACAGTACCTCCAAAGGTTAGGTCATTCAGAAGATAATCACCCGATGCCCAGATAACAGAGTCACACGCCGAAGTGATGTGCCGGATAGTATCATACCCACGATAATCGTAATCAGCTCCTCCCGAACTGTTCTCATAAGTTGCGACCCCAGTCCCCTGTCCAATGTATATCTCTTTGGGCCCGGGATTCCAGGTTATCACGCCGGAACTGAATGTTCCACTAAATTCGAGCACTCGCGCCTTATGTGGCAGCGCACAGTGAGGATCGCCTGGATCACTGCCAGAACTCGAGGCTCCTCTTTCGGCCAATAACATCTTCAACCCGTCACTTGAAAATTGGATGTCAGAAACGGGCATCGAGTAATCTGTTGCTGTGCCGAAAGATGGGAGCCTTACTTCAAACTGATCCGTCGAAGGTATTGGTGCTCCTGTGATCACATTTAGCTGCACCGATCGAATAATGTTTGCCATACTCGAAGACCGGGTTCCATAGTCCAATACCCAAACACTATAATAGAGGCGATTCACGATCCTGTTATACCCAATTCCCCATAGCAATTCGCCGAGAGGAGCATACCCAGGAGTTCCACCATCGCCCCCCATCGTCGGATTGCTAAGGCCAGAAGGAGGCGCGATCGGTCCATTTCCTAGAAGGGAGACAGTCCCAACTGCCCCAGGATCATAAATGGAAACGACGTTGCCGGTAATCGCATCAATCCCGTATATTCTGCCATCCTCCATATTCGTGACAAACAGTTGGTCATGTTTTGGATCGTAGCAGATATTACCAAGTGCTGGCCCATCGTTCGTTCCGTTTCCGTTCGGAAGTTTGCTGGTGCCGAGAATTGCCGCCGGTAGCGTTGTTTGTGGTACAGAGGTTACGAAGTTCGAAATAGCCCCAGTCGGATAGCCGAGCTTGTAAATCCCTCCTGGCCCAGCTGGACCAAACTGATATGCATTCGCTGGATCATAACCAAAGTTTACGGATGGGAATGTACACTTAGTATAGTAGCAGCGTGTAGCGGTAGTGTAAATGTTATTCCGTTTGTCAATTGCGATGCCAAATACCTGTCCGAGATTGCTTGCTTTCCACGAAAAATTTGGACCGCGGTAAACAGGCGCCGGCCAATTTGTGGGAGATGTTGTTGGGAGTGCGTAGGGAAATGGCGGGTGCGTATTATAAATGCCGATAACAAATTTGTTTGGATCTGGAGCGGTTGTTCCACGTCCGGAGAAATTGGTTGCGACCACCTGGCCCGGGAGCTGCTGGGGCATTGGGCCAGCGTAGTCCGGGGCCTGCGCTTGAGAATTAGAAGAGGCCAGAAGGATCCATGAACAACACACGATCCCAAAAATTCTGAATAACCATTCGAAGCTGTTCAAGTAGAAGAGATGCCGTCGTGCGCTGTACGAATGGTCTAAACGTATGCCTGAAGATGCGAGCCCTTGTTTTTTCATAATGGTGAAGAAATGTGCCGAGGTACTCTTTTGCGGAGCGGTTAGGAGTCGCACAGAGTTCGGGGGCAAAATGATTGCCGAAGTCGGGAAAGGAGTCGCGACGGGCGCGGTTCGATTCGAGGCTAGGAAGTCAACTCAATAGTTCACAAATTTACGAACACATTTCGCTCTTCCTCTTATCTTTTGTCTTTCGAGTTGCAAAACTTTCAGATATCCGCTCTCATCGCACAAGCATCATCGGGAATCGAGTCATTTCTCCATTGGCTCGGATAACACCAGAATACATCCCGGGGGCAATACCCGCCGGGTTCCATTCAAAGGAGTGTCCGCCTGCATTGAGTCTTCCAGAGAAGATCTGTGCGACTTGCTGGCCGAGGAGATTCATGATCGATACCTCTACTGCACCACTCACATTGGAAGAGAACTCTATCCTAGTTCTATCAGAGAATGGATTTGGGTAGTTGCTGAAGGATGTCATTGACGAGGCGGTTGATGTAAGGGTAGCGAGTTGAGAAAGTGGACGCTTCCAAACTCCAACTCCCTCTGTTCCAACAAACACACTTGATCCACTGATCGCGAAAGCATCGACGTAAATTGCATTGCCAGTCAAGCCCGTTTGAGCCAGATGCCATGTTGTGCCATTATCGGAAGTGCAATAGAGGCCTTTGTTTGTCCCCGAATAGAGATTGGAACCAACGACAGCGAGGGAAGGGAAATAAGTATCAACGGGTAAGTTTCCAAGAGCGGAAGTCCAATTCGCGCCATTGTCGGATGAACGATAAATTCCAGCAGGACCGCTAAAATTGGATGTCCCAGCAAAGATATTTCCTCCGAAGACTGCGAGGCCCGAGTACGCATAATTGCTCGTGTCGGGTAAACCAGTGTTGACTGCTACCCAACTTGCTCCATTGGTTGACGAGCGAAAAATGCCTCCATGGAGCGTCCCAGCAAAAAGATACGATCCATTCGATAAAAGAGAGAGAACAGGGAAATTCTCCATGCCGGTATTTCTCTTTGTCCAGTTCACACCGTCATTGGTCGAGAGAAAAACTCCAGCGCCAAACGTCCCGACATAGAGATTCGAACCAACCGTCAAGAACGTTTCGATGTTGTTCGCTCCAAAAAGATCATCGTTAACGGAAACCCAGTTCGCCCCATTATCAACGGACCGAAAAACACCATAATTGAACATCCCCACTAACATACTGGAACCGGTCACTCCCAGCGCATTGACATAAAGTTGCGGTAGCCCGTTATTCACCTGAGTCCAACTTGTACCGTTATTCGATGAGATAAACACACCTGAGTCATGAGTGCCCGCAAAGATGTTCGTGCCACTTACCGCGAATGAACTGACCGTCATTTGGCTCATGATCCCGGCTGGATCGGTTTGAACCCACTGACTCTGCGACTCTGGCACAGCTCCGAATAGAATTGCGAAGTTTGTAATCAGAACGAGTGCAAATGTGCGGCACTCTAGTAAATTCTGATAGACCTTTGATGAAAGGGCTTGCATGTGGTTGTTTCTAAATACAACTTGATCTTTGATTCTCAGTACACGCGGGCCTTGCAAAGCGCAAGGCCCGCATGGGACATGGTTGACTCAATGAATGACCTTGACAGTTGCGGTAGTCTGTCCGCTTTGTGTCGAGAGCCGGACGTAGTAGCTTCCTCCGGTGAGCTGACTTACAATGAAATTCGCAATGTGTTCACCCTGGATTTGATAGCCTTCGGCAAGAACGCCGACCGTCATTCCAAGAGTGTTGATCATTTCGAGTTTCGCTGTTTCATTCGCACCGAGTACATAATGAACTGTGATTGTCGTCCTTGCAGGATTTGGTACTATTGACCTGATTTCGATGTCCTTGGTCGGTTGGATCGCTCCTGTAGGAGGAGTCACGCTACTGACTGTGCTCGAAGCCTGAACTGTGTCAGTCGAAAGTAGATTCGCTTCGTTATCATAGAGGCCAAGATATAGTACTGGCTTCTTCGAAGTATCGCCTGAATGGCTTATGAAGACATAGAACTGCATTGAGGAACTGAAGGGGCCATTTGTATCTGGTTCGAGTCGGAAGAGGGCAGTATGCTTGTTCTGCACGAACGTTTGCGGCCTGGTAGTTGGTAGGCTGTCCATCTGACTTTCCCAGATACCTCCGCTTCCCCCAATTATGATATCGCCAGTATCAGCCACAGATGCAGTCGCAAAGCCCAACCTGGTCTTCGGGAATTGTGTTGGATCGATTTTGATCGGAATGACGTAAACCCTTCCGACACCGCTCATCGACGCTTTATTCCAGCCTGTGCCGTTCGTCGGTTGACTAGGCGACCACGAAGGAATGGAATCCAAGCAGCTATCACCATTCGCGTAATGGATGACCACGCGAATGCACCATGCGGAAGGCATCACTCCATAATTCAGCCCAAGGTCAAACGAAACCCTGTTCTGCGACGGAGGCGTGCCATAGACCGGCAGTACCCCAGTGATCGGCAAGCGCTGATAGTTGTCGCTGATATTGAACGATGAGTAGGGTAGCAATGTGTGTGGGGCTGGCGTTGAGCTACGATACACAATCGCGTTGCCACCGTTGACGTATGCCAGGTTTGAAACTGGCAGGCCAGTCGCACAATCAATATATTGGAGATTGATTGTGGTGATCGGGCTGCAAGTATGGAGATGATAGATAGTGAACGTCTTCCATTGCTCCTGAAGGTTTGTATATGCGCTTGGCGTTATACCAATAGTATCACAATAGCAGCATGGAGCTGCAGAGGCGGTATCTATCCCGACAGTGACACAAACGTTTGCTGGTTCGGCAGCCAAACATGTCTGTGCAGAGCCGGTTGGATAACACTGGTATGCAAATGAATTGCATGCCGTAGACCCGAGTGTCGCATTGGCGGGGACGGTAAAGGGGACTATCACCTGAAGCGATGCGCCTGGAGCAAGGGTTGTTGAGGTGCCTGCCGAGACCGAGAATGCGTAGGTTCCGTAATTGGGAAACGTCGATTGCCACGGTCCAGAAATCGAGCCGCTCGGGTTCGTCACACTACAAAAACCACCACATATTTCAGTTCGTTTTGGATTAACCGTCCCTGCTAGACTCAAAGGATTACCACCAAAATAGGAGGCAGTGAAACCTGCGGGAAGCGATGTAAGTGGTGCGGATAATGGAAATGCCAACGCACTGCTCCGCGCTGCATAAGGTGGAAGCACTCCGATGTCGCCAGAATGGGGTAGGATATCCGTAATGCAGAGATTGGCGAGCGAAATGTTTCCTGTATTTGTCACGGTAAGAAGATATTCGCCATTGCCGCCTGGGGGTATCGTGGCTGACGAACTCCAGGTTCCGCTAGTTCCGCTCCGCACCTGCTTTTTCGCAATGACTGTGCTCTTGTTGCTCACTACTAAACACGCGTCATCTGAGAGCGCGGGATCTGCGTTCGCGGCAGAGACCGTGAAATGATTGCAATAAGAACCTGGCAACGTCGGAGGGACCGTGTCGATCAGGGCATTGAACTCAATAATGAAGTACAATGGCGTTCCGTCGCACTGAGCCGGTAGCTTCGGAATCGTCCAGACACAATTTGTGGCCATTGGACTGGGAGATATGAGTGACGCCCCGAGCATACCCTGCGTCGCTTGCGTGAAGGTCGGTTTAAAAGAAGTGTCACAATTCGGGGTGGAAGCAGTGAGCCAAGTACCGTGAGGCAGAATTGGGCCGTAATAGTAGCTCGCCCCTCCTTCATAGGTGAACCCAGCGGGCAATGCATCGGTAATGGTTGTCTGCGTTGTTGCCGCGCTACCTACATTAGCGACTGCGATCCTGAAGCGTACAATATCTCCCGGGTACCAAGGGCCATTCGGTGATGCACCGGGAGAAGTACCGCCACTGCACTTTCCCACAAATGCCTTCTCGGCGACCAGGTGCGGAGAGGTTACGCTGATGGTGTCGACGCAGGTGTTTAACGTGTCAGAAGTCGCAGTATGCATTACAACCGTATCTATCATGATCTGTCCTGCAACCACCGCCGCGCCTGTTTTGAAATTTGTTGCGCGGACACAAACGTCTATATAATTGGAAAACGAATTGGACCCTACGGCTAACGGCGGTCCAGTATATGTCCACCGAATCTTGCTTACAGGCATGAGTGAGGTGGGAATTGCATCAACTCCACTACTGGTTCGAGGAGTTGGCAACAGCGTAGTCCAACTCGTCCCTCCATGCGTCCAGACCTCCTCTTTAACAGACCAGACCCCAGGAGTCCCTGGAGGAGGCATCGTGGTAGTTATTACCGATACGTCAACGAAGCCTGGGATTGTATCCGTCATGACGAGTCCAGTTTGTGAGACTGTGCCTGTATTTTGATAACTAATTTGATATGTTCCACAGCAACCAGGTGTGATCTTGTCTGGGCTATAGTATGCATTGTACGGGTCGTAGGTCGGTTCGTAAAAAATCTTGGAAAGACTCCCAATCGACTTTGCCGGACAAATCTTTACCGAGTCCTTCGTCGTGTCCAGAATTGCTGTACTTGGGCAAACTGTCTGAGACCGCCACAAACCGGTTCCTCTGATCCATCCTGTGTCGCCACATGGAAAATTGACATGGATGTAAAGTGTCCAGGTAGTTGTGGTAACTGGAAGCGATATGCTTGGATCAAGAGTGACATTGACTACATTCGGATTCGAAGTGCTGATGATGGAATTCCACTGATTGGCATAGGCGGTGTTGACTGTCGAGTGTGAGATGGGGCTGGTGGTGACGTCGGTAATAACCGCTCCCGACGATGCCGGGAACGAGAAATTTAATGTGACCGGACTCAGGTTTAATCCGCCGTAGGTTCCGTTCGGATTGTATACATCGACTAAGAATACGATATCGTTGCCCGGGCAAGCGGCGCATCCAGCGTATAGGCCATGATAATTGAAGCGCCAGTTGTTTGATGCTATTGCCGATATGCAGGCCGGAGCGGAGAATACCCATTTTGTACCTCCTCCCAGTTCTTGTATGCGCGCCGTATCACAGACAGTTAGGCCAGGACACGTAGTGCCCGCCGGGAATTGTACGATAATTGAAAGTACGCCTGAACCCGCGCTTGCCGTTATTCCTGTCAGGGTATATTTGACAGAATTATGAGCATAATCTATCACAGGTATGGTGGCTAAAGGACCCGCAGGACTTGCTGACTGCACCAGAAGCGGAGATGGCAAATCGTCCTGAATAATGAGCGTGCCGGACGCGGGGGCCCCGGACCAGCTAAAACCAATTTGAAATTGAAATTGAACACCGCTCTGGATACTCGTAATAGACGTTGATGGGGGCGTTGTCAGGGTTGAACTATTGATCGTGAGGGTGGATCCATATGCTACTTCCAAAAGAAGGAATACAGCAAAGAAGGCGGTAAAGGGCGCAGATGCTGAGTTGAGAGTTCTGAAGAATTTCTGGGATAAGCTCAAGTGCAAGAAGTTGCAAATCAAGTTGTCCGATACAGATGTAGGTTGGGTCTCTTGGGAATTCATGACTATTCTCTCCAAATTGGAAGCATTTTCTCGCACCCAGAAACGGGTGGTTATAAGTGATTCAAATATTGCCCAATCGCCCTCGAATAAGAAGTGCACATGGTCATCTCTTTAGCACGGGGAGTCACAAAAAAACCGTGACTTTAGTCACGGTCAATAAGAGCCGTCACAAAAAAAAGAGAATTATGACTTCGTCTCGAGAAGTCCTTGCTTTCGGGCCCAGTCCGCTGCTGCGATACGGCTAGAGAGTCCAAGTTTGCTGTAAATCGTGGACATGTGATTCTTAACTGTTCCTTCTGAGAGGAATAGCTTTTCCGCTATCTCCGCGTTGCTTTTTTCGATGAGGCAGAGTACCTTCAGTTCTGTCTTCGTAAGATTTGCCTTTTGGATGGCGGAGTCTGTTTGCATCAGTTCCGTTGCGGTTGAAGGGCTGATCCAGGTGCCTGCTTCACGTAGCGCAGCCCAGCGTACAGCCTCGATGATCCGCTCACGCTTTTCTTCCTTGATCAAGAATCCATTGGCCCCAGCCTCCAACACAGCGCGGGCACGCTGTTTCTGATAACCAGTCATCACAAGGATCGGAGTGGTATCACCATTCGCCCGGAGTTCGCGAATAACATCAAGGCCGTGCTTATCTGGCAGATGTAGGTCGAGCATGAGCACATCAGGAGTGAAGGATTGAATGCTGGAGAGAACATCCTCACCCCGATTTGCTTCTGCGACGACTGTTATATCAGGTTCGGCATCAAGCCAAGACTTGATTCCTTTACGAACCATTTCATGATCGTCTACAATAAGAACACGAACCATAACTCAGGCTTTGATTGGTTGAGCGCTTAGGCTTTTTGCTCGCGGAAGCGAACGCTGCGAGTCCAAAAAGTCCTCGGTGTCAAATAGATAACCCTTATTCTGGTAATTTTCCGTGGCGTCGATGAGATACTAAGTTTGGCCCCGATCTCATTCGCATAGGCGTACATTAGGATCAGCCCATAGTGCTTGCCACGTCGGAGTGCATCAAGTATCGAAGGGACTTCGAATCCGCGTCCATCATCCACTATCTCCAAAGAGAACATCCTACCCTCACGGGTGAATCGAACACTGACTTCCCCAGCGTCTGAATGCCTCTTCACGTTTGCAAGCGCTGTACGAAATATACGAAATAAGTTTTGTTGAACCTTTAATGGAAGGGAGTCAGGCTCAGGCTGGATCTCACTTGCTATCCGAATCTCCGGATTGTGTTCTCCAAAGCTTTCCAGAAATTGAGAGAGTTCTTGCGCCAAACCATTCTCAAAATGAGGAAGCTGGAGTTCTCCGGTGACAGCCCTCAAATCCCCACGTACTTTTTTTAGAATAGCTTCGAGCTCAGAAGTGGGGTTTTGCCCGAAAGCACTTGTTTCCTCGGCCGTACCCTCAAGTAGGAATCGGGTCGCGTAGAGATCTTGGAGCGGTCCGTCATGCAACTCTCCGGCAAGGTTAATGCGCTCATTCTCTAATGCATGATCGAGCATGACCTGATAGGCACGGTCGCGAGCGTGGATTCGGAGGACCCATGCGAGGATTAGTGCAGATAGGCACAGAGCTACAAGTATTTGAAACCACCGTGTTCCCCAGTAAGGCGCAGCGATGAAAATATTTATTGCTATCCCTGGGGCATCCCACACACCTTGCACGTTCGCGCTCTTTATCCGAAGGATGTAATGTCCGGGTGACAGATTGTTGTACGCCCCGCTGTTACGATTCGCGCACTGCAGCCAGCGATCATCCCCATTCTGTAGCATGTATGCATAGCGATTCTTGGCAGGGCTTGAAAAATCGAGAGATGCAAATTCAAACGAAAGGTAATTCTGGTTGTAGTCCAGAAGAACCGTGTCGCCATCCTCTAGCTCACTTGCATACAGCTTGTTCGAGACATTGAACGACGTGACTGCCAACGGCGCGCCACGATCTTTCTGAATCACCTGATCTGGAAAGAAGCTAGTAACGCCATGATTACCGCCAAAAAACATCTCCCCCGAAGGTAGCATCGCCGACGCATTCGGTTGAAATTCGGTGTCTAACAAGCCATCATCGAGATCATAATTACTAAATGTCTTGAGATTCGCATTAAAGTGGCTGATTCCGCGTCCGGTTGTCATCCAAAGGCTCCCAGTTTTATCTTCGAGAATGGAGTAGATAATGTTACTCGGTAAGCCATCTTGCTCTAGGAAGCGTGTGAACTGGCCGCTCTTGCTGTCCATGAGGTTCAGTCCTCCACCCCACGTCCCAATCCAGAGCCGCCCTCGTGAGTCTTCATACAATGTCGCTACGGAGTTATAACTCAGAGTACGGTCGTCAGCCGGATTGTTCAAGAAGGATTTAAACTTCCCTGTAACGCGATCGAGCTGGAAAAGACCTTCGGCTCCGCCGATCCAGAAATTACTGTTATGGTCTTCCAGTATGGCGTACACCCCATGCAAACCAGAGCGTCCTACCTCTGATCCAGGATATACATAAGAAAAAATACTGTCGCTTCGTGTATCATAGCATAACAGTGTAGCAGCGCGTTCTTTTTTGGTTGCGCAACCAAGCCAAATCCTTGACTCCCGATCGCAATAGACAACGTATCCGCTCTCCCCCGGCGGCAGAAAATCAGGCGCGGCGTGGGGATGAAAGTATCGAGATGCAGCCAACAACTCTCTAGGGGACGTTCTTGTGGTGATCGGCACCAGTCCCAACTTTCCCACCGATTGCAATAAGCAAGGGCCGGATGATACTGCAAACCAAGTGTTACCTAATGGGTCCTCGGCGATTCCGTTCAGAGGCGCGAGTCCGGCGCCCGGTCGAGTAATGATATGCCGTTTGGACAAGTGAAATTCGTTATCGTTCTTAGAGAGTTCGAACAATTGGCCCGACAACATCCCAGCCAAGAGTTTTCCTTGTCTGTTTACATGAAGTGATCGGACCGTTTGCGGCTTCATTGACGCCATATAACTATCGCTTTGAAGAGTGTGCTTTCTAAAAATTAAGGCATCCTTATTCAGAACATAAAGGCCATTGAAGGAGCCAATCCATAGGCGCCGTTGCCGATCGAATAGACCACAAGTGAAGCAGTTGTCGTACGAGTTGCCAAGTTCGTGGGTATTTACGTTCAGTGGGTTTATCGAACATTCCTCAGGATCCATGACGAACAAACCATTAGAAGTACCCATCACGGTCATACAGGTACCGACCCGCTCTTCGATTTCGCTTGGTTCTTGCAGCACAAAGTAAATCGATCCGGATAGTTTGAGCGAGCCCCATCTCTGAGTCGGCTCTACTAAAGGGAGGGCCCCTGAGCAGAATAAACGTATTCTTTCGTTCTTGGACGCCCCCTGATATAGATAATAAGGACTGCTTGCCAAAGGCCAGATCGACCCGATTGAAGAATTAGGAAACGCCTGGGGAGCAGTCAGGAGGCGAGATGAGCATGCTCGAGGATCAAATTCAATTGGCGCTCCGGACGCATTGACGATAATTGTCCCGCTTGCACTTTCAAATAGCGACCTAACATTATTTGGGGATCCGCCCCCGATACCTCTTTGGAGAAATGCATATCTCCACCATGAGCCCGTTTCGCGATCAAAGCAGTTTAGTCCGTCTTCTAGGGTTCCCGCCCACAGTCTTCCTTTCGAATCACACAAGAGTGAAGTAACGTAATTTGAACTCAACGAAAGAAGATTGGTGGAGTCATAACCATAGTGATGAAACTTGCCAGTTCGTCGGTCAAGCGAACTCACCCCTCCTCCCTGAGTACCTATCCAAATTGAATGAGCGCTATCCTCGCATAAAGACGTGATGACACTGTTCTGAAGCCCCGAAGAATCTTGGGGTCTGGCGTAGAAGTGCTTAAAAGAATATCCATCGTACTTGTTGAGCCCATAATATGTCCCGATCCAAATGAAGCCCTTAGTGTCCTGCAGTATGCAAGTGATTCTACCCTCAGACAGACCATCAGATGTTCCGAGATGCCTGAAGCCGGTGGCATTCGGAAGAGTTTGCGAGCGTGCTGGAATTTGAAATAGGGTTAGGGCAATGCTTAACAGGCATGTCAAACATGCTGCGGGAGCGATATGCCCTTTGGGACAATCAAGCATCAAGAAGAAGATTAGGGACTGTGCAGGATCGCAATATAACTCTCGCTTGGAGACGGGTGACATTCCGGAAGCTGCTCAAACTAAAAGCACAAACCTTGACTCTGGACATATCCAGTTGCCCGCCGCCGGACCTTGAACTTCAAACATAATCGACTTTTTCAGAGTCAGAATTCCGGCGCGAGGATGAGCGGAAAAGACTAAATTTGTTACTCCCTTGTTACTGGACACCTTGGAATAAGGCCATAAAAAATGCCCTAAGTCATTGACGATCAATAACTTAAGGCATGTAGAAAGTGGACCCAAGGAGATTCGAACTCCTGACCTATTGAATGCAAATCAATCGCTCTACCAACTGAGCTATGGGCCCGTTTTGGGCAAGTATGAACTATGAAGTATGAAGTATGAGTCCTAGACGCAACATTCGTGCTTCATAACAAACTTACCGGTGAGAGGCAAATACGAACTTCGGCTGTTGTACGAATCCTTTCATACTTCATACCTCATACTTCATACCTGCCCCACGTGGGCCTAAGTGGAGTTGAACCACTGACCTCCCGCTTATCAGGCGGACGCTCTAACCAACTGAGCTATAGGCCCCGATAGGACGGAGACGCCGTCTTTTCGAGCGCGCAATTAACGGAATTGCAGATTTGAGCGTTCCATTGATAGCAAAATATGGTCAAATTGTCCTCGTATTTGGAACCATTTTTGCGCTATTTTATGTTTTATTATATCGTCACAGTTGGGTCCAAAAGTTTACTCTAATAGACTCTCCCCATTCATTGAGTGGGTACTCAAATCATTGAGAAAATGAGAGACTCACGCAGCGCCGCGCTCTCTCTAAAGCAATCAATTTATGCCTGTTTCTCTTTCACAAAGAAAAGCTCTAATTATGAATTCCAGACTACCCACCACTCAAATTGAGTCAAAAAGAGCAAAATTCATGAAAAAAGTTTTCACACACACGCCTAACCCTAGCTGTTCGGCACGCTCATCACGACCTATGTTTTCTTCAGAGGATACCGGGAGCTAGGATTTATCTTCGTGCCAGTAACTTTTCTCGTCCAAAGACATGAGCAAGAAAGACCCGCGGGTCGATGCCTATATCGCGAAGGCCCAACCATTCGCGCAACCAATCCTCAATCACATCCGTGAGGTCGTTCACATGGCCTGCCCGGATGTCGAAGAAAAGATGAAGTGGAGCTTCCCCCACTTTGATTACAAAGGTGAAATGATGTGTTCGATGGCTGCCTTCAAACAACATGCGGTCATGGGGTTTTGGAAAGCAGCGCTGATGTCTGATCCACAAAAGATCATGTCGAACGAAGAAAGCATGGGGCACTTCGGGCGTATGACTTCAGTAAAGGATTTACCGAACGACAAGATCCTGATTCAGTACATCAAGGAAGCCGTCAAACTGAATGATGAAGGTGTGAAACTCGATCGACCAAAAGCCACGAAAGAAATCAAGGTCGATCCGCCAGATTATTTCATGAAAGCGATCAGCAAGAACAAGAAGGCACTAACGACCTTTCAGGAATTCAGTCCGAGCAACAAACGCGACTACGTTGAATGGGTGACCGGAGCGAAGGCTGAAGCGACGCGCGACAAGCGCCTGGAAACGGCAGTTGAATGGATGGCCGAAGGCAAGATTCGCAATTGGAAGTACATCAGGAAGTGATCATACTCCATCTGCCAACAATTTAGTCAGAATATTTCACCAGTGAATCCAAACTCTGAAAAGCCTCTCGATAAGTGGATGACATGGCTGCTTAAGAAGCGATTTGGCGGCAATCCCGCTGGCATAGAAGGGATGTTTCCTGTACGGGACAAAGTGATTGAGAATGCGCAACTGAAAGAAGGCAATGTGCTACTCGATGTTGGCACCGGCGATGGTCTGATCGGTTGCGCTGCGCTTGAAAAAGTTGGAGCGAATGGTAAGGTGATCTTCAGCGACATTTCACAGGATGCGCTAGACTATTGCAAAGAATTTGCTAATGAGGTAAACGCGCTCGATCAAACAGACTTTGCACTTGCCTCCGCAGCTGATCTCAGCAGGATCTCTGATGCGTCGGTCGATGTAGTTACTACTCGCTCGGTTCTCATTTATGAGCTAAACAAGAAGAAGGCATTTGAAGAGTTTTATCGCGTGCTTAAACCTGATGGAAGAATCAGTCTCTTCGAGCCGATCGCAAAGGTGGTTTCGCAACTTCAAAAGCCCAATACTTACCTTGGCTATGATGCACTACCGATTAAAGACCTATTTAAGAAGGTGATGAAAGCCTTCACCTGGAATAACAATCCGGATAATCCAATGGGCGATTTCGACGAGAGAGATCTCGTGAATTTTGCGGTTGCAGCCGGCTTCTCGCATGCGAAAGCAGACCTCGAGATACAAGTTGGCAAAGCAGGCATGTTCGCGGGTCAATGGGATCGCTTTTATAACGCGAGTATGAATCCTAACGCCCCGACGCTCCGCGAAGCTGTCGAACAACAGTTGTCTGACGAGGAGGCGATGATCTTTGTTGAGCATATGCGACCGCTCGTTGAAGCTGGTGATGGATGGGTGACGCAGGTGCTTTGTTATCTCACCGCCAGTAAGTGATCGCTCTCATCACTAGATTTGCAGCAATCTGATTCACGAACGAACATGAATAAAGAACCAGTCATTAAGCGCGTCGAAGCATTTCGTATTGTGGGCATTGAACGCTATACTGTAAACGGCCTTGCATCAATTGGGGAAGCATGGGATGCGTTCTTTCCTCGATTGGAAGAAGTGAAGCACAGGAGCATTCCGCCTGTCTATTATGGATATGAGGATTACTCTCGCGATCTCGTTATGACGCCAGGAGAATTTCCGAAGTATTTCTTCCTTGCAGGGGTAAAGGTTGAAGAATTGGCTGATATTCCACAGGGGATGGTCGGCAAGGAAGTACCGTCTACAAATTGTTCGGTGTTCACGTATCGAGGTCCGCTTCAGGATCTGCATGAATCTTTCCGCTATATCTATGAGACATGGCTGCCAGGTTCTGGATTCAAAATGGATCCCGCGATTTCCGCTGACTTTGAGCGGTATCCAGAGCGCATCACGGACCCCGCGAATGCGCTCGTCGATATACATGTTCCTGTCGTGAAGAAGGCAACGTGAGCCAATGGCAAAAGCTGGCTACTCTCCTCGCTCACTTCAGGAGAAGCTTGGGATCAAGCCTGGAATGACCGTCGCTTTGCTCAACGCACCTGAAGATTATACTCAGACTTTGGGTCCACTCCCTGTTTCAATAAAGATAAAGCGCTCGCTGAAAGGAGGCAACTTCGACTTCACTCAGTTCTTTACGCGTTCACTGGCGGACCTTGTGGGCGAGATCGAGCCACTAAAAGCCGCGATGAAGCAGTCCGGCATGCTCTGGATCTCCTGGCCGAAGAAGACTTCCGGCGTTTCGACCGATCTCAATGAGAACATTGTCCGCGATTTTGTGCTTGAACAAGGACTCGTTGATATCAAGGTTTGCGCGGTCGACGAAGTCTGGTCGGGGCTGAAGTTTGTCGTTCGAGTGAAGGATCGGAAGAAATAGGCATGCGGGAAAAAGAAGAACACGTTGAGCGATCGTTCGATGAGCAATTTGCGCATGGCGTTGAGCTTTTCAACCGTAAGGAGTTCTTCGATTGCCATGATGCCTTCGAAGAACTCTGGATGGAGGAGCGTGGGGAGCGGCGTTTGTTCTTACAGGCACTTATTCAGGCCGCCGTAGGCTGCTATCACCTGCAGAATGGGAATACAACGGGCGCGATCAGCCAGTATCATAAATCGCTCGCTAAGCTCGAACTCTATCCTGATGCGTATCTTGGCCTGAATTCGGGAAGGCTCGCAGCGGAGCTCAGGCTGTGCCTGTTGGGCGCGGAGGCGATGATGCAGGCCGGCGTCAATTATGAGGTCGATGAGAGCTATTTTCCCTCATTACATGGAAGTGTTAATTTTGCGTAAGATTTTTGGAGCCCTCTTAACATTCTTTGTGTTTATCAGGTGACTAAGAGCGCAATTTTTATTTCGACTATAGGAGACCCTGCATGGCAATCATGATCACGACCGAATGCATCAACTGCGGTGCATGCGAACCAGAGTGCCCGAACACCGCGATTTATGAAGGCGGCGCTAACTGGACCCTGGCTGGCCAGTCGTACGGACCAAACGACCCGAGCCCTTCGGGAGCTGTGGGGTTCTTTTCGGCAGACTACTTTTATATCGTGCCTGACAAGTGCACCGAGTGCGTAGGCTTCCACGATGAGCCGCAGTGTGCAGCGGTATGTCCTGTCGATTGCTGCGTGCCTGATCCGAATTGGGTCGAGCCGAAAGAACAGCTTGAAGCGAAAGTACAGTGGCTCGAAGAAGTCGATCCAGGTCGCAAGCGCTAAGTTTGTTGTTTGAATGTTGAAGCCGGTCTGTGAGAGCAGATCGGCTTTTTTGTTCAGGGTGACTGGTATGTAAACGAGGGAACAGGACTCCCGGCATGGCGTTGTTTCATGGCAATTCGTCATCGCCAGTTTCTCGCATTGTAAGTTTATCCAGTTGTAATTGTCTTCGAAATCACCGAGTCCGAAACGCCAGGGCGCCAAGGGACCTCAAGCACGATCGCCATGGCTGATCTACACTGCAGGGATACTAGCGCTCTATGCTGCTGCTTCGTTTGTACCCCATGGCTCTCTCTGGGGGTTGGACAATCTAAAATATCTGCCGCGTTGGTTGAGTGTCGCGATTCTCCTGGCGTGCGTCAGCCTCATCTTCTGGAAATCTCAAAAGGGCCGTACCAAGGTTGTTCGGAAGTCTAGTTCAACCCTATCGCTCTATCTCGCACTGCTGGCGATCGTTAGCTTTGGTATCTTCTATTCGTTGCCGATCGCGACGACGATCTATGGCGATGAAGTTCAAATCTCAAAAGAATCGATCTCCCAATTCGATGCTTCGTGGTTCACCGATGTCATTACGCCGAATTTACTCGAGGGCAAAGAGGCTCTTACGATGGCAATTCATCGAAGCCTGGCCGTCATCTTTTCACAGCCCCTTGCTCAGATCTTTAAGCTGGTAAGTGCGCTTTGCGGATCGATGTTCGTTATGCTTTGGGGACGATTTGTTTTCAAAAGCCCTCTGAACGATGACCTTCGCATAGCCCTCTTCGTCGCAGGCATATCTGGCGGAGCAATGCTTGTTTTCTTTGGCCACGTGGAGGTCTATGCTCTGCCAATGTTAGGCAGTCTCATTTTTCTTCTGCACGGGATCCGTGTGCTGAAACGTGAGTCACCGTTCTGGTCGCTGCTGCTTCTCTTCGTGGTCATCGTCAAGCTGCATATCATTACCATTCTCTTCCTTCCCGCGCTGATCTATCTATTTCTTGAATTGCGTCGACAGGACACGGATGCCGTCGGTCAGAGTGCTGTAAGTTGGAAGCAGGTCATTTTGTTCATCGTCATTCCTTCGTTGCTAATCGGACTTGGAGCATATTTCTTTCTCTTCCACTCTTACGACGAGCCCTACATTGGAGACAAGGCTCGCCAACTGCAGCAATCATTCTTACCGCTCACTTCTGGTGCCCCGCCCTACGATCACTACAGCCTGCTTGCACCGGCTCACTTGCTCGATCTCGTCAATGTCTTTCTTTTTGTTGGGGGCCCGGCGTTTTTGCTTCTGATCGGGATGCTGTCCTTTGCGCGAAAATCGCTTAAGTGGGAAACCCAGCTAGTGAAATATGCGGGGCTCGCATTTTTATTCCCGTTTATCTTCTTTTGCGCAATGAACCCGACGCTCTCGATCGCACGAGATTGGGATATCTATGCGCTTATCTATCCACCTTTACTACTGCTGCTCTTTGCGCTGTTATTCGAGCGTTCGAGTGAGCATGAACGATTGTCCATCTGGAACGGATACTTGAAAAGAGCCGCCCTTGCATTCGGACTGCTCTCATTGCCGGCAATTATCGTTAACATCCGCCCTGAACTAATCTCATCGCGGTTATTCGATCTATCCGACCACGTCTATCGAACATATTACGCCGGCTCGCATTACTTCATGTCAGCGGCGCTTGAGGCCTCGACTCCTGAGGATAGGTCTGAAAAATTATCGACCTTACTCAAAAGCATTCGTGCTGTGCATCGCGGGGCCAACGACGAAGAGGGAGCTGGAATGCTGGTCTGGCGTGCGAAGTTGTTACTCGCCGACCAACAAATCGACAGCGCAATGATCACCTTGAAGGAAGCGCGAGTGTGGGATCCACGGTTACCAGCCGTGCTGCAGTCTCTTGAATTGGTCGCTGGTGCGATCGGGGATACCGCCGCAGCAAGAGGGTATCTTCAGGAGTTGGTGAAGTTGGATCCATCCAAAGAGAATGTGGATCGACTTAAGAATCTACATTGATCTTTCCAGTCTTCAAATGGACATCCTCATTCACAATAAGCTTGCCTGGGATCGTCAAGTGGCGCTTGGCAACGAGTGGACAGTTCCGGTAAGTCCGGAGGAGATCGCTAGCGCTCGAATAGGTGAGTTTAACATTCTTCTCACGCCTTGCAAGCCGGTCCCGAAGGAGTGGTTTCCGCAGTTGATCGGCTCGCGAGTGCTTGGTCTAGCGTGCGTGGGTGGACAACAATCATCAATCCTCGCAGCCGCGGGCGCAAACGTGACTGTGTTTGATAATTCTCCAAAGCAATTAGAGCAAGATCAACTCGTCGCGAATCGCGAGGGCCTGGAGATCACGACGATCGAAGGCGACATGGCAAATCTTTCTGTGTTTGCGAACGCAATATTCGATCTGATCTTCCATCCTGTCTCGAACGTGTTTGTCCCGAATGTTCGTCCAGTATGGAATGAATGCGCGAGAGTGCTCAAGCGTGGCGGCATTTTGCTTGCGGGATTTATGAATCCAGTCTATCTCGCGCTCGATCTTGCTCTTGAAGAACAAGGTAAGCTTGAACTGAGGTATCCGCTTCCTTATTCCGATCTGACATCACTAGCACGAGAAGAACTTGATCAGCGCATCGCAAGTGGAGAAGCGCTCGAATTCGGCCACACGCTCGAGGATCAAATTGGCGGACAGGTCGCTGCTGGATTGATGATCACTGGCTTCTACGAAGATGACTGGAAGCCTAAACGCCCGATCTCTCGCATCATGAATTCGTTTATAGCGACGCGGGCGGTGAAAGTGTGAGGATCGTCGCACCCATGTTCTGCGGTCTGTGTTAGCAAGCAAAACCTAATTTCAGGATGCCCCTTCAAGTAGGACCGTACACTCTCTCCCCCATCGAAACTGGCCGCTTCGCTCTCGATGGCGGCGCGATGTTCGGTGTTGTGCCGAAGACCCTCTGGTCAAGAACGAACCCGCCGGACGAATTGAACCGCATTCCGATGGCATTGCGCGCGTTGTTGATCCAGGATGGCGAGAAGAACATTCTTGTTGATACAGGTATGGGCGAGAAATACGACGAGAAAATGCGCTCGATCTACAAACTCGATAATTCGCAGTTTACGTTGCTCGACTCTCTAAAAGCAAAGGGCCTGGCTGCCGAAGACATCACGCATGTGATCCAGACGCATCTTCATTTCGATCATGCAGGCGGGCTCGTCACACAAAGTGCTGATGGTAAACTAACTCCGACCTTCCCGAACGCGAAAGTCTATGTTCAGAACGAGAATCTGAAGTGGGCGAGAAATCCCACAGAGAAGGACCGCGCGAGTTATTTGAAGCAGGATTGGGAAGCTATTGTCACGGAGGGAATGCTTGAAGAACTCGATGGCCCCGGCGAAATCTTTCCGGGTATCGATCTTATGATCTTCAACGGTCATACGCGCGCGCAGCAGCTTGTGCGAGTACACGGCGGTGAGCACAATGTCTTCTTCTGTGCCGATCTCATGCCAACGAAAGCGCATATCGCGTTTCCGTTTGTCATGGCATATGATAATTTTCCGCTCACGACGCTCGAAGAAAAGAAGAAGCTGGTCCCCCAGATGTTCGAAGAAAAGTGGCTCCTCTTTTTCGAACACGACCCGGAGAGTGCGCTCACGCGAATCGAGTCGACACCGAAGGGCTTTAAAGCGGGTGAAGCTCTCGCCTTCTGAACGCAAGAATGAAAAAGAACGATGACCTACCGATCGATGATGACGCGCTGAACGAGGCGCGTCAAACGTTCTCGGAGGTTGAACCAAAACTTCACACGTTCGTCCTTGCGTGTAAGGTGAAAGATATTCCGAAGAACGGAAGCCGCGGCAAAGTCATCTTCTGCGAGCACGATGAGGTCGCCGTTTATCTGATCAAGGGTAAGGTATATGCCATTTCCAACATTTGTCCTCATCAGCTTTCGCCGTTGCTCTCTGAAGGATACATTAATAAGGATGAACTCACGGTTGCTTGTCCGCTGCATGGATGGACATATCGAATCGATACCGGGGCATCAGTGATCGGAGGCGGAGGCGTGCCGACGTATGCGGTGAAAGTTATTGATGATGAAGTGTGGATCGAAGATCCAGCGCCAAGAGATCTGGCACCCATCTGGCCAGATCCTCTACCGGATGAACCCGATTCCTTTGATTAAACTAGTTCAATTCTCGCGGTCCATCACATAACGTACGAAAGCCTGCAGCGAGCGTTTTGCATCACTTACTGGAATCACATCGAGCGAGCGCAACGCCATTTCGGCGTATTCCTCTGCCTTCATTCTTGCGTAGTCGATTCCACCATGCTGGATCACGAAGTCGATCACTTCCGCGTATGCTTCCTTAGCGGCTCTGCCGGAGCGGACCAGTTGGCGAATTCTTCGAGATGTGCGTTCATCCGAGTGCGAGAGCGAATAGATCAGCGGCAGCGTTAGCTTTTTCTCCTTGAGATCAATGGCGATTGGTTTGCCGATCTTTGTCATCGCGTTCTCATAGTCGAAGAGATCATCACGGATCTGGAACGCGATACCGACCGACTCCCCAAACGCCTTGAGCGCTGCTCGCTCGGTGGATTCAATTCCGCCAAATGCGCTCACTGCTCCCATCTCACAGCATGTCGAAATAAGCGAGGCTGTTTTATCGGAGACGATTCGAAAATATCCCGCCTCGTCGATATTAAGCTGCCGCGCTTTTTGTATCTGATAGAGTTCACCTTCGGACATCCGTCGCACAGCATGCGAAGTGATCTCAAGGAAATGAAATTCGCCACTTTCGACGGTAAGCAACAAGCCTTTTGCCAGGAGGTAATCCCCCATCAGCACTCCAACCTTGTTCTTCCAAAGAGATTTGATGCTCGCAAAGCCGCGCCGCAGATCAGCATCGTCGATCACGTCATCGTGTACAAGTGTGGCTGTGTGCAGTATCTCCACGAGCAATGCGGCACGATAGGTCGCGTCGTTTATTTCACCGCATGCTTGTGCCGACAGAAGCACCAACAGTGGACGAAGCTGTTTCCCTTTGGTGCGGACGATATATTTCGCCACAAGGTTAACGATTGGCACATCAGAAAGCAGCGTCGCTGAAAAACGCTTGTTGAATTCCTTCAACTCACGATGAACAGGCGAAGAGATATCCTTCAGCGAATGCGGTTCGCTCTTCTCAAGCTCGGCCTGGTAAGAAGCCGATCGGTCCTGTACTTGTGTTGGGATCACGTTACTTCGCTTATGAGGCTGCAGCATCACTCTCTGCCTTTACTACAGCGAGAGCTGCATCGCGCCTCTTTTGACGAGCTACAATAGCGCTTGCGAAGATAGAGAGTTCGAAGAGGGTCCAGAGCGGAATGAATAACACGATCTGAAGAATTGGATTACCACCTGGTGAAAGAATTGCGGCCAGGAATAGCAGTACGATGATGGTGTGCCTGCGATAATGACGCATGAAGGTCGGTGTCAGGATACCGAGCTTCGAAAGAAAAAACGATACTAACGGCAGCTCAAAAACGAGTCCTGAAATTATGATGATCTCCAGAAAAATACCGAGATACTTGTGAATGTCGATCAGGTTGCGAATGTCTCGAGTACCGAAATCCGCCGCGAAATCCAGTGCCATCGGGAGCATCACCCAATAGGCGAAGGCTAATCCTATAATGAAACTGAGAACAGTAAAGAAAGAGATCTGCCGCACATACGCGATCTCTTTGTCCTTTAGACCAGGAGAAATGAATTTCCAGATCTGAATCAGCGTGTAAGGGAATGAAAGGATCACCCCGCCCCAGATCGCGATCTCCATATATAGAGAAAGCTGGCCGAATACCTCAGGATTATAGAGGTCCATCACCGGCTTCGTGTTCTTTGTCGGCGCAAGAATAACGTAATTAAGGATCTGCTCGCCGAAGATGGCACAGATGATCACGCCGACCACAATGCCGATCACCGCTTTTATTACCACCCATCGTAATTCCTCGAGATGGTCCCAGATGGACATCTCTACATCGCTCGACGTATCCTTTGGTGGTACGGATTCAGACATGCACTAACGTGAGATGGGCAAAAGCTTTCGAGTCAGAAAATTGAGGTGTGTCAGGCGTGTACCGTCTCCGCATAGAGCGGAAAACGACTCGTCAGAGCGCGTACTTCAGAGCCGACCTGCGCGATCTCTGCTACACTATCAGGTTTCGAGACAACCCGATCGATCAATTCCGCGATCACATCCATTTCAGCTTCCTTCATGCCACGTGTGGTGATTGCGGCGGTACCAATTCTGATACCGCTCGTCACGAGTGCAGGCTTATCGTCGTATGGAACTGCGTTCTTATTGACCGTGATCGCAGCCTTATCGAGCGCCTCTTCGGCAGCTTTACCTGTTATGTTCTTGCCACGAAGATCGGCGAGCATGAGATGGTTGTCGGTGCCGCCTGAGATAATTTGGAAACCTCGGGTAATTAGCTGATCGGCAAGACGCCTTGCATTGCGGATCACCTGCGCTCCATAAGAAGTAAAGCTATCATCGAGTGCTTCTCCGAAGGCAACAGCCTTAGCGGCGATCACATGCATGAGCGGTCCACCCTGGATACCGGGCATGACAGTCGAGTCGATGAGCTCAGATAATAATTTCGTGCGCCCGGATTTGGGAGCGATCGCGCCCCATGTGTTTTCAAAATCCTTTCCGAGAAGGATCATCCCGCCGCGTGGTCCGCGGAGCGTCTTATGTGTTGTCGATGTAACAACATGACAATGCGGAAGCGGACTGTTTAAATGACCCTTGGCGATCAATCCCGCCGGATGAGCCATATCGCACATCAGGAATGCACCGACCGAATCGGCAATCTCTCGAAAGCGCTGGAAATCCATGTCACGGGAATAGGCACTTGCGCCAACGGTGATCATCTTCGGCTTGTGCTTGGTTGCCTTGGCTTCCACATCGTCATAGTCGATCAAACCTGTTTCCTTGGAGAGACCGTAAGAGACGAACCCATATAACTGGCCGGAAAAATTTGCTGGATGACCATGGGTGAGGTGTCCGCCGTGTGCAAGGTTCATACCCAGGACGACATCTCCCGGTTTGAGGAATGTGAAATAGACGGCCATATTCGCCTGGGAGCCTGAATGCGGCTGTACGTTGGCATATTCCGCATTGTAGAGTTGCTTGAGACGATCACGAGCAATATTTTCCACCACATCGACGAACTCGCAGCCACCATAATAACGCTTGCCGGGATAGCCTTCCGCATACTTGTTCGTAAGTACGCTTCCCTGCGCTTTCATGACTGCTTGCGAAGCAAAATTTTCGCTGGCAATCAGTTCGAGGCCATCTTGCTGGCGTTCGAGTTCGTGCTCGATCGCGTCAAATACTTCTCTATCCCGCTCCATACGCTCTCGTCCTTACTTCTGATCGATCTTTTTCACACGCGCCAAATGCCTGCCGCCTTCAAATGGCGTTGCAAGGAATACGTCAATAATATTTTCCGCTTCCTCCCACGCAATGATGCGCTCGCCGAGTGCCAGCACGTTAACATCATTGTGCTGGCGCGCGAGCCTTGCCATTTCTTCTGTCATCGCATCCACTGCGCGAATGCCGTTATGGCGATTGGCAACGATCGCAATGCCCGTACCGCTGCCGCAAACGAACACACCGCGTTCAGCCTCTCCTCGCAACATTCCTTCTGCGGCCTTGTGTCCGAAGTCGGGATAGTCCGATCGCTCAGCATTCATCGCACCATAATCAACAACATCATGACCCTTTGTGACTAGGTATGCTTTTGCTCGCTCTTTGTAATCGAAACCGGCGTGGTCAGATGCTAATGCAATTTTCATTCGGCAATAGATTCGAGATTCTTATTCATCGGTGCGAGTCGGTACAAACCAGCGTTCCGAAAGACTGATTGTTGCACCGACCCGAATAAACAGATCCTTCGGTGCAGCAGTCGTATTCTGTGGGTTCCTCTGACCGGCAGTAACAGAGAGATCGAGTAGGCTCTCATAACTGATCGGGATTCCCAGTCCGGCGGAAATCGCAATTGCATTGATCGTTGTGTTCGCCGGTCGAAACGGCATTTGATAATAGCTCGCACCCAAGCGCAAGCCAAGCCTGTCCCAGAAGCCTGTGATGCCAAACTCGTTCGACATATTTGGAACACGCTCAAAGCCGATGCTATAACGCGTTGAAGGTCCGAGCGTTGGATCACCGGTGGTTGCCTGCGGCGAGAACAGATATGCATTTGTAAAATCCTGTATCGCCAAATCACCGATCATATTGTATCGAGGTGACAATCGAACTCCAAGGCCCATTTGGAGGCTTCCTGGATACTTGCCGACTCCCGATGCTTCGACTGTTGTGTCGAGCAGACTGTTGACCGGAGTAACGATCGTGCGCTGCGTCATGGAGAGATTCGACGCCGTCGAGAAAGATAGCCCAAACGTTAATCCGGTCAGCGCTTGACTGAGCGAATCACCTACTGCCACCAAACCAAATGTACCGCGAATACCACTT
>JABDDM010000022.1 GCA_013287605.1 Ignavibacteria bacterium | reverse complement strand
GTCCAAGGATTAAGCGTTCACAACTCGAGAAGGTATTTCCGATGGAATCTTCGCCACCAATTGCAAGTACTTCTTCGATGTGCGAGCAACTGTCAATGTCAACATGCAGGACGCGAACAAGATGTCGGAAGCGAGCAATTTTCAAAGGAGGTCCGTCCCAATTTGTCCCTGAAACTGGGTCTATAAAAAAACAGTGTTGCAACACACTCTGGTAACTTCCTGGGTCACCCGTTCCTCCAACCACAAGTGCGGTGTCGCCATCAAGCTTCACAACTTCAGTTAAATCGTGGGGTGTCTTGGCTGGGTCCAATTCTCTCCAGATCCGAGTGAATGGATTAAAAAGTTCAATCACTTTGGTAACTGTACCTGACCGTTGCCGACCCGTGGGAACGAGAATATTTTCGTTTGAGAATTGTATGGCTCCTCCATCGGGCGTGGAATGAGTATCAAAGGAAGAAGGTCCGAATACCCATTGATTCGACCCTTGGCGCAGGATTTCTAACTCCGATAAAGATGGGCCTCCACCACCACCAATTTGACCCCCACGTGAGATGATCCCTCCTACTGCGTCGGACCAGTAGAGGTTCATCGCATAGTGTGGATCAAGAATGTTGGGATAAGGTTTGAAATTTAGACTGATTGGATCGAAGGCCTGACAATCATCGAGAATTGACGCTACGTTAGCATCAAGCCCAGCCTGAACTAGTATGGTGCTGTCTGGTAGAAGAAGTATCCCAAATATTTCGCGGGGATGTGTCATTGAGCCTACAAGCGTCCATTTACCTGTAGCCGGATCGTAGATCTCGCACGAACTGATAGTAGCGCCTGCCGTCGTTGTAAGACCTCCTGCTGCGAACACTCTCCCGTCAGCTAATTTTACCATCTCGAATCGCAAGCGCCCTTCGTTGAGCGGTCCTGTGAAGGTCCATTTGTCAGACTTCGGGTCGTATATCTCGCAAGAGGATAAAAGGCCATTGTTACTGCGACCGCCGGCAACGAGAACACTCCCGTCGTTCAGGACAACGGCGCGAGCTTCTGAGCGCGCTTCATGCATGCTTGCGACAAATTGCCAGGATTGCGAGTGGGCTGGGATCGCGAAGCCGCACAGAACCGATAATCCGCAGAGGAAGAGGGCTTTCAATTTCATATAATGACTTACTGAAACCATACGAGGACAATGACGTCTGATTGACTGTAAGAGGTTGAACTAGAATAAGGAAATATTGGAGGACAATAGTTGCACGCTTAATTCTTCGAACTTCTTAATAAGCCATCTTGGTTAATGGCTCTCGAATGAAAATCACCTTCGTTGGCCCCCTTGTCTCACGATTTGTTCGAAATGATGTCGAGATCCTGTCACGCAAATATGAACTCGATACTATCGATGCAGTTGTAGGGAGAGGTTTTCGTGCGATCTTCAATCTTGTCTCCCTTCAGACTCGAATTGTCCTTAGTCTTCTCTCCTCTAAAGCCGTCTATTTCTGGTTCGCAGACTATTACACTCTGCTTCCGACCTTGATTGCCAAGATGCTTGGGAAGAAGGTTTTCGTTGTCGCTGGAGGTTTCGATGTCTGGTACATGCCAGAACTGAATTTGGGCGCAAGGACTAGACCGGTTCGGTGGTTCAGCGTAAAACGAACCTTCAAGCTTGCAACACATATTTTCCCAGTAAGCTACTATGCTCTGAAACTGCTTTCCGAAGGTGTCCCTCGGCATGCCCCCGCAACGGTGATCTACAATACTGTCGACACATCTCTGTTCAAGTGGCAAGGAGACGCAAAGTCCATCGAAGTGCTGACTGTGACTCAAGTCGATACGGATTTGGAATATAAACGGAAGGGCATCGACCTATTCATTGAGTGCGCAAGAAGGCTTCCCGATGTGAACTTTAGGATAGTAGGAATTCGTGGTGACGCATTGCGCATCGCAGAACTCGAGTCAAGCTCTTTGAGCAATGTTCGAATCCTTCCGGCTCCTGTCACATCGGAGGCTCTGCTGGAATCCTATCGAACGGCGAGTGTATATTGTCAGCTCTCGATCGATGAGACATTTGGAGTTGCAGTTATCGAAGCCATGAGTTCAGGATGCATCCCGGTCGTTTCTCAAGCTCCTGCTCTTCAAGAAGTTGTTGGGAATGTTGGCCATATTGTCTCACGCGATTCTCTTGAAACAGTGGTTGATGCAATTCGAACCGGCATCGGTGCCGAAGACTCTGAACGATTCAAGTGTCGAGAACGAGCAATGATCTTTGATTTCGACAGAAGAGCTGAGCAACTTCTTGCTCAACTGACTAAGCTGGGGTTATGAAATTCTCCTCCCACCTAACGAAAGGCACCTGGGCGATGGCGGCGCGGGGGTTGCCTGCGGTGTATGCTGCTGTCAATGTCGTGCTGATGACCGTCATGAGCAAGGAGGAGTTCGGGACGTTCGTACTCTTTCAGACGATAAACACAATTCTCTTTACGTTCGCCGACAATTTTGCTTTTCAGGCCATTGTAAAGTTTGGCGTTGAGCCTGATATGAACCTTCAGGAGTTGCTTTCGACGACTTCCGCATTGTTTCTCGCATTTGCGCTACCGGTCTTGGGTCTCATGTTCTTGCTTAGTGGTCCCTTAAGTCAAGTGTTGAAAAATCCTGATCTTCCCACACTTCTGCCAAGTCTGGCGTTACTCGTGCTCGTTACTGCGCCTCGCGTTGTCACATATAAGATTTTGCAAATGCGCTTTCGGATGCGAGAGATGTTCTTCATTGATCTTCTCAATTATGGGACAAGCTCTGCGGTCTTGCTTATACTCGTTGGCCAGCATTCGATTCATCATGCGATCGATGTGATTCAAGTGACAATCGTCGCAAACGCACTCAGTGCACTCCTTGGGATCATCATCGCACGTAAGGAAATGCGATTCGTGCCTCGATTCTCTCGAACAACCTATCACCGCATTCTTGATTTTGTCCGGTATCAAAGCGGGATCGGTGTAGTCTCTGTATTGCAGCAGCAGTCGGATTCTTTGCTCGTATCAGGTTTCACTGGACCAGCCGGATTAGCAACATACACCGGTGCTAAACTCTTTTATCGTGGATTCGAGATTGTGCGAGACACCGCCGCTCTGTTCGTGTTTCCAGCATCCAGCAAGTATCACTCGCGTGGTGAGATCGCGACGCTCAAGCGGTTGCTTGAAAAGGCCGTTGGCTTTCTTTACCTCTTACTTGTACCGATCGGTGTCGTGCTCCTTTTCGCAGCGCCGTTTCTTTATCATTTGATCTACGGCCATAAGTACGATGCGAGCATTCCTGTCTTTCAGGTGCTTACGGCAGCGTCACTTGTGCTGCCACTACAGATCGTTCTTGGAACCGCTATCGGAGGCATAGGCCAGGTTCGCGAAGCATTTCGCATCACACTTGCCTCGTTTCTACTCAATGTCACGATTGCGCTTATTCTGCTTCCACGAATTGGGATCATCGGCTCGGCAATAGCTTTTGTTTGCGGCACCGCGTGCCAGGCCATACTGATCTACCGCCAGATCAAGCGCACGGTCGGGTTCGAATTGAGCGGAGTTCTTAGCGGCAGCATTCGGGATACTCGTAATTTTGTTCGCGAGCTTCTGGATCGCTTCAATAGCAGCAAGTAACTCATTTCCAAACACCATACGTGCTTCTTGGACTTACCTTAAGCGTCTGCGCGGCACTTGCTCAAATTGCAGGCGGCTTTGTTGTGCTTTCGAAGAATGGCTGGCCGCGTACATGGGAGCGCTCGCTGCTTGCGCTGGGCGCCGGGTTCTTACTCGCTCTTGTATTTGTTGAACTCATACCGGAGAGTATCCACCTCACGAACAACTCCCAGTTTTCCGTGCTCGCAATGCTCGCCGGCTTTTCCGCGCTACATTTTTTCGAACACACGATCGTCGAGCACATGCACTTCGGTGAAGAGACCCATCATGAAGGTGGCATTGGGCACTCAGGCGTGTTTGGCGCTGTAGGTGGACTCACACTGCACGCATTCTTCGATGGAATCGCGATCGCTGCGGCCGCCAGCGCGAAGCCTCAGCTTGGTGTTCTGGTATTTTTTGCAGTGGTGTTGCACAAGGTGCCGGAAGGGCTGACGGTCGCAAGTGTAATGATCTCCGGTAATCGCTCACACAAAGAAGCCAAGCAGGCGAGTTTTCTTCTTGCACTCTCTACATTTGTCGGTGCGCTTACTGTGGTCTTGTTCGTCACGCTCGACGAGCCAATGATCGGATTCTTATTCGCGTTCAGCGCAGGTTGTTCGCTCTATGTTGGCGCTTGCGATCTGATTCCTGAGATCAACAAAACGAAGGGACGCAAGGCACCGCTTCTGGTGTTTCTTGGAATGTTGCTATTTTATGCTGGTGAAATGATCATGCGCTCGGCATTTGGATCGTGATCCAAAAGACTAATGATGAAACTTCGATATTCTCTAGTTGCGCTTCTTTTCCTTACACTCGCGCTGACGAGTTGCCGTGACCGTGAAAAAACGGTCACAACGGAATCGAAGGATTCCATGCATCCTGCTGACGCGGAGCCTGCTCATATGCCATCGCAAGTAGATACTCTGCTCAAGCACTCTTCTGCTGACACATCTGCAATTGCACATCCTGCAAACGACCTCCCTCCTGTCGCGACGCCGATCCCACCGGAGAAGCTTGCGCAATTCCTTCCATCGATGGATGGCTACTCTCCTGCTGAACTCCAACAGGAAACCAAGGTGCGAAAGAATTTCAGCTCATCAAAAGTGGCGCGCACTTACACGAAGGGCGACGTTAAGGTCACGGTTGAGGTCGACGATTTTGCGTACGTACCTTTTCTCTATCAACCGTTCGACAAGTACAAGGACGCCTACCTTGACGACGACAATGTTGAGCGAACCGAAACGACGACGATCAAAGGGTACCATGCTGTTCAAACATGGGAAAAGCAGAATCATGGTGCTCAAATTTCGCTCTTTCCTGGGAGGCGATACGTTGTACGGTTGACGGCAGATGGATTGTCGAGCATCAACGACGCACGGTCAATCCTTGAATCAATGAATCTTCAGGGGCTCGAAATCCTGCAGTAGGTCGGTAATTGTCTGATAACAACGTACGCGGTTTGGGTATTGCGGTGAGCCCTTCAGAATCGTATATTCGTTGGTTAGACCATTCCTGAATCTCACATCTCACATAGAAACTCTACCGCTTATGAAACTAACAAACTCTTTCCTAAGCCTTGGCGCGGCTGCAACGCTTTCTCTGTTTGTTGTCGCAGGATGTGCAAAGAAGACTGCGAGCTACGAGAATACCACAAGTTCATCGACGAATTCCTCGAACGGCGGAGCGAATACCAACTCTTCGAGTGGCACAGCCGCTTCCGTAAATAAGGGGACTTCAAACGAAAATGATAAGGCAACCGGACCGATCATCAAGTCAACTACACTCGCCGGATTTCTTCCCAACATCGCAGGCTACGATAGGAAGAATCCTGAGAACACCGACATCAACATGAGCGGCATGGCATACGCTGTTGCGAAGTCGGACTACACGAGCGGTGATAACAAGATCACTGTCTCGATCATTGACTATAACCACCAAATGGGTATGGCCGCTGCATACTCGATGTTTCTTAACGGTTACAATGTCGAGACGAATGAGGAGGTTACACGTTCTGAGAAGATCGGCGGCTATCCTGGTTGGATCGACTGGAAGAAAAATAACAACAGCGGCACGGTCGGCGTATTCGTCAACGATCGCGTTTTCGTGATCGTGGAAGCGTCGAAAGCTGCCAGCCTCGATGATCTGAAGTCGATCGCAGAGAAAGTCGACCTCTCGGGAATCGCTAAAGCATCATCTTAAGATTCTCGGGAAACTGCATGAGGAGTCTGATCGCGACGGTTGTCTTCCTCATTATTTCCGTATTTGTTTCGATCGTTTCAATTCCGGCCGCTGTGTTCGATCGCAGCGGCCGTACTTATTTGAAGCTTGCGAGGTTTTGGTCCCGCCTTTTTCTCATCCTGTACGGGATCAAAGTTACCGTAACTGGCACTCAGAATGTGAAGCACGGCGTGCCAACCGTCTACGTTTCCAATCACTCGAGCTACGTCGATGTTCCGGCTGTTATAGCCAGTGTGCCGGATGACATTCGACTCATTTTTCGGGATTCACTTCTACGGATTCCCATCTGGGGTTGGGCATTGAGGTATTCCCCATTTCTCATGGTCAGTCGCGAGAATGCTTCGAAGGCCAAGTCCACCTTTGACAACGCGACCTCTACAATTCGCCGTGGCACCGCTGTCCTGCTTTTCCCGGAAGGAACCCGATCCTCAGATGGCAGGATGCAGAGCTTTAAGCGTGGAGCGTTCAAGATCGCTTTGGACAGTGAAGCGGTAGTAGTGCCAATCGCAATTAAAGGTACTTTCGAAATATTGCCGAGGTCCAAACGCATACCAAAATCTGGTAGAGTTTCAATCTTGATCGGTAAGCCCATACCATTGCCACTTGAACGCGGACGGGCTGCTGAGTTGGAGTTGATGCGCAGGACAGAAGAAGCGATGCTGGAGATGATCTCGGAGGCGCCAGCGGGCGCTTAGGCACCATACGCTGGAAGGTCTATAAAATGCCCCCGGTTTTGGCCGGGGGCATTTTGCTTTCCACATTATGTAGGACCAGACCTCACTATTGTCTGATTCTAACGAACCAATTGCCTTCTTACTGGACTACGACCAGCTTCTGCGTCCGCACTTCCGTACCAGCCTGTAGGCGTACGTAGTAGACACCTGCTGCGAGAGCCGACACGTTGATCGTAGCCGTGTGCTGGCCTGCGACTTCGTGATCAGCCACTACAGTCTGCACAAGTGTACCCTGAGCATCGCTGAGCGTGATCTTCACATCGGCATCTGCGCTTATCATATACATCAGCGTGACGGTACCACCAGTGCTGCTCTTCGGGTTCACCGGATTCGGGAACAGTGACTTCGCTTCAAGGCGAAGGTCTGTGCCGCCGCCGTTGTTGGTACCATGGTCACCCTTCATGTGGCAATCATGCCACACTGTATTGATCACGCTTGCATACTTCGCAAGTAGATCGGCCAGTGACTTCGCTATTGTGCGCTCGGTAGTAATTAATGTCTTCAGTTGTATCGCAAGCGCTCGGAACGTCGCCGTGTCGTGAGCTTTGCGTGCAGTGCGTAACTGTCCGAGAAGCGTCTTGATCGTATCGGCATTGAGTTTGAGTGCTGCGAGATCTGCCTCTAGCGTTATTACGTCTGCTGCGGTCATCTTTGACTCAAGATCTAAGCGGCAGGAATCGCTGCGAAGCAACAGAAACAGATTCACACGGCCATGATCGCCAGTGTGGCCATCTTTGCCGCCGTTGTGATGGATCGTCGTGTCACGACCATGATGATCGGTGGTGTCACGGCCATGGTGATCGGTCGTGTCCTTGTGGTTTGTTGTGTCACGCACATGAATTTCCGTAGAATCATTGTCTCCAGCTGCAGTGGAGTCAGGATCATGGAAAATCTTGATGGTGTCACGGCCATGAAATTCCGTCGAATCATTATCGCCTAGCGAGGTCGAATCGCGATCACCAAGCTTGGTGGAGTCAAGTCCGCCATTATGATGCGTGGTATCGCGACCGTGCTGGGCATAGCTGCCGGTCGCTAAAAAGCCGACCGTGAGTAGAGCAAACAATAGTATTCCAATCTTCTTCATATTGCTGGATAAGCGTTTTCTTGTGACTTTGTGCCAATTACCCGGCACAAGGGCTGAGCAGTTAACTTCAGTCTAAGACACTCGGTACGGAAGATTGGATACAGCGAACGGAAAAAAGTTTAATGTGTTTCTCTTCGCGCAATTCCACTTCGGAGAGCTCATAGGACATATTAGTAGGTCTTGAGCACTGAAAAAGGGTCGCAATTTGTTACAATTTTCAGGTTTTGGCAACTGGGATAGTGTTCCCATTATGGCTTGATCTTCAAGGATATGGCACAGGATAGCGAAATCGCGGCAAAACAGCAACCTCCCGTTAATGGCTCAACGAAGCCTGCTCCAGGCAAGGCCGGACTCGAGGACGTAGTCGCAGGAACGAGTCAAATCTGTTACCTCGATGGTAAGCGAGGCATACTCGCTTATCGGGGCTACAACATCAACGACCTCGTCAAAGGCGAATTCGAGGAAACAGCTTATCTCCTTTTTTACGGCAAACTCCCGAATGCTACGGAGCTCGCCGAGTTCAAGAAGAAACTCGTTGCGGCACGCAAGCTGCCGCAGCAGATCAAGGATCGCATTCAACAGCTCCCTAAGAACGTCCACCCCATGGCGGTGCTTCGGACGATCGTCAGTGAGCTCGGTCTCTACGATCCAACTGCAGAAGACATGAACGTGACTGCCAACACGGAGAAAGGCATCCGGATGCTAGTGCAGATTCCCCTCGTCGTCGCCTACTATGATGCAGCCCGCAACGGCCGCACGGTCTTGGAGTCGAAAGACGAGCTCGGTCATGCCGCAAACTTCCTCTATCTCCTGCTTGGCAAGCAACAGGACGAGCGCGTAGTCAAGATGTTCGACGCTGCCCTTACGCTTCATGCTGATCATGAACTCAACGCTTCAACGTTTGCAGGCCGAGTGATCGCAGCCACGCTCTCCGACATGTATTCAGCAGTCGTCGGTGCGATCGGGGCTCTCAAAGGCCCGCTGCATGGCGGTGCCAACGAGCAGGTCATGCGCATGCTGCTCAAGATCAACGACCCCAACAACGCAAAGAGCTGGATAACAGATGCGTTGGCTCGCAAGGAGAAGATCATGGGCTTCGGTCACCGCGTGTATCGCACGGAGGATCCCCGCGCAACACATCTCCGCAAATTCTCTGAGGAGATGGGTCAGCGAACCGGACAGCCGCAGTGGTACCAGATCTCGCGCACCGTCGAAGATTTCATCAAGCAGGAAAAAGGTCTATATGCTAACGTAGACTTTTACTCGGCGAGCACCTATCACTTGATGGGTATCCCCCTCGATCTCTACACACCGATCTTTGCAATGAGCCGCGTCTCCGGCTGGGTCGCTCACATTCTTGAGCAATACTCCAACAACCGACTCATTCGCCCAACGGCAGAATACATTGGTCAGATCGACCAGGAGTACACCCCACTCGAAAAGAGAAAGTAACCGGACGACCCGCCAACTGTCTTTCGATATTTGAAGCTTTCGGGGCAACCCGGAAGCTTTTTTGTTTTGCTTTTTCCGCCCCCTGCGCGCGAAGTGTGAAAACTTTTTTCATTTTTCGCTGCCATTTTTGATTCATTTTCAATGATTTTTCACGTAGTGGCACACCGCGAGTGCCCTGCGATGGTGGATCTGGATCGCAATAGATGGGATAACCATACACTTAGAAGAGGGCACGCACGGCGAGCCCCTACCTCAAATTTAGCTGCACGAATCGCATTAAGACGTGTGTGTGTGAAAACTTTTTTCATGAACACCCGCCTAAATTCATCAGAATTTGAGTATTTTTGATGATTGAACCAAGCACCGTTTTCCATATGAATTATAATATCGACCTAGAAGTAAAGTTTGCGCAGCTCGAATTGATCGATGTTCCCGAGATCGTCCGGCACGTGACAGAGAAGTGGTCGAACCGTACGCTTACTCGCGTCAATGATAGCGTTGTTCGGCTTGGAATTGTCGAGGGCGAATTCCACTGGCACAAGCACGAGAAGGATGACGAGTTTTTCTATGTAACCGAAGGCAGGCTTCTGATGGATTACGAAGACCCACTAACCAAGGAAGTCAAAACAACCGAACTCCTGCCAGGCCAGGGAATCACAATGCCCAAAGGAGTAATGCACCGCCCAAGAGCGCCAATCAAGACGGTGATGCTGATGGTAGAAACCAGCGAAATCCAACCGACCGGGGATTGAGGGTTGAACAGAGACAAAACACCAAAGTAGGCCTAAAAGGTTCTCGTAAGTCGTGTTTTATATCTTAAAATAGCCAGCCCAAACTAACTTTCGGTGTCGCAGCGACACTTGTCAGATCGTCCGTCACATCGAATCCAAGGACACCTGCTAGCTCGAAGGTCAAGGTGAATGAATGGGTTATTGTGAATGCTGCACCAATATTTCCGATTAGACCATATCCATCAAGGTGTGAGAGGTTGACCCAACCCGCTGCTGGCCCAAGGGCCACGTACGGATGCAGCACTCCCCACGAAGGGAGCCACGCTGCTATTAAGAGCGAAGCGCCGTGCCCATCGTCCGAACCACCGGAAAAGAGCATTGCAAAAGTAGGAATCACCGCAAGTCGGGTTGATGCGGTCGAATCGTTTAGCATTACAATTGCTGATCCTGAGCCGCCACCACGAGTTTCCCCATCGAACCGATACAGAGCTTGCCAGACTTTTACCTGAAGGCTCACAACATTGGAGAAGCCATAACTTACAGAACCTCCATATCCTGGAGCATAAAGCCCAGCGTAATTCGGTCGGGTTTCTGCCAACAACTCGCCACCCGCCATTACTTGTCCGTTGTTTTGTTTCAGAGGGCTGGGAGCCAGTTCAAGCGCCGGGCTATAAACCAAGCTGGAGGCGCAACTTGAAAGCAAGAGCAACGCGAGCGTGAGCGCACCAGGCCGTAGGAGACGATTTGGCAAAGTAGAGGTGGTCATTGAGGGTAGTATGCTAGATGGGTCGCAACATAACCATTGTGTTAATTGATTCGCCAGCTCCCCGGGAGCGACGTAACAGCCAAATCTGTATTGTCGAGTCTCCAACTCAAACTTTTTCCACTCTTTTGCGTAGTAAGAACAAGGATTAACTCGGATTGACCTATGAAACAGACTTCAGCGCGTACGCTCACTCTATTGGGTATTGTTCTGAGCATCGGATTTGCAGGGCTGTTCTTTTTTACTCGAACTTCGCCAAAGGATAACACGGCTCGGGCGGATTCGCTATCCACACCAATCGTCGAGCAAACCGACGGCAAGCTGGCGCATGCAACATTTGCGATGGGCTGCTTCTGGCATTCGGAAGAAATGTTCTCAGAGATCAAGGGCGTCATCAGTTCTATGCCCGGGTATTCAGGCGGAACCGAGAAGGACCCGAGCTATGAAATGGTGGGCACTGGCTCAACGCGGTATGCGGAGTCGGTGGAGGTCATCTATGACCCTTCTGTGATCAGTTATGGTAAGCTATTGCAAGTGTTCTTCACCGAGCATGATCCGACCACGCCAAACTATCAGGCGCCCGACGCCGGACCGCAATACCGCTCGGTGATCTTCTATCACAACGATGCACAGAAAAAAGAAGCCGAAGATTACATCGCGAAGCTCACTGCAATGCACTCGTTCAAAGATCCGATCGTAACAGAGGTAGTCCCATTCGTGAAATTCTATCCCGCGGAATCCTACCACGTCCGCTACTATCGCAGGCATCCCGACGAAGGGTACATCGCTGGAGTGACACGTCCAGAGGTGGAGAAATTTCGGAGGGACTTTCCGGAGTTGTTGAAGTCGGAGTAAGTCTTCCCCTCTAGTGCCGGAGGCACGAAGTACCCGCAGCCCAGGGTAGAGCGAAGCGGAACCCTGGTAATCGATTCGAAAAAATAATTAGCCCTGAAAGGGCGGTGTTAATCTGCGACATCATCATGCCACAAATATTTGTGATCGCATTCGACACCGACAGCTTGTGCCATCAGCGAACTCCGCCCTTTCAGGGCTTCAACATTCTAACTGATTGCTAACCCAGCATTCCGCTTCGCTCCATGCTGGGCTGCGAGTACTTCGCCGCTCCGCGGCTACAATAATTCAGACAGGTTTGACATTCGCGCCGGCGAACAGTCAGCATTGAACCGACCGTATGGGATTGATTCTCACATTCGAGGGAACGACATCAGAGTCGCTGTCAGTCGGAGGACAGACGCTAAGACGAACTGTTTCTTACCTACTTCTTCTTAAGCTGAAAATCAATCGCGACACCAAGTGTATCCTGCCAGATGTGCATGGCTGAACCATCGAACGTGTAATTGTGTGGACCGCCCAGATAGAAGCTATGGCGCCATTTTATACCCATGATGTTGGAGATGTCACTCATTTCAATAGCCGAACTCGTGCGGCTGCGAGACGATCCTCGATCATCTCTGCTCGAATCGTTATTAGTGAGAATTCCGGAGACGTTGAGGATGTGTCCCTTGTAGTCGTAGGAAGAATCGGTGAAATTAAAGACAACGGTGCCACTCATCGTATCGGTCACAGAAAGGCGCATAAACATCCCTTCATACGTACCGGGAAGAAACGCCTGAGACGAGTTAGGACTGCTCGATTGCGTGCAGCTTGCGAGTACAACAATCAGGAAGGTGAGGTAAATGCTACGTTTCATGATATTGCCCGGATGTTCTGTTTCAGTAACCCGACATCCAAGATAAAGTTACGCGCAATCTTAAATGCGTAGATCTCAAAACACTCGTATGTTCACTCCGAATCGAACGATCCAAAATGAATAGTCGATCAACTGACTCCCGAAGATCACATGATGGGGAATTCCGAACGACTGTTCAAATTCGGCGAACGTCCATTTGCCTGAATAGCCGATCGAGAAAGCCCAGGTATGAAAAGATGTTCTCGTAGACGGCCCGACGGTGGAGACCAATGTGTGCGGCGGAGAGAGTTGCAATGAATCCGTGCTCGCATTCAACCATCCGTATGATCCACCAATGTAGAGTCCGCGATACGGATAGACTCGCAGCTTCAATGCTTTCGTGAGCGAGTACCCGGTAAATTCATCCAGCCCATTCATCAAATGCATAAGCCCTATTGATTCCAAACGAAAATAGAATTCCACCAGCTCGCTATATCCAAGTCCTAGTCCGATGCTTTCAGCGGGAGGGAGAAGAGGAATCTGATCGGAACGATACAGCGTGCCAAAATCCCCTTCAAGAATCCCGTAGAACCTGCGTTTATGGTGATCACGCGGAAAGAGATCTCTAAGATCACCAAAAAGTTTGCGGTCGACGCGAATGTATGAGCCAGTATCCTGAGGCTTGAATGTGAGAGCGTAGTATTCGTAGTCATTATCATTTAGGTCAGCTATCCACGAGAAGATACCCATGGAGCCGAATAAATCAGCGACAGCAAGCCCGCGGATTGACGTGCTCGGCTTCATCGCATAGATGCTTCCATTGTATTGAACCGCAACCACGTCATCGTTAGGAGGTGTGAGCCGTAGTACAGGAAGGGAATCCCACCCCTTCGAGATTGCAAATGCTCTGCCACGAGAGTCGAATACGTGTGCACTATCCGGCACGAACAACGACACATCCTGCTGGCCTTTGGTTATAAGTGAGGCGCATCCTGAAACGGATATTGCGCAGCCTAGCATGAGAAGCGAGGTGAGGACAACGCTCCTATAGTTGACTCGGCCAGCCTTCTTGCAATTTGCGTCGGTATGAAGTAAAAGCTTATTGCAGACCATGATGAACAGAGTTGAACATTCACGCCGCACATGAGCATTTTATGCGCTTCATGGTCTGAGGTAAATGCGACGATTTATGAAATTGCCGGGATGTTCTGTTTCAGTAACCCAATATCCATGAAATAGTTACGCGGCAGCCCCCTGTACTGTTGGCACAGTCGCACGTGCATCGGGTCCGAGTAGGCCCTGTTGTTGTAGTATTTTTCGAAGCGGCATTTCGAGGCCGGTCTCTTTGGCTTTTTCGTGGATTCGCTGTTTGAGTTGCTGGAACTGCTGATCGTCGGGAATACTGTGTATTTGTGTTGCGAGCAGACGCGTGAGGCGTAGATACTTCTCCTTTTGCCACCAGACGAACCCAATGATGATCAGTGCAAGCACAGCAACAGTGATGAGGACTTCAGTTACATTGCGCTGAAGGAATGAAAGATCTTCCAGTTGTGGCTTGAGATCCGATTTATATCTCCGAGCCAGCGTCAGTACCGCCGAATCGACAATATTTTTTACATCGCCATTGGCACCAACTAGCGCGCCATGAAGTACATCGGCAATAAGCAATTGCGTTGAATCTCCGAGCGCCGTATTGCGCAATGAACGTACGAGTTCGCTGAGTAACTCGCGGCTGTGCGGTCCGACAAGCTCAGTACGCAGTTGTCCTAGAAGCTCTTTCGTGCGAGAACCGATTGCGGCATCAATGAGTGAATTGATATTGCCTCGCAACGCACTGCCGATGAGCCCTTCTCGAAGCGTATCAAGCATGCGGCGAGTGTATTCGCTGGTGAGCGAGTCTCGAAGCAACATCCCTTGAGCGCTTACACTCGTGCCGAGCCGTGTCACAAGCTCATCGATCATACTCGCAAGCTTCTTCCTCTGCTCATCCGATGTGAGCTGGCTTGCAACGCCATGCATCAGGTTGCTGCCGATCGTGTCGGTCTTGGTTGAGAATCCTTCACCAAGATCGGAGCCGACTCCTTTGAAATTAATACAGCTTCCGAGCGTGAGAACGAGGGCGAGAAGAATCCATGCAGTACGCTTCATAGTTCATTCCTTATTCCCGATGATAGTGAGCGGATCTGGACGAAGGGCATCATCATTCCAGCGCAGGAGACTTTCGGCTTCGAGTGCGCCATTTTGGTTTCGCAAATGCAGATACGTAAACGTGCGATCAGGACTGACATTGCCACTCGAAGTCTCAATGACAGGGATCCATGTGCCGGTATTGAAGAACTGCTGCTCGGTCGAGCGGTTCTGATCGGCACAATGCGTGTGCCCCATTGTGATGATCCTGAGTTCAGGCCGTTCGACAAACTTTTTTCGAGCAAACTCTTCAAGACTCGATGGCTCTGTCAATTTGAATATCGCAACGATGCGCGCAAGCAGATACGACGCAACAAGCATCCCAATACTCTTCGAAAAATCGACAAGTTGAGTCGCGATCCAGCTCATCTTCGCCGGGTTGGGCGTGGTGATCATCCCTGATACACTTTGATAGATGATGTATGCCACTCCCAGGAACGGCAACCCAAGCGCTAGCACATAGACGAGAAAGTCGGTAAACATGTAACGATAGTACCGCTTCGGAATCACTCTGATGAGAAACGGGACGTGATAGAACAAGACCTTCAGCGCGAGCGGAAAATGTTCTTTGATGAGTAGTGGTAAGAGATTCTCGCGCGGCTTGATATTGTCCAGATACGGATAGACAAGCTCTATCCGATTGAGCAAATAGCGGTTGAAGAACGAGCCGAAGGGAATATTGAGCTCACCTGTCTCTTTCAGTAATGGCGGGCCGATAACGGTTGCATATTTATCGTAGCAATGCCCGTGCTCGATGTAGAAGATCCCATCTATGACAAGCGAATTGTCAACGAAGAGTACGAGATCACTTGTGTTCGCTGTGGGCCGAAGCTCGCGAAACAGCACACAAAGATAGTCCCGCACCTTCGGGTGATACCATTCCAGATCGTGATTGCCTTTGGTGATGATGAGCGGATGGCCTTCCTCGATCCAGCGAGCCAATGCCGCAAAGAGTGGAGCATGTCCACGAGAAGCAAGAATAAGACGCCAGATGGATTTGTAATCGTTTGTTCGCAAGCCAAAGGTCCGCTCTTTTTGCACGATCGAACCACGAAGCTCATCTAGTGATTTTACGATTCCAACTCTTGCCAATCCGGACTGCCATTGCAGAAAGTCATCATCCGATTCCGGGATCTCTTTGATGCGCAGAAAGTCGATGAAATCTCCATTGATGATGAGAATCGGGTTGTTGCCCGTCGCTGATGCATAATTGAGGAAGCGAACATAGGCATCGTCAGCAAAGAAATTTTCCGTGCCCGCAAATCGGCCGTCTGGTCCAAGCCCGGCAGCAATATGCAAATCGCTTGTGACGAAAATGTCCCGCCCCTCGCTCGAGAGCCGCACTTCCTTGTCGCCATATTCGACGTTCGCAAACATCATTCTCTTAGTCGATTACGACTCCGCGGACAAACTTCTTCGCGATACGAAGCACGAAAATGGAGATCAGAGGATAAAAGCCATCGACGATGCTCATCGCGATGAGATAGGCGTATCGTCCGTGAAAGAAATAAAAGGATTCTTTCATCCATGAACCGAGCATCATCGATTCCGCCATCTTGACGATAAAGCTATAGCCAGCAAAGAGAATGAATTGCTCGATGAGCGAATGCTTATGAACTCCGTGGTAGAGCCACGTCAGGACGATTCCGATCCAGAGCGAAGTGTGGAGCAGGTTGTTGAACCATGGGAGAAAGCTCATCACACCGAGCAGATAAAAAAGGTAATTACCCGTGAACATCATAATAAACCAGCAGATGGCCAGTACACGGAAGTTCACACGCCAATTAAGTTCGATCGTGGGCCATGGAGCGCGTATGCACACAAAGAGCAGCGTATAGATCACGATTACGCCCAGATAATCGCACCAGGTATTACCAGCACCCAGGAAGGTATCCATACTCAAGCCTCCTGTGCGATCGATGACGCCGCGTAATTGGCGAGAGTCATGACCGTGATCTGCGGGTTGACACCGAGCGTCGAAGGAAAGACACTCGCATCGCATACATAGAGGTTCTTGTACCCATGCACCTTGAAGTCTGGACCAACCACTCCCACATTTGCATCCTTCGACATCACATTCCCGCCTTGTGGATGTCCCGTGCCGATGGAAAGATCGCTTGTGTCCTTCAAGACATCATTAAGTCCGCTGAGAGCCAATGACGAATCGAACTCGTAGTATTTGAACGAGTTTGGCATGACGGACTCTGCGCCGGCTGCCAGGAAGATGTTGCCAGCGAGTTTCAAGCCTTCGAGCAGATTTGTAAAATCGCGCTGAGTTGGAGTGTAACGGATTTCCCGTCCGGTCAAGCCCGCGATTCGAACTTCTGCGTTCGATTCCGATCCGGTGAGTACCCCTCCACACGCCAGCTTGTTGTAGCGAAGCATGTTGCGATAGTGGTCCTCGAACCAGCCAGGCATGGCAGTCGATTGGAACATCGGCGGGTTGTACCAGGTCTCGATCACATATCCTCGTGATGGGCTGGGCTTGAGATAATGAGAGATCTGGAGTCCATCATAGGAATCGATCCTCTCGGCAAAGGCTGCAGTGATCTGCGAGCCAACATTAAATCCGAGTCGCTTGCCTGCGTTCTTACTGATGCCAGAACGTAGCAGCACAATACTTGATGAGATCGCACCTGCAGAAAGAATGAATTTGTCTGCTTTGATCTTGATCCGCCGGCCGCTCGTGAATTCACCAAGCGCTGCAGTGACATTCTCCCCAGTCCCTTCAAACTTCAAAACTTCGCAGCTAGCGATGATCTCGAGCTTGCCTTTGCCAGATGCCTGCACCGTTGGCAATACGGTATCAAGCATCGAGAGCTTGCGACCGAACTGACATCCAATGTTGCAATACCCGCATCCAATACAATGCTCGATATTCGCTACAACACTGCCATACGTGTTCGGTGTTGAATGGAGTCCTAATGCGTGAATACCCTGAATGAATTTTCGTCCCCCCGGATTGAGATGTTTATCAAGCGCGAGCAATGGAACTGCGTTGACATGGATGAGTTTTTTGACGAAATCCATCGAGGCAATTACGTCGGGAGTGGATAAGCCCGCATTCAGACCGCGTGGATCGACCCAGCGATCCAGGACTTCCGGCGGTAAGTCGAAGCACACTGCGTTGTTTACGACGGTCGATCCACCGACGCAGCTACCCTGAAATACCTGGAAGCGAAAGTCGCTCGCCATTTGTAGCGCGCCATCGGCATACAACTTCGAGACCATCTCGATCTCGTTCTCCGTAAACTCCGATCGGTCATGATGCTTGCCGCGCTCGATGAGCAACACATGATGGCCGCGCTCGACAAGACCGTGCGCCAGGATCGAAGCAGCAGCACCGGAGCCCACGATCGCGATCTCGGCGGAGAATTCGTCACCCGGAATCGAGCCTTCATCCATCACGATGAGATTCTTGCGTGGCACCTCCGGATAGAGATTGATTCTCTCGTCGTAATCACTTCTGCGCGAGAACGGCTTATAGCCAATCGCATCAAACACGCGAGTATCGTTGTAGTAGCCCATGTAGCAGAGCTGCTTGGACATGCGGATCATCGCCTGGATGAACACGCGTATGAATTCCGGCATAATTCGAAGCGTCACATCCTGATAGAATCGCTTCTTGAGATAAGCCAACCGCTTCTCGCGGCTCATATACGAGAGAGGTGGATTAAATGAGAATAGCGGAAATATCTGCATCATGGTGAACACCACTTTGGTGATCCACTTTGATTTCGCCTCGAAGTTCGAGAGATACTCATCGACGTTACGCGCTATCTGCTCAGCGGAAATCACCGTGGCTCCCTCGCCATCGATCGCCACTTCCGCAACAGCCTTCAATGCACGAAATTGCATCGGTGAAAAATACAGGAGATTGAGACGCGAGCGTTCTGCAGAGAGAAAGAAGCCAAGAAGTACACCAGCGATGAGGCCGTCAAAGATTATCGAACCGACGAGAATGTCGGTAACGTACATCACCGGATTGGTCGAGATCAGGTAGTTGTTCTTCGCAAACAGAACAAGTGTAATACTGGCGATCTCAGCGACGATGGAAGCAACGATGACAACAACAATCATCTCGCGGTACTTTCGAACATTCGCGGCGGCTATCCAGGTCAAGAGCGCGAATAGTGCGATCTTTACCGTGGAGTTGTTATCGTATGCCGGATCGGTAAGGAAACGGTAAGGTGCAAAAGAAGCTGGAAGCGAAATTATCCCTGGAATGAGATACGCCAGCGTCGCAACCGAATAAAATACTGCGAGTGCTTTGAGATAAATCGAGAGTCGCTTTTCTTGTGGGGTAAATGGTGTCATAGGGACGCTCATGTTCACAAACCAACGTATTAAGCGACCGCACCTAAGATAGGGAAAGTGACAGTCGCGAAGACGACACCCTCAGAAGACGTGATTGATTTGACGGCTTACGGACGCCGTGCGAATAACCTTCCGGGACACTGGATCGTCAACAGACCAAATATAATCCAATTTCCCTGAGAATGCAAACGGACCACCAATTGTCGGGGCGACACGATTCGAACGTGCGACCCCCTGCTCCCAAAGCAGGTGCGCTACCAGCTGCGCCACGCCCCGATGTTCGAAGTTTTTGCGGTTTGAGCCGCCAAAAATTCGCGCACCAAAAACAGGCATTCGGGGAAATCGTTCGATGAAACACCACAATTGCGTATTACCTATATTATTCCGTGGGAAATTATGGGCAAACTTCCCTGAATTGACTGTTGCATTCCCGCACTACACTACGTACATTTGTGGGACAAGTGTTTGTGATGGTCGACATAATTGCCTGTGTCATCATCGCTCCAATGCCCGGAGAGACGCTTGTTGCGCTCTTGTCTTACATGTGTTTGCCGCTCGCCCCTGCAACCTCATAAGACTGTCGCATTGTAAATCTGGAATCAGCTTGACTCATTAATTCGTCAAGCCAGATTATTTTGCTCTGTTTTGTCATGAACACATTCCACATCAATCCCTCAACGGAGGTTACCGTGCGGATCGCGATCATTACGATTGCGAGTCTTATCGCGCTCCAATTCATGGGCTGTGCCAAGCAGGATCCCACTTCAACGACGCCTACGAATACTACAGCCGATACTACGACGCTAGCTGCGAAGCACATTTCACAGAGCGATGAACCCAGCGTTGCCTCCGGCACGATAGAGCCAGTCTGGCAGCAAGCAACACCACTTACGCTGGACGCACCCGCGACAAACGGCACATCAAACCCTATTCACGTCACATTGCAGTCAGTATACTCTGACGGGAATATCTTCGTACTCGCGCAGTACGATGACGCGACGCAAAACATGCTTAATCTGCCCTTGCGTTTTAAGGGTGGCGATTTCATGGACCACAACAACTGGACGCTTGACTCGAGCCAGTACGAGGACGGATTCAGTTTCATGTTCGAGATGGCGACTGCTACCGCGCCTGGGAAGACATTTGTGAATAATGGCTGCTCAATGGCTTGCCACACAACGTCGACTGCAAAGTGGGCTCCAGGGATGTTTGCCGAGAACGATGGGACATTCGATGTGTGGTTCTGGCGCAGCAGCACTTCGAATGCTACGGGACTTGCTGAGGACAATATTTCGGTCGGTTCGCCATCCTACCTAATTGATTATGATGATCCGAGCGCACAGGTCGTTGGGTACAACGTCGACAATTCTCCCGCTTACCTTCCCTTCTATGTGGCAGGTGGAGACAATAGCGGACTTGACAAACACTTTTACATTTTTCAGCCGACCGAGGCATCGTTCGGTGCTACTACGAATCCCGTAACTGCAGCAGCTTGGACGAAGGGCGACGTCGTACCGACGAGTACGATCAATGTGATCAACCCTTCTGGCACGAATGATTTTTGGGATGTCAAAGCTCGAGGCTATTGGTCGAATGGGAAATGGACTGTGAAGTTTAAGCGTGCGTTAACGACGGCTTCCGTTGGTAAAGATGTGCAGTTCGCTGCGGGAGGCTCGTATCCCTTTGCGTTCGCGATCCATAACAACAATGCTCCGAAGGATCATTATGGTGTCGCAACGCGATCACTAAAGTTGAACCTGATGAAATAAATCCACAGGTAACCAAAGCCAAGCTTGATCGTCCAGATTAATCTGTGACGTGGCGGTCATCTTCGGCGGAGGTGTTTAATCGAAACGTGCTTACTTAATCGTACTTGCTTAATCTTTCTTAATCAGATTTTCCTCCGATACAACTCAACCGACACAACTCAGGACTGTACCTTCAGGTGCAGTCTTTTTTTTGTATCACAATCAAAGTGGAATATTCCCGTGCTTCTTCCACGGATTTGTATCCTGCTTTGTACGAAGCATTTGGAGTGCACGGATCAGACGAAGCCGTGTGTCGCGAGGTTCGATCACGTCGTCGATGTATCCACGTTCTGCGGCAATAAAAGGATTTGCGAAGCGGTGACGATAATCATTGATCAACTCCTCTTCTCTTTCTATCGGTTTTGCAGACTCGGCAATCTCCTTTCGGAAGATGATTTCAACCGCGCCTTTTGGCCCCATCACCGCGATCTCGGCGGTCGGCCAGGCGTAGTTCATGTCGCCGCGGATATGCTTGGAGTTCATCACGTCATACGCGCCGCCGTAAGCTTTGCGCGTGATGATCGTGACCTTTGGGACCGTGGCCTCTGCGAAGGCATATAGCAATTTGGCTCCATGACGAATGATCCCGCGCCACTCTTGATCTGTGCCAGGAAGAAAACCCGGAACGTCTTCGAATACCACCAATGGAATATTAAATGCATCACAGAATCTTACGAAGCGCGCACCTTTAACGCTTGAATCAATATCGAGGACGCCAGCCATCGAAAGCGGCTGATTGGCAACGATGCCGATCGATTCTCCAGCCAAGCGCCCGAAGCCTACAACGATATTCGTCGCGTAATCGCGATGCACTTCGAAGAACGAAGCTTTGTCGACAACTTCCTCTATGACCTGCTTGATGTCGTAAGGTTTGTTCGGATTGTCCGGTATAAGAGTGTCAAGAAGCGTACAGACTCGGTCAGACGGATCATCCGTTGATACAGCGGGCGCTTTCTCCTTGTTATTCTGAGGCAGATAGGTAATGAGCGTACGGATGCCATCCAAACACTCCAGTTCATTCGCAACGGCGAAGTGTGCGACCCCGGACTTCTGCGCATGCGTATCAGCGCCGCCAAGGTCTTCGCTCGTGACATCTTCATGCGTAACTGTCTTGACCACATTCGGTCCAGTCACGAACATGTAGCTCGTTCCCTCGACCATCCATACAAAGTCTGTGATCGCGGGCGAATACACTGCACCACCCGCACATGGACCAAGAATCGCGCTGATCTGTGGTACGACCCCCGAGGCAAGAGTATTGAGAAGAAAGATATCGGCATACCCTCCGAGCGATACGACGCCTTCCTGAATTCGCGCACCGCCTGAATCGTTGAGGCCAATGATCGGAGCGCCATTCTTCATCGCCATCTCCATTACTTTTACGATCTTCTCTGCGTGCGCTTCACTGAGTGAGCCACCGAAGACGGTGAAATCCTGGCTGAACACATAGACGAAGCGCCCGTAAATGCGGCCGCAGCCGGTAACAACTCCATCGCCAAGCGGGCGCTGTTTTTCAAGTCCAAAATCATGAGAGCGATGACGAACAAACATGCCGAACTCTTCGAACGACCCTTCGTCGAGCAGTAGTGTCAGACGTTCGCGTGCGGTTAGTTTGCCCTTCTTGTGCTGATCAGCCATCCGTTTCTCGCCGCCGCCCATTAGGGCTTCGCGGCGATACGAAGCGAGAAGCTCTTCGGTTCGAAGCGTCGCTGCTTCCTGTTTTGCCTGGTCGTCAGCGATCTGCTCAGCGCTTTTCGATGCCATTATCGTATGTTCAGGGTGAGAAGAGAATCTACAAGTAACAATCGCGAATCGTTAGTGTACGAATGCCGCATTGAACTGTCCGTTGGTGATAGTGCGTACCGTATCGCTCCCGGAAGGTGGCAATTGCCAGAGCGTCCCGGAGAACGAGCCTTCAAGTGTTGGCGAGATTTGTGTGACTGTGATCAAACCACTACCAACACCGTGCGGCGCAGCAAAATATTGCGGACCTGATGTATTGCTAGGTGCTAATGTGTATGAAATCGTACCGACGGGGTCTGATCCAACTGTCACTGTATATGGCACCGTGCTCTGCTTTGGAATGGTGAGCGTAACGCTCCTCAGACCCGACTGGAAGGTCTCAGTGGCATACACGTAATAAAAAGTGACCGAGTCATATCCAAGCGCATCCGTCGCATTGAAGAATCCTTCGCCCGTAATGCTCGCCTGGACTTCATTCCCACTCAGCGGTGGTACGACAGGATTGGATTGATTACAACTTGCGACGATAAACATTAATGGTGCAAGAAGAAAAACCCATTTGATATTTCTCATCCTATTCAAGATTGTTTTAATCATTTGATTCCTACCTACACAGATCTCTCGATGATGCCTCCGCCGATCACGTCATTATTCTCATAGAAGACGACGGACTGCCCTGGCGTTATCGCCCGCCGCGGTTCTTCGAATTCTACAAAGATCTTGTCGTCTGGAATCGCCCGGATCGTAGCCCATGCGCCCTCGTCTTTGTAACGGATCTTTGCCATTACCCGCATCCCTTCGTTCGGCAATGAATCATATTTGATCAAATTCACCTGCCGCGCAACAAGAGCTTTCGCGAGCAGCTCTTCATCATCGCCAAGAATCACCTGATTGTTGAGCACATCAAGGCCTGTAACGTAGAGCGGCGCCGGGTGCGAAGGAATGCTCAGTCCCAAGCCTTTGCGCTGACCGATGGTATAGAATGGAACACCATCATGCGTGCCAACGACCTCGCCGTTGAGTACAAAATCTCCAGCAGGTGCGAGGTCATCAATTTCTGAAACATTGTCGCGCAGGAAGCGGCGGTAATTGTTGTCTGTGACAAAACAGATTTCGTAGCTCTCCTGCTTTTCCGCGATAGGGAGATTCGCCTTTCGCGCAAGCTCTCTTAACTCTTCTTTTTTTAGTCCCTGCAGAGGAAAAAGTGTGCGATGGAAGTGCTCTTCTCGCACCGACCAGAGTGCATAAGTCTGATCCTTCATGTTGTCCTGCGCTTTGCTAAGAATCATTCGGCCCTCTTCGAGGCGGAGTGCGGCATAATGTCCTGTTGCAATGTAATCACAACCGAGCGCGTCGGCTTTCTTGAGCATCGCTCCCCACTTGATTTCACGATTACACTTTACACACGGATTAGGAGTTTCACCTTGAAGATATGTCTCTTTGAAATAGTCGATGATCTGCTTGCCGAATATCTCAGTCAGGTCGGTGACATAATGGGGGATCTCCAACAGATGCGCGACACGACGAGCGTCGTTTATGCCGTCAAGGGAGCAGCAGGAAGTATCGTTGATCAAGTTACCGCCAACGTCATCGTAGGAGTATGTCTTGATGGTCATACCAATAACGGTATGTCCCTGCTCCTTTAGAAGCAGGGCTGCCACCGAAGAATCGAGTCCTCCGCTCATACCCAACAAGACTTTAGCCATAGTCAAGCCTAACAGCAAGCCACAAGACCCGGTTGCAGACCGCTAGCCACCGAACCAAAACCCCAATTTCCCCTTTCATACTTCATAATTCATACTTGCCCAACGTGGGTGCTATTATTTACTGGGGACTTCTAAGGTTTACGGCCGTGCTCATCGCAGCGTGGGCGCTGTATAGTTATGTGCCGAATTATGGCGATTGGTGGTCGCTGTTCTTTGTGAGTGTTGCGGTGATCGTGATCTACCCGGCGCAGCTTTCGTTCATGAAGCATCAGAAGGACGTAAGGCGCGCTTCAAGGAACGCGCTCTGCGCGACTTGCAAACATTTCATCGCCGACAACACACTCTGTGCGATCCTCGACGAACACGTCACCCGCAACTACACACCCTGCGGCGGTGATGCATGGGAGCCGATCCAGATTACATCAGTAGGAAACTAAGCGGTCGAAGCCAAGTGGGCTTCGAGGACTGAAGCGAATTCTGGCTTCACATGAGCAATGTCGCTCGCTGTTGCAAGAGGGTAAACTGGAAGACCAGTCGATGTCACGAGAGATTCGAGCGCTGTTTTGTTACTTCCCTGCTGTTTTTCCTTACGGTCGAATGCGATGATAAAGCCGAGGGGCTCGCATCCGATCTCTTTTAATTTTTCGAGTGCCTCGATCTTTGTGCCACCCGTCGAGATGACATCATCGACGATCACCACTTTGTCGCCGCGCTTAATGACACCGAGAAAACCACTTACATCACCATGTGTCTTTGCTTCTTTACGATCGCTCACCGCACGCATTCCCTTGCGTCCGAGTTTCGAGATCGCGATAGCAGTCGAGACTGCGATCGGAATCCCCTTGTAGGCGGAGCCGAAGATCACTGTAGCATCTCGAAATTCAGGGATGGAGTTGAGCTTTTCAGCATAGAGTTCGCCCAGATCGGCAAGCTGTTCGCCGGTGCAGAGCGAGCCAGTGTTGAAAAAGTAGGGAGACTTCCTGCCGCTCTTCAGTGTGAAGTCACCGAACTTCAATACTTCCTCTCGAATAAAGAATTCAACAGCGCGGGCCTTGAATGTTGCTTGGTTCTTCACAAATTTCTGCTTAGTCTTCGTCTTCCATTTCTTCCAACGCAGCCTGCAACTCGCCTGCTGCATGAAGATCATTCATCTTGCGAGCTGTCGTAATGCCCACGCTATAGATTTCGGCTGCCTTCACTTTATTGCCATCTTCGCGATAAGCACTTGCGAGTTGATAATACGTGGCTACATACTCGGGATCGCTCGCGCGAAGCGCTTCGAATTGTTCGATCGCTTTATCGTAGGATTTCAGCGAGGCTAGTTCGAGTCCGATCGCATAGCGGGTGAAGCTATCGTTCGGATCGATCTCAAGAAATTTCTGGAGTTGTTCTAGTCGCGACATGTATTACACTTTTGCGCACACCATCTATAAGCCGAATTCTGTCTGTCCTTCCTTGCGGAAGGGAGGCAATCATTGATCTGAGCGACCTACCCGAGACCAGGCTGCGAGCAGCAGCCGACATTGCTGTCGTGGTCTCTTACATGGTCTTGCTCCGCATGAGGTTTATCGTGACTTCAGGGATCACTCCCTGAACGGTGGTCTCTTACACCGCCCTTTCACCCTTACCCTAATGCGATTGCTCGCATCATGGCGGTTTGCTTTCTGTGACACTGCGCTGTCAGTGGTGTTTTCCCGAAGGTTATTTACCACTGCCCGGACTTGAGCACTCATTGCTGAACGCTCTCGGCCGGCATGCTGCTCTGCGGAGTTCGGACTTTCCTCTCCTCTTTAAGTCAAGGTATGAGCCATGATCGCTCATGGCACAAGGAGCGATTGCCCAATGGTGCGCGCGCGTGATGAACAGGCTACCTGCAAGGATTGCTCCCAGCAATCAAAGAGCTTCAAGGGCGTGTCCGATTCTCGTCGTGCTCTCTTCTTTGCCAATCACTTCGAGCAGTTCGAAGAGTCCTGGGCCCATGCCTCTGCCGGTCACAGCAAGCCTGATCGGATGGATCAATTTGCCAGCGCTGATTCCACTTTTCTCAGCGTAGGCGCGAATGACACCTTCGAGTGAATCATGCGACCATGTGTTGAGCGCGCCGAATTCCGGCAGCACTTCTCGCAAACGCTCTTTCGCATCGGGCGTCCAGTGTTTGGATTTGTATTTTTCGTCGTACTCCGTAGGGCGCTCGAAGAAGTAGCTTGCGAATTCGACGAAATCGTTAATCGTCCGCGCTCGCTCTTGCATCAGCTTGATCACAGCGAGGATATACTCATCGCTCACAATGTAACCCTTCTTCTCAATCAGAGGCTTGACATAAACTAGTAAGTCTTCAGGTGAGCGTTTGCGGATATATTCGGAGTTCATCCAGTCAAGCTTCTCCTTGTTGAAGACTGCACCGCCCTTGTTCACGCGATCAAGCTCGAAGCCCTTGATCAACTCTTCCATCGTGAAGATCTCTTCGAAAGCCGATGGATTCCAGCCAAGCAACGCGACAAAGTTGACGAGTGCTTCGGGGAGATATCCTTTGTCCTTGTAATCCTCAACCGCAACATCTCCCTGACGCTTCGAAAGCTTGCTGCGGTCGGCATTCAGCAGAAGTGGCAAATGGGCAAACTTTGGCGGCTCCCAGCCAAATGCCTGATAGAGTAGCACGTGCTTCGGTGTTGATGGCAGCCACTCTTCGCCACGAATGACGTGCGTGATCTCCATCTGATGATCATCCACAACATTCGCGAGATGATAGGTCGGATAGCCATCCGACTTTATCAGCACCTGATCGTCGATGGTCTTTGAATCAAATTCGATGTCGCCACGCACGATATCATTGAAACGAATGAGCTCGCCTATGGGAACGCGTAGCCGAATGACATGCGGTTCGCCAGCAGCGATGCGTGTGGCGACCTCTTCCTTCGAAAGATTTCTGCAATGACGATCGTACATCGGCGGAATGCCTGCGGCCTGCTGACTTTCACGAACAAGCGCAAGCCGCTCCGTTGTACAAAAGCAAGGGTAGGCTTTTTCGCTTGCAACAAGCTGTGCGGCGTGAGCACGGTAGACTTCTGTCTTTTCAGACTGCACGTACGGACCATACTTCCCAGGATTCTGCGGACCTTCATCGAAAGTGATGCCTGCCCACTTCATCGTGCTAAGGAGATTCTCCACCGCTCCTTCCACTAGACGTGTACGATCCGTATCCTCAATACGAAGCACGTTCACCCCGCCATGATGTCGCGCGAACAAATAGTTATAGAGCGCAGTACGCAGCGAACCGACGTGAACAAATCCGGTTGGAGAAGGAGCAAAACGAACACGTACCATTATTCAGTAAGATTTCCGAGACACAACGGCGCCTCGCAACATAACAACAAAGCCCTCGCTAACGAGGGCTTTGCGGAACACAAGTGTTCGGTGGGTGAGCGATGGGTCTCGAACCCACGACCTCCAGGGCCACAACCTGGCGCTCTAACCGACTGAGCTACGCCCACCATGTTTGGGCAAGGATGAAGGATGAGGGATGAAGGATGAAAAGTGCTTGCACACGATTCGCATCTCTTTCTTCAGCTTTGCACACTATTCAAATTATTGGACAACGATTTTCGCGCCTTGACTTTCTTTACTATTGTCGTGAAGATCGCGATAAGCTCGTTGGTCTCTCTTAATAAATCTTCGAGCTTGGCTTTTGACACAAATCCTGCATCGATTAGTAACTCGATCCAGTAACCGGATTCGTCCAATTCCTGAAGCGCTCCATCGATTTTGCTGACAAAGTCAGCATCCGATTTACTTCGTTTGGCTTCGCGATAATGCGCACCTACCGAAGTCCCCGACCGAAGCAATTGCCGACCAAGAATCTCAGCCTCGCGGGATGCATGAAGTGTAGAACAAAGCTTAATAATCCGCACAGCGTACTCCTTAGTACGCTCCCTCAGATCCCTCTCCTCCATTCCCCAACTTCATCCTTCATCCGTCAGCCTTCATCCTTGCCCGATGTGCGCTCGGCTGGACTCGAACCAGCGACCCTCAGCTTAGAAGGCTGATGCTCTATCCAACTGAGCTACGAGCGCAGCGGTTGTGTTACCAAAACCGTTCGTCGAAACACCCGCCAATGCAGAGTTGGTGCCTAACGCCGTGCATATTCGACAAGTTCTCAGGACTCCTCGATATTGGCCCAAATTCGGAGGAATCAATCCCTCATTAAACTTCTATATTTGAATGATTATGTACACTCTTCCAGAAGCACATCTATGGATACTTGCCACAAACGTCTTCTCCTGACTTCACTCGCCTTCATTGTTTCTTTCCTCATCGGCACGGTTCGACTGGGCGCTCAAACTACCTACGGAGTTCTCTACGAGACCTTCACCAATAGTGTTGACCTTTGCCCTCAGCCAAATCAGTTCGATGCGGATTTCAAGAGCACTCTCTCAAGCAAGGGCTCGGAGGTGATTCATCTCAATCATCATGTCGCGAACATTGGCGATATTATCGCTCGCATCGCCGTAGGCTCAACGCAAACGGACTGGCGGTTGGCAAATGTATCTGGCTCGGGCGGTACCCCGGTTTTTGTATGTGCTGTCAATCGTACGGACTTTGGAAATACCTGGCCTCGGCTTTCCTCGACCAAGTCGGAGTGGGAAGCCCGTATCGATCAGGAAGCTGGCAAAGCACGGAGCGTTGATATCGCGTATGTAAGTGGGACCTACGATCCTTCCACTCGCACGTTCTCTGTGACACTTGATATCACAAGTCGGTCCGCCTTAACAGATACGGTCAAAGTGCGCTATGCGATTTTACAGGATAACGTTAACCAAGCACAGTGCAATGGTTCGGGCCCTTCGAATCATGATGATGTCGTTCGTTATATTACGATTGTGGATTCCGTCCTCAATCTAATGGGAAAACCCTCCGGAACAACTACGCGAGTTACATACACGGAGGTCATTCGTACAGCCGTCGCCTCCGCGCTTGCTGACCTTAAACTCGTTGCCTTTATCGAAGAGACAGCCACAGGTGATGATTATCACGTTACCGCCGCTGGTCTCGTACTCAAGAAATTTGATACGCTAAAACCCCCTGCTCGCTCACTCGCAATTATCGATTCCGCGTTGGACGGACACACATTCGCTCCCCTTTCTATTGTGCCGATCCAATTCCAGAAGCTGAATATCAGTGCGGTGACGGTTTATTACTCAGTGGACAATGGCACAACCTGGCGTGGCATTGCTACTTCGACGCTGAGTCCTGTCAATTGGACTGTACCCGATTCGGCGACAACCATGGGTAAGATCAAAGTCGTGGATGCCTTTAATGGAGATCCGGTCGCGATTGAAAAGGGCAATTTTACTATTGCCGCTGCTGCGAAATCGATCCAAATCTTGCGACCAACATCAAAGGATACGCTGAACATCGGAGATAATCTTCCGATACGGTGGACCAAACGAGGAGTTGCCGCAGTCCACGTCCTGCTCTCCCGAAATGGCGGAGCGGCGTGGGATACCCTCGCTCACAGCATCACTGATACGACCTATCTCTGGAAGGTCACTGGCCCAGCCACGAGTCAGGCAGTGATCAAACTTCTTCCTGCTGCGGGTGAGACGGTACCACAGGAGAGTGATCCGTTCGTGATCCTGACGCAGGTCGGAGTTGCGATGCAGCTTGTTTCTCCTGATGCAGCTATCGTAAAGATATTTCCGAATCCATCTCAATCAGGTGATGCAGTGCGGATGTCACTCAGTCTCTTGCATCCTTCAGCAGTGCAGATCGAAGTTTATGATGTTCTAGGTAAGCTTGTCCGTTCAAGCTCGATCCCATATGCAGTGAGTGGATTGGTTCAAACATCTGTCGATACTCGGTCGCTCGATGCAGGTACTTATACCGTCAGAGTCATTACGGACAAAGGCGTCGCAACATCGACACGACTCGTGATCAATCGCTAGATAGATTTAGGATGGGGCAGTCATCGGCTGCCCCATTATGTTTCTCAACTTCTTAAACACTCTCCCACACGCGCCTACTTCGACTTATCAAATACCGCCGCGATCAGCGTTAGGTCATCCTTCTGATTTGAATCAGTGCTAGATGAAAGGGCCTTAAGGATCGATTTCGAATCGCGTCCTCCTCGAGAAACAAGCAGCGTTTCAATTCCTTGCGGACCAAGTTCCTTCCCTTCGATCCTTGATTCAGACAACCCATCGGTATAGAGAACAAGAGCGTCTCCGGGCCTAAATGCGCGCTCATAGAATTCATATGGGAACGTGGCAATGATCCCGAGCGGAATACCGGAGGATTCAAGCGAGGACGTACTGCCATTGGGATGCAAAATGATCGGAAGTGGATGTCCGGCCACAACCGATAGAATTCGCTCTCGCTTTGTATCGATGATCACAAAGGCTGCGGTGACAAAGCGTTCGGCAGACGTGCTCTCAAAGAGGAGCCGATTCAATTCCTCGACCACATCAAGCAGCCCCAACTGACCTGTACGGATCATCGAGACCAGCGCCCGCAGCGATGCCTGGACGCTCGACATCAGCAGCGCTGCCGCAACTCCTTTGCCTACAACGTCAGCGATCGCGATCAAGACCTCATGATCACTCAACCTGATAGCGTCATAGTAATCTCCTCCCACCACTTCGCACGATTTCGAATAGGCCGCAAGATCAAGATGCAATATTTCGGGTAAGACCTGCGGAAAGAGTGAAAGCTGAATTTCTCGCGCAAGTCTGAGATCTGCTTCAATTCGCTCGCGCTCCTGCTCCCGCTCGAAGAGCCGAGCATTCGAGATCGCCATGTTTGCAAGCCGCGAGATCGACTCGAGGAATTCCGTTTCGTTCTCGATCTCCATTCCTGGCATCATCGAATCACCAAAAATGAGCATGCACTCGTCGCCCTCGTTCTCCCTTGGACGGAGTTTCAGGATCACAGCGATCGCGTTGTCGTGCGTCACAGCCCACGCGCCGATCTCCGCTTCGGTCATGGTGTCGGGTATCTGGAAGCCAACAAAGCCAGCGCGATGCACTAATTGGAATACGCCATCGTGAGCAATAAAGGCGAGTGCATCCTTGATCAAGGCCTTCCCCATGATCGTCCGAATGACCGACTTCAGAATGCCGACGTTTCCAAGATCGGCAGTTAGGGTCCGGGCAAAGTCCAGCAGTGAAGTGAGCGCAAAGCGCTCGTGGGTGAGAGGATTATGCTGCTCGTTCGGCATGAAGCAATTATACGGTGGAAGACAGCGAGTCCTCGGAATGCAAAAGGCCACTCAAGCGAGCGGCCTTTTTGTCAGAGCGGGAGACGGGATTCGAACCCGCGACATCAACCTTGGCAAGGTTGCACTCTACCAACTGAGTTACTCCCGCATGTCAAATGCAAATATACACCTGAGGTCAACTTCATGCACCAAGTGGAGCATTCCACCCTTTTTCGATGAGCCTCTGGCCGATCGGGCACTCATTGCAGCGACGTTCCTGGCAGAACGATCGTGTCAAAAGGAGCGCCCCCTGCTCTTCGCGCACCGTTTTAACGCTTTCACTTTCCAGAAGTTCCTGCCTGACAACATTTATGTACTGTGCGCTGGAGCGAGTCCGCGTCGACATCCAGCGTTCCCGTCTTGACCTGACGAGTGCGGCGTTCTCCTGAATAAACCTCCCAGAATGAGCGATTTGTGCGGGGAGCGCGACGTTGAGCGTAAGCGCCCGCTTTCGTTCATCTCCCAGCAGACTCTGCGCTGCTGCCAATTCGCTTGCGAAAGAAGTATGATGCTCCCAAAAGGGATCGACACCTGTTGGTACATCGAGGTCCTCCAATGTGCGCAGTAGTAGATCTAGCGGGGCATCGATGGAGAACAGGTGCTCCGCGAGATGGGCAGCGAGCGCAACTCTTCGATGAGGTGAATTCAGCGGACGAATTCTGAAAAACGCCCAGTCGCCTTCCGTTAAGAGAAAGGGCAAATCAAGTGCATCGGTCACCCACTCCCATGCCGAGGCGAGTTCGATAATCTTCTCATTTGCGCGCGGGGAGTATTCGGAAGACGGGGCTGGTAGAAGTCCTGCAGCACCAAAGAAGAGAGCCTGGAAACCAGCCAAACGGTTCGCGTCATTAGTCAAAGCGCGAAGCCTTCGCAACTTCACGATCGAGCAGATCTCAGCGAGTTGTTTGAATGGGAGACGATTTTCGGAAAAACCGAGAGCATCGAATGTCTGAACATAAACTCGTTCGAGAAATCCCGACATCGAATCTTCTCCGGGATCGAATCGAGCGCAAAGTTCATCAAGCCTTGCTTCGGCGAAACGATCGATGACCTTTCGCTTAAAGCGCACTGGTACTTGCAGATTGTGCGGGAAGCAGGCAAGCTCTGGTGCACGGTCGTATAGCGAATCAAAGAGCTGCTCCCACAAGGTGCGCTCGTTCAAACGCAGATTGTCGGCTAGCGCCATTGTCGGCAAATGAGGTGCGTGGTGAGCTTCATGGTCATCTTCGCGAGTAAGGATCACATGGAGGATGACATTTGCATATCGCTGGTCCCCATCGTGACCATGAGCTGACCATTCCTCAAGCGAAGTATGAAGCTCAATATCACCACGCAGAGCGATTCCGCTCAACGCTATTTCTGCATTAAGAAAATCAGGACCGCCGCGATGATCGTTATGATGTCCGGAATTGATGATGAAGACAGGTGTACCGTCGACAAGAACCAGTTGTTCGACGAGATACTTTGCCGGATCTTTCCAAATCCGATGCATCAAA
>JABDDM010000021.1 GCA_013287605.1 Ignavibacteria bacterium | reverse complement strand
TCCGAGAATGTCTTCGAGTTCGACATATCGCGCCCAAGGAACACCTCATGCTCTGGCTGTCCGTAGTGGAGCCAATGACATTTCCGGCCCGACCGATGCGACGCAGACGTATGATTACGTTATCAAAGTCGCTGGACACTATGCCTATCAATGCAACATCCATGGCACCTCTTTTGGGATGACGGGTACCCTCGACGTGAATACTCAAGGTGTCAATACACCTACTCCGTCGACTCCCACGGTCGAGCAGAATTCCCCAAATCCGGCGATGCGAATGACGCATATCCCCTTCACGCTCACGAAGCCATCGCAGGTTTCCGTACGGGTGGTCGATGAGAAAGGTGTAGTCGTTAAGGAAATCCCACAGCGCTCCTTCAACGCCGGTCGACAGATGATCATGCTCGACGTTACCACGCTCACGAATGGGGCCTATTTCTACGAGCTTGTGATCGATGGTGCGGTCACGACAAAAGAAATGATCGTGAGCCACTAACAATTCGAAGAGTTCTTTTTAAAGCCTCGACGCCGTCGGGGTTTTTCGTTTCCGTGGCGTGGAAATTGCATGTAATTTCTTAGCTATTTGTGCAAGTTATTCTGAGAGCCTGCTTCTCCACTTCCAGGCTCGTGAGCTACTTTCAGAGTGTTTAGACATATGCATTTAAGACTTCATCGTGATCGAACCGGCGCTAAGAATCCGCTCGATATCACGCACGCTTCCAGATTTGTGAGCCCGGCAGCGGCATTCTCTTTTATCGTAAAATGGGATGGAGAATCTGTCGTGCCACTGCTCGAAGCGATTCAAAAAGTCCGCGCAGAAGGCGGCCAGGTCATGCAGGAATATTTGAGAAGGGCCGTGTCCGATCTCAGCAGACGAATCCCGATGCCATCGGACATTCCATCCTACGTCGCTTCGCCAATTCTCGCAGCCGATCGCAATGGGAAGATCCTACTTGGAAGGGAAGGCGATGAGCAAATTGTGGAGATCAGCTCGCTCCGGCAGGATATCCAAAAGCTTCCTTCACTAACCGCAAAGTAAAACTCAGCGAGATCGTTTGACGATCCGCTGAAAAATTCTCCCGTTTAAGTTCTCCACACAAATGAAGTAGACGCCATCAGCTAGTCTGGAGAGATCTAGTTCGTCAGGAATCTCTTTGAGTAAATCACGTGTGCAAACAAACTGGGTAACTCCCTTCATGTCCAGAAGCGTAATCCTTGTGTTGCTCATCCCCATGTCTGAAGAGAGCGCAATAGGCCCGCGAGATGGATTTGGCGTGATCGAGAGCTTAGGAAAAGCTTTGTATCTGGTGAATCGTGAAAGTGTCCTTGTACCACATCCAAGGTTCGTACAAATCTGGGATGATAAGCTGCTGGGAAGTTGAAGCATGCAGGTACCTCCATGCGAAATGTATTCGATCGAATCGAACGTGAGCGTGCTACAGGCTGAATCAATTGGAAAGACTTCAAAGAGAGAAAAGGCAGTTGTACTCGTGTCGCGTGCGTCAATCTGAAAAGAGGCGCGACCTGCATACTCCGAACTCAGTTGATCGATCCGGCTGCCATCCTGTGCAAACGTCCCTTTGTAGACGAGCATTGTGGTATCAAAGTGCATGATAGCCAGTATCTTGTCACCGGGTTTCGTATTCTTGATACGGATCGGCACGTAAGCTGTACCTCCTAGCGTATCAACGAAAAGATCGGCCGATGCGAGTGTGATGAGAGGCGTTGGTCGCACTGAGCCAAACAGTTTGATCGTATCCCGTGCACCGTCATGAAATTGAATAACGTAGAAGCCATGATAGTCACCGGCTAATTGTGGTTGAAGGGAAATGGTTGCTGTGTCATTGGCTAACTTCGTTGCGCCAAATGGAATCAGGATGGTGTAGCGTGCGGAGTCAGGACCAGTTACAAATTGCGAATCGATCAATCGCGTCGGGCACGAGCTATCATGCAGCACAATGCGCTGAATGATCGCATCACTGCAACTCGACAAAGTATCAAAGATGAAAAGCGCTCTTGGCAATATTGACGTGTAATGCGTTGCCTTGACTCCATGACCTCGAAGCGAGATCGAAAATCTTGCACTATCGGAGAGAAGGATGTCAAGACGCGCTGGATAATCAACGCCTTCCCCTCCATAAAATTGGACAAGGAAAGTATCGAGCCCTGGCGTCGTGCGAGTCGTCACGAGATAATGTGACGATGAATCTCCGCCGATCACCGATTGCAGGATTGAGCGGGGGAAGCAGCCAGCATCGTGCACGACCACACTTCGTAGTCGAGTTGTGTCACAGAGCGAGACCGAATCAAACTGAAAAAGAACCGAGTCCGAGAGTGACAGCGTGGAGCGAGGCTCCGTTGCCACGTTGCTGAGTGGAAGCGAGTCGATCGTACCATCGCTGAACTTCACTCGCAGGAACGCGTGATATGTGCGCGCCGCATCAGGATGGAATGAGAGAATGATGGAATCGCCTGTCGCAAAGAAGATCGAGGCCTGTTTCTGAAATTTGTATTTGACTTGATCGGCACCCGTGATCGATTGATCGAGCAATGTTCTCGCAGCACACAGGCTGTTCCGCAAGAGAAAGACATATCGTGTGAGCGTGTCACAAGCTGAGACAGTGTCCGTCACGACGGAAGTTGCCGGTAACAGTTCGACGAGGTTCGATCGAATCGACGTGCGAAGTGAATCGCCGCCGCTATTCATTGTGCGCCACATATTGCCGAGGGAATCTGCGGCGATAATGATATTGTCACCAATTGCCGAAAGCGTTCGGGTATCTCCCGCTGCCACAGGCCCTCCGATCGGAAGAAACGTCGAGCCGCGATCGGTCGAGCGATAAACACCATTGGCGACAGTCTGCGCATAAATCGCATTGCCGGAAGTTTGGATCGAACCGCTGAAGAATTTCCCTACATAGCTCTGCGGCATCTGCCATGAGGCTCCTCCGTCAGTCGTGACATAGATGGTCGATAAGTTATCGAACGGATCTGAGATTTGATTTTCATTCGAGAGAAACATCAGGTTCTCATCGCATGAGTCAACGGTAAGCGAATAACAATCCCAATCAGCCATACCCGCTCTTTGCAGCCATGTCGCACCACGATCCGTTGATGCGTAGATCGATCCTAAGCGTGTGTCACGTTCGCCGGCAAATGCATACGCGCGACCACCCCTGTGCACTACGAGGCCCGGTATGAATTGGTTGATCGGACTCGTATTCCAATTGAGGCCGCCGTCGTTCGTCTTATAGCATCTTGCAGAGGTGAACGCACTATAAGATTCCGTGAGATAGATTTCCTGCGGTGAGTCTCCGAATGCAACGTTAGAGGCCTGGATATCACTGATCCGCTTCCAACGGCTTCCTCCATCTTGTGTGCGGAAGACGCCACTGTCTTTCACGGCGATCAAACCGGTTTGTCTATCAAAAAAGGCAATGTCGACGATCCCGAGTGCGAATCTGGTTGGAGGGAGCACATTGGTCCACGTTGTGCCCGTGTCGTTCGAGCGCCAGAGGCCATGCACGCCTGCCCAAACGATGCCATCCTTGTAAATGATAGAACCCCCCCAATACGAAATGTTGCCCAGAAGGGCAGGCGCAACGATCTGCCACTGCGCGTGGGCAGCAGATGATCCGAGCAGCATCCAAAAAAGAAGAAAGGTTATGCGGCGCAATGGGTGAGCAGTAATGACTACTGACTAATAACTCCGATCCCGAAGAATTGTCACACCCGATGAGGTAATGAATACAAGAGAGCTCCCTCGAAGCGGCATTTGACTGGCATATGCTCATTCGATCTGGGGAGATAAAAGAGGGACGGAGCATGCTCCGTCCCTCTTCCAAACTCGCGTTTCCTAGTTTACTTCTTGAGCTTCGCGCGCTTCGTCTTGCGATGTGCTGTTGCGGTGGTTTGCTGTTGCACCGAAAAAGTCTTTATCTGATTGTTTAACTGCTTGATATTCGACATGGACGTGGTCATCTGTGCCTGCTCCGTCGCCACACGAGCATTGTCCCCTTCGCGTAAAGCCTGTTTGTAACCAAGCTGCGCTCCGGCATAGGTTGCCTGTGCCACTTGAAGTCGTGCCTTCAAGTCATAGATTGTGAGCGGCGCAAGCACTGGCGGTGCGATGATCGCGGACTTCGCCGTTGGGCTTGTTGCTGCTGTCGGTCCGGCATCGCCGATGCGATGATTGTCGAGATTCAGGACTGCATTTGGATCGGACTTCGCGAATGTCGCCGCATCGCTGGGCGATCCTTTTACTTCGACTCCCGCCGAAACCCTAGGTAGCCCCTCATAATAGGATGCCGGTGCCACATGTTTCGAAGGATCCCACTTCGGTGCCGTCTTATCGGCGGTCTGAGCGTTGGCAGTAACCGCAGTCGATGCGGCTGTCGTCAGGAAACCAAACATGATCAAGCGGTACCTGTTCTTCATTTTTTTTGCTCTTATTGTATCAAATCGGCAATTCTGAATTTCTTGTAAGAATCCGCCTCAAGGCGAGTAGCAGCGCATACAGTGTTCGCGTCCGCATGTAACTCGTTCCAACACTATGCCGTCCTTTAGGAAACGGTGACAGCGCCACTAGAACCAACGAGAACAAACTTCGTATCAGTGCCGAAAGGCGCCCCCTGTACGAAGCTTGCAGTAGACAGTGCATCGACAGTCAGCCCTTTATTGGCGATAGCAGTGGAAGAGAGGATACGATTCGCCGAACGACCCTCGCGCGGATCCATGATATGACCATATTGCTTTGCCTCGTATACAACGAAGTTCATATAGTTACCGCTGGTCGCGAGTGCCGAGTTCTTCAGTATTGTTTGATACATGAGCTCACCCGATCCGTTCGGATCGGGAATTGCAACGTTCCAACCCTCGCCGTTCTCTGGGACTCCCAGGGCAATGATATCTCCAGAAATATCCAGGAATGCGTCCGTGATGCCTTCGGCCATCAGAATTGACCACATCTTGTCAAGCGCATAACCCACCGCGATGCCTCCGAGATCAAGCTGGCATCCGGATTTGGCAAGTCCAACAGATCGAGCGCTCTCATCAAGCAGGATATGGTGCGAACCCACGTATGCAAGAGCTGCTTGAACCTCGTCATTTGTTGGCAACTGCTTTAGCGAATTAGTGGCATTTCGAAATCCCCACAAACGCATAAGTGGCTCGACGGTGATGTCGAAGGCGCCGTTGGTGATTCCACTAAATTCTTTCGCTCGCCAGATCACTTCGAATGTATCTGCCGAAACGGCTAAAGGCTGAAGTCCAGCGTTGGCGTTGATCTGTGAGAGTTCACTCGATGAATCGAAGACGCTCATGAGCGACTCGAGCCGCTTCAATTCTGCGAACGCTTTATTGATCACTTGGTCTGCTTCTCTCGCGGAGCGTGCATAGACACCAAGCCGAGCGGTGGTTCCCATTGCAAGGATTGTGTGCTCGTAATAATCGTAACGAGAACCTGCTCTTGCGACATTCGGCAAAAGCGGAAGGAATGCAAACACGCCGACTGCGCTGCCAGCGCGTCTCAGGAAAAGCCGACGAGTCATGTCTTGCTCTCTCATAATCTCATTGAAGCCGTTCTGCGCACGGCCCGCAATTCGAGCACCAGCGCAATCGTCTGAACAGCAAATGCAACAGCCATGACCGCTCCGGAAACGCTGACCAGCCAACTCCAGCCTCCTCCGAGATAGCGTGTTGCCCAAAGTCCACCGAAGGTAGCAATGATCCCAAGAAATGGCTCAAGTACGACCGCGTTTCGAAGCCACTTTGGGAGTGCATCGGTAAACAACGTGATGAAGCCCGAGATCGCGAAGATGAGCGTCATCGTGATCACGTGCGTATGGATGATGTTGAGCATCTCGGCAAGCGACTTCTGAAATTGCATGTCGCCTGTTGTGGTAGGCTTCGAGAGCGCTGAGGGATTCTCTGGGACATCACTGGCACTTCCAATACCGCTATTCGTCGACGCTCCCGGTGAGTTATTGGCTGAAGAAGTTTCTGTGCCGCGATACCGCTCCTCAATTCCTTTCGGAAGGATATGTGTAGTCAGATAAACGTACCCAACGGCGTGCGCATAGCCAATGGCAAGCGTCAGCATGATGAACGCCGCAAACATTCGGACCACTTTCGGCATCGTACGAAGGAGCGGAAGTTCGTTTGTCATTATAACTTTCCCTCCCTTCGCCAGAGCTGGAACAGCGTCAGTACTTTCTTCGCGCCGTTGGCAATCGCTTTGCTCGAAATTGTGGCGCCTGCAATGCCCTGTATGCCTCTGCCAACATGCAGATCATTCACTCTTGACTTCCCACGAAATTGTTTGCGGAATTGTTCGTATTGCACTTCGCCGCCATACGACTCTCGATAGACGAGCACCTCAACATCAGCGATTGCTCCATCGGGCTTTATCATTGTGATGTAGGTAATTGGCTGCTCTTTGCCGCGTACATCATCGACGATGCCGTAGCCGGCAATGGTACCTTGCTCATCGGTGGCTTCGCGAATGATCACGCGTCCGCTCACTTTCTCGCCGGTTACATCGTAAACAGCTTCTGCCTCGGTAGAATCAATTACGAGACTATAAATCTTGATCGCCAACGATTCTCCAAAGACACGGTGCATCGCAGAGATAGCCTTCTCCGGCACACCCTGTGCAGCACTAACCGCATAGCTGGCTGCGATGAGAGATAGAATAAGCACTATGTGGTAACTTCTTCTCAATACTTCAGCTTAAAATCAGAATGCATACCCAAGTCCAAATCCGAGGAGGCCTTTGGCACTGCCCGTCCGCCCTCCGCCGGTAAATACGATGGGTTCTTTCGACCATTCGTAATCAAGCTTCACGATCAGACCATCGATCGGCTTGACAGCCACGCCTGCGATCAGCCACGTTTGATCTTTGAGCACAGCCAAGTCACTCCACTTACGAGAGACCATTTCATAACGCACAAAAGGCAACAACTCGACATCGCTCGATTCCCAGAGATGCGGCATGAGGTTATAAGATCCCTCGATGTATTCGCCTGATACGCTTTGAGGTATTGTAGTCCCTCTTACTAAACTCAGATCACTGGCGTTTCCAATGTTATCCAACGCGTACTCGGCGCGGAAGTGTGCATTGCCAAGATCATAACGTGCATCGAAGGCCACAACCGTGAGTGGTGAAGAGATCGTGATTGCTTGGTTGGTTGAGTCAATGAGTGAAGAGGCCGTGTTAGTCTGATAATAAATTGAGGCGCCGATGCGTAAACCCAGAACCGGCAGAAAATCCAGCTTTGCGGAAAGTCCAGGACTATTTGGATCGCTTCTGACGCCTTCCTGACGTCCTTCGTAAATCCCGGTTGAAGCGAACCCTGCTGCGTTCATACCCTCTGTTATATTCGCCTGATACTTGACAAGCTCACCGAGATCGCCATAGATGCCGAGACCAATCTCGCGCCACGTCGATGGGATTACCTCTTGATCAATATGCGGACGCGCCACACTCATGAATGTTGTCGGCTCGTGTGTTTGGTTAATGATACCGCAAGGGATCAGGAGCAATCCGCCACGCATGCCAAATGCATTCGAATGATGGTAATCCACAAACACCTGCTCGACCGCAACCTCACCACTCGGCGCGCCGGGTTCGACTTTGACGTGCTCGATCTCGACCTCGGATTTGACACTCCACTGCTCGGAGAATTGATGCGAGAGAAAGATCACAAAACGCGGGATGTCGAGCGTGCCATGAATTGGGCCATCTGGTTCAGTGTAACTGATCTCCCCATAGCCACCGATTCTTGTAGCCTCAGTTTTGGTAGCCTCAGTTCTTGAAGCTTCAGTCGATTGGGCATGTATTGTTTGTGCCGCGCATAGCAAGGTCACAAGGAGTGTGAAAGAGAAACAAATCTTCATTCAGTCACCAAAAAATAGAAAGCAAACCCATCGGTCAGTCGACCCAATCAGCGATAAAAATATTTGTGCTATGCGGGACGGTGTTATTTCTGTTCGAGCAGAAAATGAGATGGTTGCCGTCGAGAGTGAAGACGGGGAAGCTGTTGAATGTCTTTTCATAGGTGATCCGCTCAAGACCCGTGCCATCGATATTGATCATGTACAGTTCGAACTTCCTGCCTTCCGGATCATCCATGTTTGAGCTGAAGATGATATGCTTACCATCGGGATGAAAGTATGGAGCGAAGCTTGCGGCGTTTGAATGTGTGAGCTGATGCTTCTCTGATCCATCCGCGTTCATTACCCAGATTTCAAGAGTGTGTGGCTTTATCAACCCTAGTCTCAGAAGCTCGCGATATTCTCGAAGCTCATCGCCGGCAGGATGCGAGGCACGATAGACAATCCTTGCACCGTCAGGTGAGTAGAACGCGCCTCCGTCATAGCCTTCTTGTGATGTTAACTGCTTGACATCTGAGCCGTCAAGATTCATGCTGTAAAGATCGATATCTCCACCGCGAGTGCTGGTAAAGACGATGCGATCACCCTTCGGCGAAATCGTCGCCTCGGCGTCATATCCGGCGGTGTCCGTCAAGCGCCCGAGTGGCGTGCCATTCGTATCTGAGACACAAATATCATAGCCCGGATCAAGCGACCAAACATATCCGTGTGAACGATCGGGATCAGGAGGGCACGCCCCGCCATATGCAAATTGTGTCGTTGAATAGAGAATGCGATCATTGCCCGGAAAATAATAACTGCAGGTTGTCTTGCCTTTACCGTTCGAGATGCGCTTTACATTTTTCCCATCAAGTGTCATTGTGAAAATCTGATCGCACGTTCCTGGCTTCATCGCGCGGGCCTGAAAGCTTAGATGGGTGCCATCCGGACTGAGATATGCCTCGGCATTCTCACCGCCAAACGTGAGCTGGCGAATGTTTTTCAGGTGCTTCTCTAGTGGGATGATCGCTGAAGCTGGGAGCGGCTTCGCACCTCGAAACTGTGAATCGATCTCGATCATTGAGTTGTCGCTCGTTCGGTCAACGACTGCTACTCGCAACGTCCGCAACTTGTAGTTATGGCCCTTCGGCTTTGCGGTATCTGCCGGTGCGGTAAACTGTGCGTTTGCGTTCAAAGCAAACAGACTCAATACGCCAAAGAGAATAACTGCAAACGACTTAAACATTACGAATACGCAATTACAAGAATGTGAACAGAAATCAAGAACTCAAAGAAGCGTGATCTCAAACGCCTGCGGGTTTCGACTTGCGCATCGATTTCGCTGCGATCCCCACGACCCCGGCACGGCGATTTGCACGGCGGTCGCTCATTGCTTGCGTGAAGAAGTAGATCACGAGTACTGCAAAAAGCGCGAGACCGATGTCGGAAAAGACAGGCACTTTATCGTGGACGTAATCGATGAAATTTGCAAGCGATTGACTTGAAGGATCAGGAATAAAGCCCCCTTCCGTTGCTTCGTGCCATACGTCGAAGATTAGCTGCACAACAAAAAAGAGAAGCACGAAAGCTGTCGATTGCAGAAATTTTCCAAGGTTGATCTTGAGTATGCCGCGAGAAAGTGCATAACTGACGGCCACTGCGAGCCCGATGCCTGCAAGCATTGCAGTCACATAATAATGCCCACCGATGCCAGATCCAAATGCGAGCAGCAGCAGAACCATCTCAAAGCCTTCGCGAGAGATCATAAAAAAGACGAACAGGAAAATACCGATCACGGGCCAGATTCCTTCGCGAGAGTGATAGCTTGCGATGCGAGTGTCAATGCCTGCTTTAAGGGTCTTCCCTGTCTTCATCATCCAGAAGACCATCGTGAGAACGGTGATCGCTGCTGCGCTATAGAGGATGACTTCCAGTCCATGATTATTCACCAGCGCGATCGTGCCGAGCAGATAGCCACCAATTGCGCACGCGACGATGGAGGTCCAGATACCAATGTGCGCTGCACGAATCAGCCTGCGTTCGCCGCGCTTCTTCAGTGCCATGAGCACGATCATGATGATCAGTGAGGCCTCTATGCCTTCACGAAACGCTACGACGAATTGATTGAAGAGCTGTTCGAGCATTACTTAATCGATAGTTCGTACTTCTTTTTCGCCACACGTGCGACACTGGGTGAGGGGCTGGAAACGACCGCATGCTCGCGCCCATTGATGCTCGCCGAATTCGTCGAACATTCCAGACAAGCCCCAAAGATCTGGAATGAATGATACGTCGGCTTAAAGCCATAGACTGCGCACGCGTCGTCCTGCAATCTCACGACACGCGAATTCTCAAACTCAATGATCTTTCCGCAACGCGTGCACACCATGTGATCATGGTGCGGGCGATCCGTTGTCTTTTCGTATTGCGCGTGTCCCTGAGAGAAGCGGTACCTCGAAACAAGTCCGCACTCGTGCAGCAGATTGAGTGTTTTATAGACTGTCGCACGCGAGACTTTGGAGCCGTTGTTCTTGAGATCGATGAAGAGATTGTCGGCGTCAAAGTGGTCGTCCCACGCCAGGACCGCGTCAAGCACTTCGAATCGTTCAGGTGTGATGCGGTACTGTCCGTCGTGCAGGAATTTGCGGAATTGGTCGTGTGGCGCCACCTGCTGCGGGCTGCGCCTCGTCGACTTCCCATTCACTGCACTTTTTCCTGATCCCGCTGAAAGGCCCATCCTTGTGTTTATTGAGACTGAGTCTTAATACGCAGAAGGAGTGAGAGTGGTTCCGCCTTTCTTTGAATTTAAGCGGGAGATCGAGGAATCCGTTTGCCTTTCTGCTTTAGCGCTCGCTATGTTTATGACGAAGTACATGACGTACGTGCACTTCAAAGTCACTTCGTAGAAATTGATGGGGACTAAGTCAAAACGTTGATATAATGCTTACTCGCCTTGCACCGATGCTCGCAACTGAAAATATTCCAGCAACGATCAAGTTCTATGTTGAGGTGCTTGGCTTCGAATGCCAGAGTCAGATGCCGGAAGCAGGGTGGGCTTCAGTACGTCGCGAGAATGTGTCGATTATGTTCTCGCTACCGAATAAGCATACACCTTTTACAACGCCTCTACTAACCGGCTCACTCTACATCACGACCGATGAGGTCGATGTGATATGGGAACAGGTGAAAGGACGTGCTGAGGTATGCTATCCGATTGACAATTTTTATTATGGGATGCGGGAGTTCGCGATCTATGACAACAATCACTATCTCCTGCAGTTTGGTCAAGCGATTGGATCAAACACGCAAGAATGACGTGGTCTGGAGTCCATGGAATGTTTCACATAGAAGATGGGGCCGATATGCTATCGGCTGGGACTAAGCCACTCCAAAACTTGCATTTGCCATCAGGAAAAGCTATCTTTGTTCTAAGTGCTAAGTCATTCTGTTGACGGAGTTTGCCCCGGAGCTAACGTTAGTGTCCCCCCGTCTCCTCATTAATACAGTCTGGGTTGAACATCTTATGATAATTCCATCGCAAGTGAAGAGAGTTGTATTGTCAGTTGCCCTCTTACTCATTACTTTGTTCGTTGTTTCTTCCTCTAATGCCCAGCCGACCGCCAAGGGGTCAAAAGGAATCTCGGTAGCCGATACTCAGAAAGTCCTTACTTGCGGCAACTGGTTTTGGTTAGGAAGAGCCTTCCAAGTTACTGGCCAGTGGAAGCAGAGTAGAGATACCTTGGAATACTATATCCAACATTGCGCGAATGACACCGGGTCGTTCCATGCGTTCTGGGATTTGTACGTTGCGGCGAAGAATGCGTCGAGCGATTCCACGGGGATGCTAAAGCTGAGAGAGTTTTTGAAAGCTGTACTGTACCTCAATAAATGGGACCAGAACTACTTCTGTGAGTGTGTGTGGACCATTGCGCAGACATATAATACAACGAACGAGGGACTCGCGGTGATGCGATACCTGATACAAAGCAACCGATGCAGTGGCAATCGCGATGAGTATATAGGATACTACAACGACGCAAGAGGATTACAAGCGGAGAACTACCTTAACTCCGGCCTCGATACAAGCAAAGTCCATCTTGATACAACACTTCCATCGCTACACGCACTTGGGCTCGATTCCCTGCTTAACCTCGCTTCAGTTGGAGCGGAATCGGCAGGACCGCATGCGATCTTCAACGTGCATGCATCAGGTAACCCCTTCAGCGTAACGACAGAAGTTCTCTTCGATCTTTCGAACACAGCCTACGTTCGCTTCGGAGTATATGACGAACTCGGCCGCAATGTGCAAGGCGAAGAGACGGGTCACGTGTATGATCCGGGGCGTCATCGGTTCGCAGTCAATGGAAAGAGTCTGGCAAACGGAATTTACTACGCACGGCTTTCGACACCGACAGGGGAAGTGTTGACGGTTAAGCTGATCAAGAAAGAGTAAGCAGTTTGAACGCGAGCTAAAGCTCACGCTACATAGTTTCTTCCATTCTTTAGAGCTGATCCTTCCCCAGAAACCCTGTTCGTCAAATTGGCGAAAGAAATCAGCGCAATCCTTTCAATCAGCGTAATCCAGGTTCTGATTACTGACTAAGTCGTTCTAAATCACCGATTTGAACTCATCCACAAGGCATCCGAATCCTGTAGAATTGCGCGCGCCTCGTACAAAAGATACCATGGCCCACATGCGAAAATTTTGTTTCCTTCTCAAAAGTTAGCATATTTGTAGTGAATAATTTGTGCTTCGCTTCGTGAAATCTGCGGATCGAGGCCGGTTTCCACTGAGGAGAACTCAATTCTCTTGTGGGCTCCAAAAGTATTCGCTTCTTTTATCATCAATTACAACTATGCTAAGAAGAAAGACCGCTCTCGCCATCGCAGGCTTGGCAGTACTGTTCACGATGGGTCTTCAAAGCTGCTCGAGCAAGGCGACCGAAGAACAGATGAAGACTCTATCCGATCTCGATCGGCAGCGTGATGGTCTGAGGAACGACCTCCAATCAGCACAAGATCGTCTTCGGGACGCACAGTCTAAGCTCGCACAACAGGATCGCGACTTAAGCGAATGCAACCTTGATACACAGGCCGCGAAGGACGGACTTACCCGCTGGCCGAACATCTGGGCAGATAGCGCCGACTGGCGGATGCCTTCCACCACAACCACTCCAAGCAAGTAAGCTCACCATCACAAACATCAATGATCTCTATGAAATATTTCAGACTGTTTGTTCTGGCATTGGGCTTTGCTGCTCTGGCAGCTCCGCAGGCCCGTGCTCAGTATCCCGCAGATTTTTCGAAGGACCAGGCTGATTCCACAATCACCTTCCGTCGCACCGAGATATCGCAGATCAGCACTGATCTCAGTCAGGCCAACGATGCACTATCGAAGGCGAACGCTCAGCTTCAGCAGCGAACTGCCGAAAGCGGAAAATGTCGCGACGATCTCTATGCAATGCTTGGCTCAGACCGCAACGGCTACAATGCATATCGCGAGCGCCTCGCGCGTGCCGAGCAGGAGTTAGCGGCGCTGCGTTCGATCCAACCTAGCATGCTTGCTGATAATGCAGCTCGAGTAAGTGCCCTCGAAAACGAGATCCGCGCACTCCGTTCGGACAAGCTCGTGCTGATCCGCGATAACAACTCGCGAGTTGCACAGCTTTCGCAGGGTTTCATCCAATTGAAAAACAGCATGGGCCCAGCGCCGATCTCAAACTCGATCTACACGGTTGGCACCTGGGCAAAAGATCGCGATTGCCTCTGGAACATTGCCAAGAAGCCGGATATCTACAACGACCCATTCGCATGGCCGAAGATCTGGCGCGCGAACATGGAGCAGATCCACAACCCGGATATCATCCATCCAGGTCAGCAGTTGCAGATCGTCAAGACGGAAGTCAAGCCGGAAGATCGTGACCCAACAGGGTACCGTCATCACAAGAAGCACTGAGATCTGAAAAATTAGATTGAATCAAAACCGTCCTTCTCACGCTTGTGAGGAGGACGGTTTGTAGTATTAGTCCCGGGAGTTGTTCAATCATCATCAAATAGAAATGAAGCGCTAACTAAATGGAAATCAAAGAACGGAAGATCAAAATATCTCAGGCAGATGCGATAAATATCTTTGGGCCGAAAGATCAGTACCTTCAATTGATCGAACAGAAATTTGATGCAGGGATCGTCGCCAGAGGCGACACGGTGATTGTTCATGGCGCGGCGGATGAAGTTGCGCAGATCGAGCGAGTCTTCAAAGAGCTTTCCTTCATCCTCGGAAAGTCTGGCTCAGTGTCGCTTCGTGATGTGACGACCGTTCTCGATTTGATCACCGAAGGCCAGGAATCCTCACTTGCAGACGGCGATCTCGAATCGATCGTGCTCTTCGCGCACCACGATGCGATCAAAGCCAAGACGCCCACTCAGAAGATATACTTTCAGGCAGTAAAGAAAAACGATATCGTTTTCGCGATCGGACCGGCTGGTACCGGCAAGACCTATCTTGCCGTAGCAATGGCGGTGGCAGCGCTTAAGAATCGTGAGGTAAATAGGATCGTGCTCGCGAGGCCCGCGGTCGAAGCTGGTGAAAGTCTTGGCTTCCTGCCGGGAGATCTCTCTCAGAAAGTTGATCCCTATCTGCGCCCGCTCTATGATGCCTTGCAGGAAATGCTCACGGCAGAAAAGACAAAGTCTTTTATCGAGCGTGGTACGGTTGAAGTTGTTCCGCTTGCCTACATGCGTGGCCGCACGATCTCCAATGCATTCGTCATTCTCGACGAAGCCCAGAACGCCACTTCGATGCAGATGAAGATGTTCCTTACGCGACTTGGTGCAGGCTCGAAAGCGATCATCACAGGTGATGCGACGCAGGTGGATTTGCCATCGCGCACGATGTCAGGTTTGATCCAGATCCAGGAAGTTCTGTCGAAAGTGGAAGGCATCGAGTTTGTCTACTTCAACAAGGGCGATGTGGTACGTCATAAGCTTGTGAGGGATATCATTGACGCCTACGAGAAATTTCACGAGCAGCCTGATCATTCAAGCGCCGAAGAACAGGCAACGGAACGTCACTTCCGCTCATAAGCTTATGAAGAGAGATTGAGTGAGAACCGGCGGTATTGCTGCCGGTGGATTGCCACTAACGCTCTACTTCGCCAGTTCGCTTGGAGCTTTTCCACATTGGATTCCTGAATGTAACGTGGATCGACATCGTCGATATACTCGTCGTTACATTCCTTTTTTACAGACTCTACGTCGCGATGCGAGGTACGATCGCCGCGCAGATTTTTCTTGGATTGACCTTTGTGATCCTGGGTTCGGTCGTTGCGCAGGCAGCGGACATGAAAGGTCTTGCCTGGATCCTCAAGACGTTGACCGACATTTGGGTCATTGCACTCATTGTGCTCTTTCAGCCTGAGCTTCGCAGATTGCTGCTCTTCATCGGTCGCAACCCGATCATCAAGTTCTTCATCCGATTTGATGTCGTTGAATATTCGGATCTGATCGTACGAGCGCTCGAAGAATTGCGTCAGCGTGGCGAAGGTGCGCTTATCGTTGTGATTCGCACGACAGATATCAAGCTATTCGTTGACACTGGCCTTCCGATGCGCGCGCTTATTTCCAAAGAGCTTCTCGTTTCGATCTTTAATCGGAAAAGTCCACTGCACGATGGCGCTGTTGTGATCAAGGATCGTAACATCGAAGCTGCGCGATGCACGCTGCCGCTTTCGCAGGTTGAATCGATCGATGAACGAATGCTCGGCACGAGACATCGTGCGGCGCTCGGGATAAGCGAGCAGGCCGATGTTGTTGTACTCGTATTGAGCGAAGAGACAGGACATTTCTCATTTGCCGAATATGGAAAGCTTGTGATGAATCTCACAGCCGAAGAGTTGCGCGAGCGACTCACTCGTGCGATGACCACAACGGCAACACCAAAAATGGAACGCCGGGGCGGCACAGTGGTTGGTTTTCGCGACTACGCACTTGAATCACGCGAATCGATCGATCGGTAATTATTGCTAACCTTGACCAGTACGAGACAAAACATAACAATCCGCGAAGCTACGATAAGCGCGGGTGTGCGAAAGAACCTCGTTGAACAATTGCGCGAACGAGGCATCAAGGACGAACAAGTCCTTCGAGCCATCGAGAAGATTCCTCGCGAGGCATTTCTTGATCGGCACTTCCTTCATCAAGCCTATGAAGACAGCGCGCTGCCAATCGGCGAGGGCCAGACCATTTCGCAACCGTATACCGTGGCGTTCATGACCGAGGCGCTAGAACTCAAACCAGGTGAACGCGTCCTTGAGATCGGCACTGGCTCGGGTTATCAGGCCGCAGTGCTTGCGGAGTTGGGGGCTCGTGTCTATACGATTGAGCGTCACATGGCACTCGCCGAAGCTGCTGGGAAACGGCTCGAGCAATTTGGTTATCGCGTCGTCTGGCGTACAGGCGATGGCTCGCGCGGCTGGCCGGATTTTGCCCCGTTTGACGCGATCATCGTGACAGCCGGTGCTCCCGATGTTCCTGAATCGCTCACAAAACAGTTAAGCCCGAATGGTGGAAGACTGCTTATTCCCATCGGCGACCGCGCAAGCCAGACGATGTACCGAATTCGACGTGAAGGCGAAGAGCTAAAAGGCGAGCCGCTCTCCGACTTCAAGTTTGTTCCGCTCATTGGCAAAGAGGGATGGGAGGGAAAGTAGAGGGCGATCGGCGCAGCGTTACGGTTATGACCGGACCCACCGCTTCCGGGAAGTCTCGTGCAGCACTTGAACGCGCACTAGCTGATCCATCAATTGAGATCGTAAACGCGGACGCCCAACTCCTCTATCGAGGATTTGATATCGGCACCGCTAAGCCAACGATGGAAGAGCGAGCTGGCGTGAAGCACCATCTTATCGATATCCTCGATCCAAACGAAAAATTCAGTGCAGCAGAGTACGCTACCCAAGCCCGGAATGCTATCCGAGATATCTTCGAACGAGGCCGCACTCCGCTGGTGGTTGGCGGTACGGGTTTTTATATCGATGCACTCTTTCGCGGCCTCATGATCTCAACGGTCACCGATGAAAAGCTTGCGATGGCCAGAAGCCGCTTTGCTAGTGAACTTGCAAAAGAAGGTTTCGAGAAAATGCATTTGGGATTGAAGACGATCGATCCGGATCTCTACTCACAGATCGCGCGCGAAATGAATCCAATTCGCTTGGAGCGAGCCTGGACGCATTATTACGCCACTGGTACCACACTCGGCGAAGCGCGAAAAGTAAAGCGCGATACATTCGAATACGAGCCTGAGTTTGTTGTCATCGATCTTCCGCGACCTGAATTGTGGAAACGAATTGCACTACGGATCGACGCGATGTTAAATGAAGGTTGGGTAGGAGAAGTTCGAGGGTTACTCTCGAAAGGAGTCGACCGCAATTCGCCAGCGATGCGAGCCATCGGCTACCTCGAGCTTCTTGATGTGATCGAAGGTAAATCGAGGCTTGATGCAGCGCGTGAAGCAATTATTATTCGTACTCGCCAATTCGCCAAGCGGCAGGTGACGTGGATTCGGCATCAAACATTATCGTGATGGAGGAAATGTGGATACGACTGCGGGGCATACCAGTCCATGCGCATCATGGCGTTTATAAGCACGAGCAGGAGCAGGGGACCGACTTCGAGATTGATGCCGAATTGCTCATTGATGCTTCAATGGCGATCCGCAGTGATGCATTGATCGAGACTCTCGATTACTCAAAGCTTCACGATGAGGCGATCTCATTCTCGCAGGACAATCGGTTCAATCTCCTCGAAAAATGGGCGCACGATCTGGCTCTTCATTTGATGAATAATCATCGACTTGCCATCGAGTGCATCGTTCGATTGCGAAAGCCAGGCATTGCGGTCAAGGGATCGCTCGAATGGATCGAAGTCGAATATCATCACCGAAAGACTGAATGAACGGACAGTTGCACGATGCTTATATCGGTCTTGGTTCGAATCTGGAGCCTCGCGAGCAGCACATCGCCTCTGCCATCGATGGTTTGCGGGCTTTGGGCGAAGTTGTTAAGGTGAGTTCAATCCGCAATACTGCCCCGGTCGGGTTCAAAGAGCAGCCCGAGTTCTTGAATGCTGTGCTGCTATTAGCTACAGCGTTATCTCCGCTTCGATTGCTCAGTGAGATGCGGGCGCTCGAGAAAAGACTTGGACGAAAAGAGCGTCCGCGATGGCATGAACGCGAGATCGATCTTGATCTTCTCTTCTGGGATGACTTTGTTCTGAATGTCGAAGAGATCACGCTTCCGCATCCTGAGATCCGAGCCCGAAAGTTCGTTTTAGAGCCGCTCGCCGAAATCGCTCCTAATTTTGTCCATCCTGTTTTGGGTCAGACCGTCCAGCAATTACTGGAACAGCTCGAACGTGAAGAGCAACCCCGCGATAGGAAATAGCAGACCGTAAATAACGCCCTGGTGTCCAAAGTACCTGTAAGTTATGATGAAGCCTTCGTTCGCGAGCGATCGATGAGGCGTCTGGATGAGCCCCCGCGCTACGTCGCGGTCGAAGGGCCGATCGGTGTCGGCAAGACTACGCTCTCGGAACTGCTCGCCGATGCCTTTAAAGCACATCTGCTATTCGAGCGCTTTGAAGAGAATCCGTTTCTGCAAGGCTTCTACGACGACCGCAAACGTCTCGCGTTTCAGACCCAGATCTTTTTTCTACTTTCACGATACCGGCAGCAACAGGAGTTACTTCAAACCGATCTCTTCTTCCAGAGTATCGTCAGCGACTACATGTTCGCAAAAGACAGAATCTTTGCGACGCTCAATTTGAGCGAAGACGAACTCAAACTTTACGATCAGATCGAGCGGGCGCTTGGCAAAACAATACCGCTGCCAGACGTGATCGTTTATCTTCAATCGAGCGTCTCCCACCTCGAAGAGAATATCAGGCGGCGAGGAAGGCCATACGAGAAAAATCTTTCACGACAGTACCTCGAAGATCTCGTCCATGCCTACAACGATTTCTTCTTTCATTATCGCGAATCGCGATTGATTGTTGTGGATACTTCAACGATGGATTTTATGTCACATCCAGAGCACATCGACGAGCTCGTCCGCACGATCCTGCGCTCTCCGCATCCTCCTGTGGAATATATCAGTATCTCCCACGATCCGCGACCATTCACTTTGGAGGGTTGAGGTTGTGCAATCCAACGTGCATCGTTCAAGGCATTTACCTTCCCTTCCAGCGGTTACACTCGACGTCAAAGTCGAAGCGTGACCCAATGATCAAATTTGAGCTCTTTGTTCTCCTTATCGCGATGTGGTTATTGTACCGGAAACTGATCCGGCCTTTTCTCCGCGGCATGAATGGAATGCCGCGCTCCGGTAGCATGCCGAATGTTCCGCCCATGCGCTCGAACATGCCACCGGTCGAACCGAAAATGACATCGCGCATCGATCGCACGAAAGTCGAAGATGCCGACTACCGCGATATTGGTTAACAGCTTCTTAACACTTCCGTAAGAAACCATGCGTCTGGCTGCGATCGATCTTGGTACGAATTCCTTCCATCTTGTCATTGCCGACACGCGTCCCGACGGGACGTTTCGCGTAATTGAGAGTGCGAAAGAAATGATACGTCTCGGCGAGACCGGCCGTGACATGAAATCGCTTACACCACAAGCGATGGACCGCGGCATTGCGGCACTCAGACGATTCAAAGCCATTGTTGCATCGCGCAATGCAGTTGTTGTCAAAGCCGTCGCGACGAGTGCTGTACGTGAAGCGGAGAATAGAGACATCTTCATTCACAGGGCACGCGCAGAAGCGGGCATCGCGATTGAAGTGATCTCCGGCTTTGAAGAAGGTCGATTGATCTATCTTGGCGCGATCCAGGCGCTGCCAAATTTTAATAATCGTGTACTCTTGATCGACATTGGTGGCGGCTCTGCCGAGTATGTTCTTGGTCAAAAGGGCGAAGTAAAGTTTGTCAATAGTCTGAAACTTGGCGCCATCCGGCTTAGCCATCAATTCCGATTGCTCGGCGAGCCGAAGATGCAGGACATCCTCGAATGTCGAAAAATGATTGTCGGCGAACTCGGGATGACCGCCCGTTCGCTTCGCAACGCCGGTTTTGAAATCGGCGTCGGCACAAGCGGTACCATTCAGGCGATCAGTTCGATGATCGGCCATGCACGCAAGGAGCGCGTTGAAACACAGGCCGGCAAGTCGAATAATTTTAAGTTTTCCTATCGTGAGGTGCAGGAAACCGTCGAACGCTTGATTCAGGCTGGGACGCTCGAGGGGCGCATGAAGCTCCCGGGTCTTGATCAAAAGCGCGCGGATATTATTTTGGGTGGAGCGCTGGTCTTGCAGGAGTCAATGCGACTGCTTGGAATGGCGGAGATCACTACAAGTAGCTATGCGCTCCGTGAAGGCGTCGTCTTCGATCAGATTCAGACCCATCTTCGAAAAGGCAGCAGCGATGTTACCGAACTACATGACATCCGCGAGAGAAGTGTTCGACAATTAGGCGACCGCACGAACTACGAGCGGCCGCATGCGGATCAAGTCGCCAAACTGGCGATCGAGATCTTCGACAAAACCAGGCGCCTGCACAAACTCCCTTCTGACGCACGTGGCTACCTCTACTATGCGTCGCTGTTACATGACATTGGTTATTATATCTCGCATTCCGAGCATCACAAGCATTCGTACTATATCGTTAGCAACGCAGAGTTGCTCGGCTTCACGAATGAAGAGATCGAGATCATTGCGAACGTTTCGCGCTATCATCGCAAGTCGCACCCCAAGCTTAAGCACGATGGGTTCCTAAAGTTGACGAGTGACGAGCATAGAGAAGTAGTGCGGATCCTTTCGGGCATTCTCCGAATCGCTGATGGATTCGACCGCGGACATCTCGCACTTGTCGATCATGTCCAGATCACGATGGATCGATCCGGGATCACGTTTGGCGTTGTCCCGAAACGCAATGCGCCTCGCAATCTTGAATTGGAACTTTGGGGTGCCGAGCGTAAAAAGCAACTCTTCGAAGAAGTTTTTGGCCGGAATGTCATCCTCCGCGATCTCACCTCGCCCTCCAAACGAAAGATCTCGATACCTGTAACGGTTCGGATCGCACCCCGTACACAGAACCTCAATAAGTTATCCATCCCGAAACGGAGTGTAAAAAAGGCTCGAGTAACTGTTGCAGCTCGAAAACCGAAGAAGAGGGCCATTCTGAGGGAGCGTTAACTTTCAACCAAAATAGGTTGTAATCATAAGCGCTGTCAGGCGTTCATGTAGATGAACGTTCCTATCGAACTTGCCACATGCGTCCAACCTCTTATTCCCGCTACCTAGGAAGTCTTCTGGTCTTGTGCTGTCTCGCAACCCCTACATTGGGTCAAAGTATTGTCATAGATTCTGTGACACATTTTAATTCTTGCGATTCGGTTTCCTTTGACGTTTGCTATACGGCTAATGGGAGCTTCGCTACAGATAACCTCTTCATCTTGAATTTCTTTCCGTATCCACTGGCTCCTGACACGGTGCGAAGCAGTGTCTCTGGAAAGATTCATTACAAAGTGCCGTATACATATGACTCCATCAGGATCGTTTCAACCTCTCCCAAAGTAAGCAGCGCTGCATTTCCGTTACCAAAGTATGTGAGGTCCGATAATTTTTACATTAGGCACGATAAATACTGGATAATCCAAGGCGAACCTGTACTGATTTGGGTCCCTAGTTTACTAAGTCTTGACACAACGCTTTTTCGCTTGGTATGGGACTTTGATACTGGAGCTTCTCCCCGGCAGTTTGAAGGCTATCAACCTCCGTTAGTAACATATAGCATCCCAGGAAGGAAAACGATTCGTCAGACTGTCACGATGATCCAGGGTTGCAGCTCTGTTCGAGTCGACACAGAACTGTATGTCCAGTCAACGAGTCCTTCACTTGGTTACGCACCGTCGATTGTGTATTCCTCGGGCAAAGTCAGGAGGTATGGGCCGTTCACGCACATTCTTACAGGCGCTACTCTTGACACCAACAAAGCGTTCGACGCTATTTTCGTGGATTCCGGTGGGACTGCAAGGATCTCGTGGCCTGCTGGAGGGACTATCTATGTTAAGTCCGGTGGAAAAGTCTTGTACACCGGCAGTAACGGATCGGTGCAGAACCTCGTGCTTGAGGATGGCGCAATCCTCACAGGGGATACCCTACGAGTATTGATGCGCGTTCATCGCTGTAAGAAACTTGATTTTGATTCGAGTGAGGTCGTCAAGCCCGTGGTGATTGGATCCTTGTGTGCGCTTGGCAGCGCGGTGATTTAGCTAAACTTGCCTCGAGGAGGTGGCGTAGGAACGGTTGCATTGGAAGATGATAGGGATTCAGAGGTTTATGTTAGTTCTCAGTTGACTTCTGGCTTACCATCTACGATACCTATTGAAGTTCCGAACCGAGTTGGGGGACCATTTCGCTTATTGCTATACTCGGATGGCAATCCACCATCCATTTATCATTCAGATAGTTCATTGACGATCTTTCCTATGACGAATGCCTCGTTCACGGTCAGTTCAACAACTCTTGGCAAAGATCAGCCGCTAACTCTTCAGGCTATTCCGGAGAATGGAAAGACCTATCATTGGCTTTTCGATCAGGGAAGTAGCATTAAAACAAGTGATCAAGAACAGCCGCCAGCGATCTCGTTCAGTACTGTAGGCTTGCATCGGATAAGCCTGCAGACTGAAAATGCCATGGGTTGTCCTGCCAATAAGGATGTGATTGTCTTGGTCGGTGCTTGCGGCCCAAATGTGCACGGAGCGGAAATCCTTCGGGACAACGTTGCTTCCGATCCCAGTTCTGATCGCGTTTGGGTCCAGAAGTGGGGCGAGCTACATTCTCGAAAGGGCGAGACAATCTATGCTGATTCTGCGGCCGATGTTTATGTCGAAACTGGGGGAGGACTGATCTACGCGAAGAAGGGGTCAACGATCTACGTTAATACCCGAGAAACGATTGGCGTGATCGCAGAACTTGGATCATCGATCCGGACCTTTGACAGTACAGCGCACGTTCTAGTATACAAATGTCCCTCCATCCAATTTGATACCACCACGCCGGTTCTTCGCGTTGAGAACGACATTATTCCTTCAGAAGTCGATTGCTTTCCCAACCCTGTCTCACACAACCTCAATGTTAGGCTGCGCAATGCGATACTCAAAACGTGGATCGTCTATGACGTTCTCGGTTTGATCAAACTTCGAGGCGGTCAACTGAACTCTGTTGGAGAAACTATTTCAACTTCCAACTTGAGCTCTGGTGCCTATGTCCTCAGATTGGAAACTTCGAGAGGGCAGATCGAACGGCGGTTTATTGTACAACAGTAATTCGTGGATTAACTGATTGAACTCTAAGGGAGTAGCGCCACAGAAATCGAAGCTCCAGGATCAAGGCTCTCGATGTGCCTCATTACACCATCGGAACTCCAGCTAATATGTTTGATTCTTTGATACCCGTAGCTCGTCTCGAGGTCAGAGAGGCAGGTGTCAGAGACCTCGAAATGTTGGAAGGATTGTATGCCAGCTGAGGTCGAGTCATAGTGCATTCCTGCCAACGTATAGCTCAAGCTGGACCACTCTCCGTCACCCAACATGTTGTCAACAAAGGCATAGCTACTTTCAACATACTTCGCCGAGCGGATCGTACGTGAAAAACGATCGAGCACAATGACGATTGTTCTTTGGGATTTGTAGTCAGGCGTGTGATAGCCGAACGTGATGCTATCATGGGTAAGCCCGATCGGGGAGATTGTGTCTAGAATGTCGGTACGATTTAGTCCAAGAATGCTGGCCGACCAATTATCTGAACGTGTACCGTTGGAAACAACACCGTAGAACGAATCTGAAACAGCATGGACACTTAAGAACGCATTGATTCCCCGTACGCTTATTATCAAGTGTCGAAAGGTCATAGGTGCAGCTACGGGTGTTGTAGGATTGTTCTGGCAACCTTGGAACATCGCTAAACAGCACCCTATGATCCCTGAGATGAAGAACAAGCGAGCTTTCAAAGTCGGAAGGTGATTGTTTGTGGTTCGGTCCTGGTGCCGTCAGATCCTGGATGACTGTGCTTAACTAACGCGCAGGTTGACGGATGGTTACAACCCGAGTTTATGCTTGAAAACCAGTAACTCGAGATCCACGGGCCTCGTACCAGAAGGCCGAACCTGTTCCAATAAATTATCCATCCCGAAACGGAGTGTAAAAAAGGCTCGTTCAAGTCAAACTGTTCGAACTACCTCAAAAAAGGCAACTTCGAGCAGGCGATAAGGCCTGTTTTTGAGCATATTTGAGAGATAATCGGTGCCTTAAGGCACCTTCCACATTAAAGCGATCGCCCTAGAACGAAATAGAATAATGAAGCTACTCGAAAAATTTGAAAGTTTATTTGGCTCAAAGCGCGACAAGGACGTGCAGGAATTGCTGCCCGTCGTTGAAGAGATCAACGCGCATTGGGAGCAACTTCAATCGCTTACCGATGAAGAACTTCGCGGGAAAACCGTGGAATTCCGTCAGCGCATTAATGATGCGATCAGTGATATTGTCAAGGAGCGCGAAGAACTGCAAGCTCTATTGCGCGAGGATATCGAGCACGAGGAGCGCATGAATGCGATGGACCGCATCATCGAGCTCGACAAAGAGCGCGGTGAGATCACAAAAGAAATTCTTGATGAGTTACTCCCCGAAGCTTTCGCCGTTGTAAAAGAAGGCGCTCGTCGTTTAGTCGGCACAACCTGGAACATCGCTGGCCAGATGGTGAAGTGGGACATGGTCCCATTCGATGTGCAGTTGATCGGTGGCGCTGTGTTGCACAAGGGCAAGATCGCCGAGATGGCGACTGGCGAAGGTAAGACGCTCGTTGCTACGTTGCCGGTTTATCTCAACGCACTTCCTGGTCGTGGCGTCCATATCGTAACAGTTAATGATTACCTTGCTCTGCGCGACTCGCAGTGGATGGGTAAGCTCTACGAGTTTCTTGGTCTTACAGTCGGTGTGATCCTGCAGAGCATGCAGCCGAGTGAGCGTAAGGTGCAGTATGCTGCCGACGTCACTTATGGCACGAATAACGAATTCGGTTTCGATTACTTGCGCGACAACATGGTCACGCAGGCCGAAGAGATGGTCCAGCGCCCGCACAACTACGCAATTGTTGATGAAGTCGATTCTGTATTGATCGACGAAGCTCGCACACCACTGATTATCTCCGGTCCGGTCGAAAGCAACGATCACAAGTTTGACGAGATGCGACCGCGTGTCGAAGCACTTGTCAATGCGCAGAAATCTGTCGTTGCCAAGTTCGTGGCGGCAGCGGAAGAACTTTTGAAGTCGGAAGACCCAAAGAAGCGTCACGAGGCCGGTGAACATTTGGTGCGGGCGAACCATGGCATGCCAAAGAACAAGCGCTATCTCAAGATCGTAGCAGATGGCGACGCGCTCAAGCTCATGCAGCAGACCGAGCTTGAATATATGCGTGACCAAAGTCGCAACATGCACATCCTTGATGACGAGCTTTATTTCGTCGTTGAAGAGAAGAATCACAACATCGATCTTACCGACAAAGGCCGTGATTTTCTTGCCGCAGGCGAATCCGATCCGGGTCTGTTTGTATTGCCCGATATTGCGACCGAACTTTCACAACTTGACGCGGGACATCTTACCGAGGAGGAGAAGCAGGCAAAGAAAGACGCGATCAATCTTCTCTATGCCGATCGCTCCGATCGTTTGCACACGATCTCGCAGCTCCTACGTGCATACTCGATCTACGAGAAGGACGTCGATTACGTCGTTCAAGAGGGCAAGGTACTGATCGTTGATGAGTTCACGGGACGTATCCTTCCCGGCCGCCGATATTCCGAAGGTCTGCATCAGGCCATCGAAGCGAAAGAGCAGGTATTGGTCGAGCGCGATACGCAGACCATGGCGACGATCACGCTTCAGAATTATTTCCGCCTCTATAAAAAGCTTGCCGGTATGACCGGCACTGCCGAAACCGAGGCTGGAGAATTCTTCGAAATTTACAAGCTCGATGTAGTCGTCATCCCGACGAATAAGCCGATCGTCCGCGAAGATCGCGACGACATGGTCTATCGAACGAAGCGAGAGAAATATAACGCTGTGGTCGAAGAGATCTCCGCCATGCGCACCGCAGGGCGTCCGGTGCTCGTTGGTACGACAAGCGTTGAAGTTTCCGAAACGATCGCGCGTATGCTCAAGCGCGCAGGCGTTCCCCATAATGTGCTGAACGCAAAACAGCACGCACGAGAAGCCGAGATCATTATCAATGCCGGACTTCCTGGCGCGATCACGATCGCGACCAATATGGCAGGCCGAGGCACCGATATCAAGTTGGGACCTGGCGTTCGCGAAGCAGGTGGTTTGCATATTCTCGGTACTGAGCGACATGATGCTCGCCGAATCGATCGTCAGTTACGTGGTCGTGCCGGTCGCCAGGGCGATCCTGGCTCGACACAATTCTATCTTTCGCTTGAGGATGATCTCATGCGCTTGTTCGGGTCGGAGCGTATTGCAGGCATCATGCAAAAGCTCGGGCTGCAGGAAGGCGAAGTCATCAAGCATTCGATGATCACGAAGTCCGTCGAGCGTGCACAGAAGAAAGTCGAAGAGAATAACTTCGCAATGCGCAAGCGCCTGCTGGAATATGACAACGTCATGAATTCGCAGCGCGAGGTGATCTATGACCGCCGTCGTCATGCACTCTATGGCGAGCGCCTCAAGGATGATGTCTTCGAGATGCTTGAAGAAGCCATCACGGAGATTACGCACACACACTATCATCAAGGTGAGCTGGAAGAACTTCGCACTGAGATCCTGACGCGGTTCATGGCGGACGTTGCAATGTCGCGTGATGAATTTGCTCAAATGGGCGAGGAAGGTGTCACTGCAAAGTTGATCGAAGAAGCAAAGGCGTTTTACCATCGTAAGGAGGAGCAGCTTGGTCATGATACAATGGCCGGGCTCGAGCGCTACGCTACGCTTCGTGTCATTGACGAACGCTGGAAAGAACATCTTCGCGAGATGGACGAACTCAAAGAGGGGATCGGACTTCGCGCCTACGGCCAAAAGGATCCGCTCATCGAATACAAGCAGGAAGGCTATCGGATGTTCCAGGAGATGATGGTGCTCATCAGAGATGGCATCCTCGAGCTGGCATTCAAGCTTTATCCAATGCAGGTCTCGCCGGATGGAGGAGCCCAGCCGGTAAGCGCAGGACGGCGAATGATGCCCTCCCAGCCGGCAAAGCGCCAGCGCCTTGTTGCAAGCAAAGAGGCAGCCCCAGCATCTATCGGTGGAGGGAGTCAGGAGTCCGAAGCACCTCCGGTACTTCAGCCGGTCCGGGTCGGTCCAAAAGTCGGCCGAAACGACCCCTGCCCATGTGGAAGTGGTAAAAAGTACAAAAACTGCCATGGTGCAGAGTAATTCAAAGCGGCTCCCGAATTTGGGAGCCGTTTGTATTTAACCTCATTTATGTTGCAAATCCCCCTTAATTGTGTTATTTTGCTACAGTAGCAGGTAACCAAATGGTCGCGCTCCGGTGTTGAATCTCAGGAATTGCCCTGGACCATCTGCCTCATTGCTCTTAGAACCGTGAAAGCTTTTGTTCGGACGAATGTGCTCTCTATGAGGAGTGCATGCTTCGCCGTATTGCTCTTGTTCGTCTCTGGTCAGGATGTTGCGCGCGCGCAGCAACTTGCAGGAGCGTCTCGCGCAGTAAAAATAAAAGAAATCTCCCGCACTCCCAACTCCGTTACCCTCCAACTCGATCTTCCTCAGCCGCGTCTCGACACAACACAATCTGGCATCACGCTTCAGCAGCTTCAGGAGCAACTTCACAATGGTGATCTCTTCGCGCCGCTTTCGATAACGCTCCGCGCAAGCGCACGCGCGACCAGTTCGATCGTCTCGATCCAGAGAGCTTCACTGCAGCTTCCGCAATCATTCTACGCCCCTCAAGCGGTTGTGGATCAACTACTTGATGGTTCGACAAAGTCAACAATTTCACGGCCATCCAAACGAACATTTCAGCATTCTGGCCTCGGAGCTTCGCGATTTCAATATGCAGGTCGCGCGCGTGCCACGGATGTGGGTTCGCTCATGGTCGGCTGCTACGACTATGATGCCGTGCATCATACGCTGAGTTACGCGCACCAGATCATCGTCACGATCAATGATCCTGCCGGATTCGATCAAGCTGTCTCAGTGACGAATACGCGCGAAGCATTCAGTGCCTCCGCCACGACATTTAGGAACAGACTTGCTTCCGCGAAGGCCTCAGATAGAGGAAAGATGCGTCCAGCCGCTGCCGGTGACGTTCAACAGACACCAGGGATCCGCGCTGACGATGGCTATATTTATCGAATGTCTATCAATCGTGATGGGATTTATCATATCACGTTTGATGACCTGAAGCAATTTGGGTTGGATGGATCCACGGTGGATCCAACAACGCTTCGCGTGATCTGTCAAGGTCAGCAGGTGCCTGTGTACGTATTCGATCACCAGGACGGCCACTTCGATCCGAACGACTACTTCGAGTTCTTCGGTGAAGAAAAAACGCTAAAGTACAACAGCCCGTATGGCGACGAATACTACGATCCGTTTACGCACTACAATGTCTATTATCTCGTCTGGGGTTCAAAGTACTCTTCGATTCCGCAGGGTGGAGTGAAGCGTTTGGTTGAAGAATCAGGTGAGATTCGTGAAGCCGATAAATCAAAATTCACCGATCTCCGCAATAGCTCGTTTCGCACACGACTGCATTATGAGCACGATACGTATCACGAGGATCTCGAGAACACGGACCTGAATGATCTTTCGTCTTTGCGAGACCATACGTTTACGGCTCGAGTCCAGACTGCGCAGAGCGTGACAATGGATACGATCACGCCCTATCCTGATCTTGAAAATGGCAAGCCGTTCACGTTGCGCATGGCGTTTCATGGTGTGTCACATTTTCAGCCAGGCACAGTAGGGACGCATGGCGAAATTCTGCCTGTCGTGCCGAATGAACATCAGGCCGATGTGAGCGTCAATGGAACTGAGCTCTTGTTTGGGATCTGGGAGGCTCAGGTGATGAAATTCCTCTCAACCGACACCATCAGCCAACGGATCCTTCAGGCCTCGCCTCCACCAGGAATTCTCAAGACACTCGTTACCACCGATTCGACGACACGCATCAGCTTCCCGCTTCAGGTGCGCGTCACTAGTAAAGTCAAGACCGATGAACAGTACTGTCAGTTCGATGTGAACTGGTTCGATCTCGATTATGACAGGCTTTACGCAGCGTATCAGGACCAGATCCAGTTTTCAATCCCGCAGGCAGGTGCGACCGGTCTCTACCAGTTTACGCTCAGCAATTTTACTCGCAGTGACATTTCGATCTATCGCAAAGGCGTTTCGAAGATCTCGAATATGTTCATCGAGGCAGGTGGACCGAAAGAGAACGGTATCAAGACGATCTTTCAATTGAATGTTGCTTCGGATGCGGATCAGTTTTATGCGACGGTAGAGAGTCAGAAGCTCAAACCGGCGCGCTATCGTCGAGACTCGTGGGTCGATCTCCGCGATCATGCAAGTCGGGGAGCATACCTGATCATCACCGATCAGGGACATCTCATGAAGAATGATAAAGGTGACATCGGGGCCACTTCGCTTACAAAAATATTGGACGATCATCGGCAGCGAGATGGGCTCTCTGGGATGATGGTCGATGTTGCGAACATTTACGATCAATTTAACTTTGGTGCGCGCAGCCCGCAAGCGATCAAGGATTTCCTGCAGTACGCGTACAACAATTGGCAGGACCCTCCCAAGGCGGTTCTACTCGTGGGTACGACGCATATCGGTACGGACGACAGCGTGGATTTTGCGCCGCCGGAACAGGTCCCAACCTTTTATTTCCAAAGTTATAGTTACGGTTCAACATCAACCGACACATGGTTCTCGTTGCTTGACGGCAATGATCTGATTCCCGATATACTCCTCGGTCGATTGCCTTCAACAAGCACATCGCAGGATGAACAGTACGTCAACAAACTGCTCCGCTACGATCAGGATCTTGTTGCTCCTGGCATCTGGAAAGACCGCGCACTTTTCGTTTCAGGCGAGCCGTTGAATGGCAATAATTTTTATGGACAGACCACGTATCTCATTGGCACAGCTCTTCCGAGCTACGTTGGAGTTGACCGTGTTGGACTAGATCAGACTTTGCCATTCTATGGCGACGACAAGACGCTTGTTGCTGCAATAAATAACGGGGCTTCATACCTTCAATTCATGGGGCATGGTGGTCTTGGTGTCTGGGCCGATCCGATTGCCGGTGGAAGATCATTGTTCATTGCAGAGGATGCCTCGCGTCTGATCAATGCGCCTCACCTTCCGTTCATCGCCAGTTTGACCTGCTTCACAGGTGCATTTGATGGATCTACAAAGAGCGCTCTACTGCCAGCATTATTGCTTGAACCCCAGGGTGGTGCGATCGCGGCTTTGGGAGCTTCCTCGTTTGGATTCCGTGATGAAGACTTGCATCTTGGCGGGGCGCTGCTTGTCAGAATGTTTGATACAGTCCCTGCATCGTACGGTGCACGTGCTACGGCGGGAAAGATTGACTACTTTGTTTCGAACGATCCGATCGGAAATCTGCTCGATCCGACACTAATGCTTTCCTATCTCTATCTTGGAGATCCGTTGGCCTCGCCGTTTGCGCCCGATCAGAAAGTTGGGCTCGTACTTTCAACTCGCTCCGCGCAATCCGGTCAATCTGTGACGATCAGCGGCACGACTACGCTCCAAACAGGGTCCGCTAGAATCGAACTCATTGGCGAAGGCAACGAGCCTTTCGAACCTAGACATGTAATCGATAACGTCCCAATCCAGGGCGGTGCGTTCAGCACCGTTGATGTTATTCCAGGCGGTTTGACAGCCAATTGGGGCGAGTATCATGTGGTGGTCTATCAACCAGATCACACGACGTGGGGACATGCGACCACGGACATTACTTTTACAACTGCGAAAATCTCAGAACTAGCGTTCGATCCTCATCCAGTTGACGTGGGTACGAATGTCACCTTCTCGGCTGTAGTACAATCACCGAGTGGTGTGAAGTCCGTCTGGGCATTGATCCATTACTATGTGACCGACGCAAGTGGCAAAATGACAGAGGCCCGAGCATATGATTCGGTTCAGATGTCACCAGTTGCGGATCGTTATCAAACTGCTCCGATCGCAGGTTCGAATCTCACAAAGAGTATGGTACTCGTTGGACGAACGATCCTGTTTCCGACGTCCGGGCAGACTGTTACAAGCGACTCGATCAGGCTAACGGTCGGCGCCTCGGCCGACCCCGCTGCATTTAGAGATGCGCTCCATCATAGCATCGTCGGGCGCTACCGTGCAACGCCGACCGGGTTGGTTTGGCAGGAGAGCGTGTACAATTGGGGATCAGATGTCGCACAAAACGTAAGTGTACAGCTCCGCGATACAACGCTCAAGCAAACGCTCGCCAATACAACTATCCCGTCGATCGCCGCTCATTCAAGTCAACTCGCGGTCCTGCAGCTCGATGGATCCTCGCTCGATACATCAAACATTGTTTTTATCGTACAGCCGGAGTCTGGTACTACACCCCTTGCGCTCAGAGATAGCTCGGTGCGTAATGATTCTTCATACGCGATGTCGCTGGCTCGTGGAGCGGCTGCGTATCTGCAGCTAACAGGCACGACGTTCAATGGACCACATCAAGCGATTCCGTTCGATGGAGGCAGCGTCGTTGTTGATGTTCCCCCTTCTGCAGAAGGCAACATTGCTCAGGATGTCCTCCGTGTAATGCGCTTGCCGCAACTGCCATTGCTGCAGCAATATGCCAATCAGCAGCCTGACATTCACTTTGTTCACGTTCTGTCACAAGCGAAGAAACGCTATGCAGGGATTCGAATTGTAAGCGATTCGCTCGGTGCAATTCCGCTTGCGGCTCCAAGCCAAGTCGCGGTTCGCATCGATCTACTGGACACAGCAATCATTCCGAATCTTGCTAACCTCTTTATTTATCGTCAGGATGATCGCTCAAGACAATGGACCATTCTACCAACGACTCGCAACGGTGATCTTCTGACAGCTACAACTGGCAACCTGGGCAATTTTGCCGTTGCTTATCACACCGATCACAAGCCGCCGGTGATTGATATCACCGTCGAAGGACAAGTCTTCGTTAACAACGGCGACGTGCCGGATCGTCCTCATGTCACAGCCGTCCTGCAGGATGCGAACGGTATTGATATCACGCCTGGCAAAACAATTATTAAAGTTGATAACAAAGCGCTGAGTGCTTCACAATTCGCGATGCTTGATTCTTTGCGCACTCCAACGACTGCGAGTCTGCACTTTGAACCCACACTCACCGACGGCCCGCACACACTCTCAGTGCAAGCGACCGACAATAATGGCAACACCAGCCAGGAGCAGAAACTGAACGTCAACGTTTCGCACAATTTTATCATCAGAACGCTCGGCAGTTATCCGAATCCGTTCAGCCTGTTGATGTTTCTGGCCTATGAGATCAAAGGTATTCCATTTGCGGAATCGGTGCAACTGAGGATCTTTACTGTAAGCGGAAGATTGATCCGAACGCTGCAATTCCCATCTGATGATCCGAATCAAACATTCGGCTTCCTCAAAGGTGGTACCGGCGTTCCAACATCGTTGGGATATCACGAAGTGTGGTGGGACGGTAATGATGACGGAGGTTCGGAAGTAGCAAATGGCGCATACTTCTATAAGCTGCTTGTCAAAACGCCGACCGATCAAAAAGAGATTACAGGAAAGTTTGCGCGTGTCAGATAAACGAATGCTTCGAATCATTCCGGCATCTGCGTTTCTCGCGGTGGTGTGCTTGTGCACGCTCGCGACGAGCAGCGTTCGCGCGCAGGATTCGAAGTATGCGGGTGCCTTTATGCAAATACCTGTTGGCGGTCACGCGCTCGCGATGGGCGGTGCGTTCACAGGCATTGCAAACGATGAATCGGCGTTTCACTGGAATCCAGCAGGCGTTTCGCTGCTCGATCATAAGTATTTCGGGTTCATGTATTCTTCCGAGTTCGGTATACCAGGATCGGCGCTTGCGGACTTCTTTCAGTTGGGGTTTACCTACCCTATGGAGAATTCCTCTATCGCATTGAACTGGGTCAGGCTGGGAGTCGGGGGAATGTCGGCGACGCCAGACCTCACAGGTATTAATATTACTTCCGAGCGCGAGCGGCAGGTGCTGAATTCATTCAATGGCGCGCAGAGCCTCTTCAGTGACGTTGAAGATGCTGTTGTGCTCTCGGTCGCGAGGAACAACAAGTTTATAGTCGATTGGGGATGGCTCTATTATTCGCATCCCATCGAGGTCCCGATTGGAGTCAACTTCAAATACATTCATCAGAGGATCGGTACCTTCGGAAGCGCGCAAGGGATTGGTATTGATGCGGGGATGATGCTTCGCTTTTCGCTAGCGGACTATCTGCTGGTTCCAGTTCTCGGCAAAGTCTCCGTGGGTCTTAACCTTACCGACATTGGCGGGACGAAGCTTAGCTGGTCGACGGAGCGCCAGCAGACCATACCGATGCGTATGCTTGGCGGTACAGCCTACACGCAGGAGCTAAGTTTCATCAATGCAGTTGCGACGTTCGCATATGACTTTGTTCTGCATGAACCTGGTAAGCCGCGCATGGGGATGGATGTCACATACGCGCACAATCTTTCGGTCCGCATGGGTCTTGATCAAGGCGACTTTGCGGCTGGTGCCGGATTTGTCTGGCAGAAGAAATTGAAACTCGATTATTCGCTATCGTTGCACGATCTTGGACCAGAGCACCGCCTGAGCTTTGGTGTTGACATCGATAACATACTGAATCCGCCGCAGGATTCAACCGAGATCGGCAAATGACATTACGAATTCTATTGCCCGTTGCCGCGGTCTGCTGCGCACTCATGCTCAATGGGTGCCCAGCACCGATTGAAGTTGGTGTAGTGCCGCCGCAGCCAAATTTTATCGCTACTACGTATCCGCCGGTTCCGATCGATCACGGTATCTACGCTGTCCCCGGTTTTGATTTTATCGAGATGGAGTGGAATTCAGATCCCACCCGGAC
>JABDDM010000020.1:2022-35411 GCA_013287605.1 Ignavibacteria bacterium | reverse complement strand
CGCCAAGATCGAGCGGACTGGCAGAATCGCTTAATCTTCTGAATCCTCCCGGCTGGATCACCTAAAGCCTCCTGACGCTCCGCTGTGCGAGTGGACTCATTCGCCAGAGACATTGTTTAGCCCTGTCAATGAAATTATCGGAGCATCTCGACAAAGGAATCTGGACTGCGCTCGACAAGGGGCTGCTCTTGCTTTATGGGTTCGGGGTGATCCTTGTCGTTGTCAATGTATTGAAGCCAGAGGAATGGGGTATCTTCTCGCTGTTCCAGTCCTTCTTCCTGATCCTTTGTGTGCTTTCGGACTCGATCTTCCTGCAGCCGATGGTGAAGTTTGCGAGCGAGCACGAGGCAGAAGTTGAAGAAGTGCTCGCGGCAAGCTTTAATCTCTATACCTTCTTCATGCTGCTTACTGGGGCAATTATTGCCATACTCAGTGGCTGGCTCTCGCATGTCTATAAGAGCACCGAACTTGGCACGATGCTTATGATGATGCCGCTGCTTATTTCGCTGCACATTTTCCGAAACGTCGGTATTCGGTATCTGCAGATCACGTATCGAATCAAAGCAATCTTCTGGGTTGATCTTGGTCTGTTTGGGTCGGTCGTGGTGATGGCGGTTGTCGCTGGCATGATGGGCTGGTTTCATAACGCAACGCAGTTCATGCAGATGAACATGATTGGCGGAGCGATCTCCAGTATCATTGCACTTGGACTTGGCTGGAAGGGTTTTCGTAAGATGCCGCTCTTCAACGTACCACGCGGCGAATATAGCCGACTTATCAACTTCGCGAAATTTCAGGCTGGAACGAGTGCCTTACTCACGTTGCAGCAGTGGTCGGACGTATTGATCGTTGGGCTGTTCTGGAAGCCGGCCGAAGTCGCAGTCTACACTGCCGCGAAGACGATCTATCGCTTCCTTGATGCAGTGCGCGAAGGCGCTACGCTGCTTGTTGTGCCAGTGAGTTCCAAGCTTTATACCGCAAAAGAGAATGTAAGCTTGAGGACTCTCGTCGAAAAGCTTCTGCTTCTTGGGTTCTTTGGCCTCGTACCGATCTCGATTGTCCTCATCGCCATCGCACCGCAATTGATTCATATTATCTATAAGGGGAAGTATGATGCGGCTGCGCCGGTGTTCCAGGTGATGATGCTCTCGGGTTTCACGCTGCCGTTATCCCTTATCGGTACCAATGTCCTTATTGGCATCGGCAAGGCCAAGAGTTTATTTCTTTCGACGATCGGAGCGACGCTCATTTTCTTCATCATGTGCTTCTCACTTGTGCCGATCATGGCTTCCATGGGTGCGGCGCTCGCAGTATTCGTTTCCATGACGGCGCTTGGTGTCTTTACGTATATCGCAATGCGAAAAGAGGTCGATACGACCTTTCGAGGGACCCTCGTTCACGCGATCTCTGCTCGTCACGGACTCATGCTAAAACTTCGAGCAAGGAAGCAAGCAAAGAGAGATGCTAATGCTCCCGAAGGGTGATCGGTAGCCTGCAAAAAAAGGTCTTCCTTATATACGCGATTGCGGTAGCAGTGCGGCTATTGTTTGTCTGGCTCTATCCCGGAGCTAATTATTATTCCGGCATCACAAATGAATATTTGGACGCAACGTCCAATCTCTTGCATGGGCATGGGCTCTCAGCGTACGTCGACATTGCTCCTTATAACTCTGGGTTGGTACACTACACGTACCTTCCATTCGTAGGCCGCCCGATCGGGTATGTGCTCTTCTTTGCGGCGATCGCGCTCGTGACTGGAGTCGCGCCCGTCGCATTTCAAATTGTACAGGCATTCGTTACTGCATTCTCCGTCTTCCTAGTTTACCGGCTTGCGAAGTTGCTATTTTCCAAATCAAAAAGTGTAGAAAAGATCGCAATTGCATCTGCATGGCTCGCAGCACTCTGGCCGAATGCTGCGCGATTTGATGTGGCGTTGTTGCCAGACGGCCTTACAACGCTCGTGATGCTTGGGTTTGCGATTACGCTGACAAGGTATGCTCTGTATCGAAACACAAAGCACATAGTCATCGCCGGGTTATTGCTAGGAGCTTCGATCTTTCTGCGCCCGGATCTGGTACTCTTCCCATTCTTTCTATTGCCGGCGCTATTGTTCATGATGCCATTCCAGCGCGCGATAGCCACGTTCGGTATTCTGATCGTCATCCTGGGAGCCGCGATCGGCATCAACACATGGAAGAATTATGCGTTGAGCGGTGAGTTCGTCCCGCTGAATCTTGGCAGCGGCACTACGATGTATGAGGGGATCAGTCAATTCGGTGATACGCTTGGCACGACTTACGCTGATGAACGAGTCGCACATAACAAACTCAACACCAAACAACTGTTTTACCCGAACGGCAAAGAGCACGATCAAGCATTGTTCCGTGAAGCGATTGATACGATCGAGCAACATCCTCTATTTTACACTACGGTCGTGCTCCGCCGCATTCCTCTCTTGTTCACCGTGCGCGGTCTTTTTTTTAGTGACTCTGTCTCATTCTCCAAGAAGGGAGATGACCTGTCGCAACGCTTCCCGGGCAGATACATCACGATGTTCAAGGAGGCGCCCGTGGCCACCGTGGCTCGCTTTGTATCACCCTTACTTGGCTGGGCACTGCTGATCGCTGCAATCATTGGGTTCATGCGCTCCTGGCGTCGCTCCCGCGATGAGCACATCATGATCCTCACCATCCTCTTCTATTTTATCACGACGCATCTCGCGACGAATGTCGAGCCGCGATATTTCTATCCGGCGATACCCTTGCTTTATGCTTATGCGATTGTGGGCTTCCGCAAGCGATTCCTGTAGTAACAACGGTACTGTTGAAGTCCGAAGATACCAGTAGTAAGCGCGTGAGGTTCATATTACTCGGCTACACCTGAGCCTCTTAGATCAAGAGGGGGACGAAAATTTACCTCCTACAATTCGAGAGTTCTGCTACTATATTCGCTTCTGAACGATAAAGTGAATGAGTAAGAACTCCTCTTTGTACGTCCTCATATGTCAAGGTCTCTGTCGGTTACTATCCTACTCGTCTTGCGGCTACTCATCATTGAGCCATCGTGTCTCTTTGCGCAATGGCGTCAAATAGCTCAATTCCCTTCCGAGATCGATTTCGTAAAATTCATTTCACCTACAACCGGCTTCCTTGGATTTGGAATAGCCCCAGGTGGAAGGAATGGTACTTGCGCAATCTACAAGACCTCTAACGGTGGTGAGGCCTGGACAAAATGCACTATCCCTTCAGGATATACTGGAGCCGTTACTCAGATACTAATGACAGATGAGCAACTAGGCTGGGCGACTGTCACGCCATGGAACTGCTCAGGTAATAATGGACTCTGGTCAACTTCGGATGGTGGACTCTCCTGGAAAGAGACTGGATTGGTCGGATTGTGCTCGTCCATAAACATAACGAGGGCTGGGATAATCCTGACGGATCTAACGGGTCGAATGCACATTTCAACGGACGGAGGCAGCTCCTTTTTCAATGGTTCTGCAAACTGGACGGATGACGCCGCGTTCGATGATAGTTTAAATGGCGTCATCTCGAATTTTCGCGATGCATCATGGTGGGTTACGTCGGATGGGGGACTAAATTGGAGCGCTGCAAATCTAGATGTCGAATCCTGGAGCGTTTATCCTGTCGTTGGTACGAGTACCTATTATGCCGCACCGGAAGGATGGACGAATGGTACTCCTTGGGAACCACAGGTGCTCCGATCATCGGATGGAGGTCTCAATTGGATTACCGTCGCGAAGCTTCCATTTGTAAGTGCTGGTCACGTCACGGGTATTGGAGAAAAGATACTTTATCTTCAATCCACTTATGGTGGAACAGGAGTCTATCGCTCCAATGATCAAGGGGCAAGTTGGCTTCCCTTAGGAGGGCCAAGTACGAATGGGGATATCCGATTCGACATTGTGGACCTCGGTTGCGGGGGAATCGCAGTCTGGGCATTTGACAATAAGGGGGCGCTCTTCGAATTCATTGATTCAGCGCTTAGTAATACGGGAAGCGTTGCGCAGTCTTCTTCGGCGATAACCAAAACTGCAACCCCCCTAAACGCCGTTGATATCCCAGTGCATATTAAGCTGTCACAGCTTCCCGCGTTGGATACGATGCAGATTACGAACATTTCCTTTTCCGTCTCCTATTCCACTGATCTCCTAGACATGAATCCAAATCGGCTTTCCAGCCAGATCAGCCCGGCATCGGGTCTCAAATTTAATTCTGCCTCGATCAGCAAAGGGTCACTACTGGTTCAATTTGATAATCCTGATTCAGCGAGATTCACGAACGATCTCTACGTCGGAGATTTGTTCTTCACTGCATACAAAGGTATGACGAGGAGTACGCTGGTTCAACTCGATGGCGTCTCTATTACAACCCCGAATCGGAAGTACTACTACTGCACAAATGTAGAAGGAGATTACATTGCTAGGGTAAATGTAGAAGGCTCTTCGGTTGCTAAGCCAGACGTCCTGCCAGAGGTCTCGCTCAATCCAAATCCAGTTCGTGCAGGCAGTGCATTGAGTCTTCGGTGGAACGTACGTTCACCAGGGCCGGTAACCGTCTCGCTGTTTGATCTTCTCGGCCATGAAGTTGTGCTTCCCTTGAGGAAGGAGTTTGTTTCCGAAGGAGAGCACCAGCTTGCATTCCCTGTTCCGTCCTCCATCGTTTCCGGATCATACTATTTGCGATTCGATATGAACGGTACGGTCGTGACCAAAAAAGTAGTTTGCAGCCGCTGACGATTTTACGTCCGCGAGCGAACTCCACCTCATAAATTTGCGTAGTAAAATAAGTCCGATTTCAGGGAATCCCTTGCCGGAGGTATCAGTTAACAATGGTGCTGATATAAGCACCTACGCCGGAATTGCCCGTTGATTATTGAGAAATTATGGCGGTTTTGGCAGCGTCAGGGGCCCTAGAGAGTCTTCACTCATAACATTTAGACGAATATGTCATTCCAGGACCAGGCAACGAGAGATGCGCGTAAGCGTGCACTGCAGACCGCAATGGATGCGATCGAGAAGAACCATGGTAAGGGCTCAGTGATGCGCCTGGGCGATGCCCCGCACGTAAAGGTCGAGGTGATTCCAACCGGTTCGCTTTCGATCGATGCCGCCATTGGTATCGGCGGAGTCCCGCGCGGCAGAGTCATCGAGATCTTTGGACCCGAATCCTCCGGCAAGACGACGCTCTGTTTGCATATTATTGCCGAAGCACAAAAGCGCGGTGGTAACGCAGCTTTCATCGATGCCGAGCATGCACTCGATGTTGGCTATGCAAAACGCCTGGGTGTCAACACGGAAGAGCTGATTCTCTCTCAGCCCGAATTCGGCGAGCAAGCGCTCGATATTCTTGAGCAGCTTGTTCGTTCGGCAGCGCTTGATGTGGTCGTTGTTGATTCTGTAGCCGCGCTCACTCCGCGCGCCGAGATCGAAGGCGAAATGGGTGATGCCCAAATGGGTGCGCAGGCGCGTCTCATGTCGCAGGCAATGCGCAAGGTCACGGCCGTCATTGGAAAATCCGGAACGACTGTAATCTTCACCAATCAACTCCGCTCGAAGATCGGTGTGCTCTACGGTAATCCGGAAACAACCACCGGAGGCAACGCGCTCAAGTTCTACGCATCCCTTCGTCTCGATATTCGCCGTCGTGATGCGATCAAGGAGGGCACAGAGATCATCGGTAACCGCGTACGAGTGAAGGTCGTCAAGAATAAGCTCGCTCCACCATTCCGTGAGGTTGAATTCGACGTGCTATATAATGAAGGCATATCGAAACTTGGTGATATGATTGATGTCGGCATCGAGCATGATATTATCCAGAAGTCCGGATCGTGGTTCTCGTTTGCTGGTGAGCGTATCGGGCAGGGCCGTGATTCGGTCAAGACATTTCTCAAAGAGAATCCGGATGCCTTCCAGAAAGTTGAGTCGGCAGTCCGTAAGAAGCTTGGCATTGCACTTGACGAGGAGCCCCCTGCACCTGCAGCTACCAACGGTAATGTTGTTGCAGCCGCTGGCGGACCACTTCCCGACGAGAAGGCTCTTCGCAAACAGAAGGTAATGGCCTAAACTGCGCAAGCAGTCGGGACTCAGCAACTTGAACACTTGAGCCCTTGAACGGTACGATCACATCGATCACATGTCAAAAACGTGACAAAGCCCGCGCTTCGATCTTTCTCGAAGGCGGGTTTGCTTTTGGTCTGGAGCAGCAAACGGTCGAGGAATTCCGTCTGCGTAAAGGTGACTACATTGACGATGAGCAATATGGGAAGCTGATCGACTTTGATTACCGGATCTCCGCAAAGCGAATTGCCCAACGTTATTTGAATCACCGGGCACGCAGCGAGCGAGAAGTTCGTCTGCGTCTGGAGCGGGAAGAGATCCCAAGTGAGATCATCGATTCCGTGATCGAAAATCTCAAATTTTACTCGCTGATCAACGATGAAGCATGGGCTCGCGCATATGTGAATGACCGTCTATTGCGAAAGCAGGTCTCAACCAGCGAGATCGCTCGTGAGCTGAAGCAACATCGGATAGCCTCTGAAATCATCGAAACCACGCTTCAATCCCTCTCGAATGAAGAAAGCGATCTTGACCGAGCGAGAAAAGCAGCGGAAAAATGCTGGCCTCGATATTCCAAACTCCCCGATGAAGAGCGGAAGCATAAGTTTTTCGCCTATCTGCTGAGACGCGGATTTTCAGTTGATATAATCAACGCAGTCTTTTCTGACGTATATTCCTGAGTGACAGATCAACTTGCTCAAAGAAAATAGCTTTTGTGCCTGAGTGCAAACGTAGTATCCGAATCCCTAACCTTGCCCGTATAAATGTCTAGCAAGCGCATCCTGCTTGTGGATGATCATCTCGATACAAATCGAGCAGTTACTGTTTTGCTTCAGCGGCGTGGATACACCATCGATTCCGCAACCTCCATGCACGAAGCGCTCGCACTCGCGGCAGAGAACTCGTTTGATCTCATTATCAGCGACGTCGGTCTTCCTGATGGTTCAGGACTTGAGTTGATCACCACACTAAAGCAAAAAGGACCGGTGCTTGCGATCGCCGTTTCGGGTTATTGTTCGGAGGATGATATTCGCCGAAGCAAAGAGGCTGGGTTTGTCGAACATGTTGCCAAACCATTCAATTTTGCGCATCTTGAATCGTTGATCAAAAAAGTGCTTCAGCTCTAGACTCCATCTGCATCACCTTCCTGGATACAACTGGCTTCCTAAGATTGCGTTCAGACGATCTTTCTTTTTATATTTGCTTTCCCTGTTCTCAACAATGTCCGTCTATGGCCCGCAAGCGAAGTTTTGTTTTCTGGTTCGGATTTCTTGCTATCCTCGCGTGCCTTGTGTACCCTCCGTACGAACGATTCACCCTGCGAAATGGCGAACAAACGCGAAATGGTGTTGTCTATCGATGGGTCTTCGATGATCGTTCTGAGGCAGTCCCCACGGAGCTCTATAAGATTGACCTCCCACGATTAGCTATGGAGTATGCCGGCGTGGTTATCCTTTGTGGTCTGCTCTATGTGGCTATCTCAAAGAAGAAGATACAGAGAGGCCTGGAATAACCACGACGCTTCAAACTGCAGGATGTGAGCCTATTTCGCACATGGGGGCTGATTGACTGTACGAAAATAAAGCACATAAACCAGTCAAGTTTCGAATTGTAACTGTGCCTGGAAAAAATATGAGTGTAAATCACCGGGGTTTCTAGGATTGTTTCGCCTTGACGGATATATTCGCAGTCGATTGTTACGCCAAGATAGGAGCGCGGCGGGTAATCCAAGTTAATTCACAATCTGCGCAGTGAGAGACGTCGTCCAACGTTTGTAGCTGCTGTTCCGACCGGTCAGGTTTGCCCCTATTACCGGTCAAAGCCTTAAATCGTTATGAATTGTTTGCCAACATTCATGAGGCGCAATAACTGTCTACAACGAGCAATGCTCGGCGTGGCTGCGCTGATTCTTGTCAATAACCAACCTTTGGTTGCGCAGCAACTGGTTGCCATGAACGAAGCGCCAGCCGGAGTTCATGCACATGCATTCCCAGCGCACAATTCTGAACTGTTTCTGCTGCCAAATATTCCTCAGCCCTGTACGCTCATGTTTCACGGATTGACCCGCGAAGAAGATGCACTGCAGGGGACCCATCAGTTGCGCGTAAGGATCTATAATGCGCTTGGAAATATGCTCAACGAGCAAAAAGTCTCAGCCAGGCTGAGTCATGGAGCGTATGACGTTACGTTGACCAACGTTCCGCCCGCCCTGCGAATGCGCACCGAACAATTTACACTTGGCATTGCAATCGATAATAATGTAGAAACGCTCTGGCCTATCGCGATCAAGCATGCGCGAGAGTTTGAAAGCAACGTCTTTATCGCATACGTTGATGCTGCAAGACTTGAGAAAAATGCTGTGGAAATTGCCGATCGTGCAGATCGCGATAGCGAAGCTGCACATAATAATAGACTAGCAGTTGGCCAGATCGACCCGATGAATGGCAATGTCAAGATCAAAACGTTCGAGGAGTATGCGGGTGAAGAGAATCACGTGCCCCCAAGCGTCAGGCTGGAATTGGGTTTTGCGGGTACAGGAGTTTCATACAGCCCGCAAGCCATGATGGATTATGGCCGCGGTACAATCGAAGTTCGCAATATTGTCAAATTTCTTGGAAGCAAGCTTGGACTTGGCGCGAGATTGATGCGTTTGGGTAATAACTTCCATTATGCTGCCGGTGGAATCGTGGCTGACGTGAACAACGATGGCTCGGTCATTGCGACAATTGGAGTTGCATCGTATCAGGCTGGAAGCGATCCTTCGCAAGCGAATACGATCTCTCCGTTCTCACGCCTGCAATATTTTTCGTCGCCAAAGGGAGTGTTCTTCTATTCCGAGCTCGAAGCCACTGTTCATCTGCATGGCTATCTCTCTGGGACGGCTGGCATTGGCTTTGCTTTCAGTAGAGTTGAGATTGCCGCTGGCTATCACTACAGCATGTACACGATGCCGGACGCGATGAGTACGCAGTCGCTCAATGGTATCAATACAATGGTAAATTTCTCCTTCTGAGGAAGCGTTTTTGGCTAGGTAAAATTTGAACGACAAGTTGTCGTAGGGCCATCGTCTGCAAACGGCCTTACATCTGAAAAAGCAACGGCAACCGCCGTTGCTTTTTCTTTTTAGAGATGGGTCCAACTACTTCTTGGCGTGCCTGTAACAAAACAAGGGTGGCAGTACTTATCCATGTCATAAGATCCACCAGCATAATTTCTTGAAGACAGCCCTCGTCATCATATCCGTTTTCATATTGGGCGCTATCATCAATGCGCCCTTGTTGCATGCTCAAACGCCGCGATGGGTGCGTTGGGGCTCGCCAGGTGCGCCGTCGGCAGGTATGTCGGCAGCTGAACCGCATGGTGTGGTCTATTCTGATTTTGGGGTGATGGAGAGTTCTTCGGACAGCGGGAAGAGCTGGCAGAACCGGACAAGATTTGCAGGGTATCCGCAAACGCTGGGAGTTGATCCGGTGAAAAAAGATCTTTACGAGTTTGGTCAATCAATCTCCGGCAAAAATCCATGGATCTTTAGCCGCGATTCGGGAAAGTCATGGGATATCCTTGTGCGAGACGACTCCCTCTATCACGCTGGATGTTTAAGCCCCCAGGGCGGAATTTTCCTTTGGCTGAAAGGCCACTTGGCCTACAGTTCAGATGTTGGAAAGACTTGGGACTCTCTAGGCGGAAAAGATAGCCTTCCAGATATTGTTGACCACCTCGCAGCAGGGACTTCCAAGATTATCTTCGCGTATAACTATTATTGGCTTTATCGTTCGATGGATGCCGGTGTGAACTGGTCGCGGTCACTTAAATTGGACGGTTTTCACACCATATACGCTCGAGACAGCATCGTAATCCTTATTTACGTTAATAATGGCACAATACGCATCTCTCGGGATGCGAGTAATCACTGGCAAAGTGCGAGTATAACCGCGTCTAGGGTTTCGCCTGTCGACGGTTTGGTCATCACGCCGACGCACAAGATATTTGTTAGCGCAATAGTTAGTTACGATACTGCCAAAAGTGGCATCTATCGATCCTCGGATTTTGGACTATCGTGGACTCGAGTATTCGAAAACCCTTCCGCTCTGGCATGTGATTCATCAGGGGTTCTATTTGCGGGAGCCTACACATCCTTTAACGATGGAGCCACATGGCAGTACTCCAACGAAGGCATTGTGACCGCTTCGATCTCTTCGCTTGCTGTTGGAGATAGCGGTCGCATATACGTGCAGGGCGCCGATTGTTACCGTTCAACCGACTCTACTTCCGGATGGGAAAAAACAGGTCTCCTAAACGTAACACAGTTTTTCCCGAAGATCGATAATCAACTAACGGCTGGAGCCAAAAATCAAGTGGAGCTCTCTTCCGATAACGGGTGGACGTGGCATTCACTCGACTCAGGACTTACCGGCACATTCACTGGTGCGGTCGTTCAACCCAACAGTACGTTGCTCGCGAGCACTTCGGACGGCCACGTTATCGCTCGCCTCGACAAGACACAATCGATTCAATATCAAAGTGTCGAGCCGCCTGAGCCACTATTGACGCTTCTCAATATCGGAAATACTTCGTTCACGGCGAGCTCAAGACACTTTTATTCGCGAAGTGATGATGCCACAACCTGGTCAGAAGTTCAGCTTCCAGATACGAGTGGAGTCACTGCGATCTCTGTGGGTCCGGGCGGATTTCTTTTCGTTGGACTTCGGGATCATACTGTTGCTCGTTCTGCAGACCAAGGGGCGACATGGGGAGTGATCCGTCACTTTCCTTCTGGGTTTCCTAAATGCATTCTCTCACTCTCTAAGTCGGTTGTGGTCGCGGCGATGTCAGGAGATAGCGCTTCGCCTCCGTCTGGAGTTTATTTGAGCAAGGACAATGGAATCAGTTGGGATTCGCTCAATCTTGGACTTCATTCCGGCGATGCTGGGAGATTTCCAAAGTCTCTTGCGATTGCGTATGATTCACTCAAGCATCGGCTGTATCTCACCACATTTGACGCTTCAAACTATTTCATCGACATGTTGCCAGCGCTACGGGAAGTCCATGTGGTACAAGAGAAGTCAAGCGGACTGCTTGGTTTTCCCAATCCCTGCAATGGAGTACTCCATCTTAGGATGCCTGATTTCAAAGGAGAGTGCAGCGTTTGGATCACGGATCTTCTCGGACGACGTGTAACATCGCGAACGTTACCGGGTCATAATGGGGCGTATCTTAGTCTCGATGTATCACGACTTGTGAGCGGTGTCTATACTGTGGAAGTAATTGCCCAGGATGGCACTGTGTTGCGCACTCAGATTGTTAAAGGGCCGTAATATTCGATCACTTTAAAAGAAAAATGACAAGATTTTCGATTCTTAAAGTAAGCTTTATTTTCTCGCTCACCCTGCTGGTGACCAGTGCATGCAAAAAAGTGGATGAACCTACTGGTAAGCCGAATGGTCCTCGGCCTGGTCAGAATGAACGAGTTCAGACGGAGCCAGGCCAGTCAGGACTAGTTTCGAAGATCAGTTACTCACAGCACGATATCGACAGTCTTCTGAAGCTTCCAGTACAGATGCGGCCCGCGGATGCGCGCGGAGCTGTGGAATATTGGCTTGCTGAGCCTCTGAGAATGCCTCCCGGTGCCCACTTTTTACCAACCAAGAACATTACGCCAATTGAGCAGACCGACTCAACAGCGCTATTTTCTGCTGATGTGAAGCAGGGCCCGATGTCGCTTCTTGTGACGCTTGCGAAAAAGAAAAATGGCACTGAAAGCATCTGGGTTGTAACCAGGATCGAGCAAATCATGCCTAGGAACGCGACGAACTAAGTCTGAGATTGCAAGGCTTTTTGGTAGCGGGTGTGTTGATTCCATTCAATAGTACGAACACACGCAACATTTTATCGCAGCCCTTCCAATACGAGTTCGAGTTCCTCTTCATTCTCGCAGAGGACTGCTCGGGCTTTGGAGCCATCGAAGGGTCCAACGATCGCCGCCTGTTCCAGTTCGTCCACGATTCGGGCTGCACGTGAGTAGCCAACCTTCAGTCTTCGCTGCAAGAGCGATACACTGCCTTGCTGATGCCGAACGATGACGCGCGCGGCTTCTTCAAAGAGTTCGTCGCGCCCATCGCCATCATCCATTGCACTACTATACCCGCCGCCATTCTTTTGCTTGAGGCTTGGCAGCGTCCACGGGCGGGAATAGCTTAGGCCCGGACCATCCTGAGATGAGACCGCTTCAACGATTGCTTCTACTTCTTCTGTCGAAATGAAAGGAGCTTGCAAACGGATAGGTTTTGGTGTACCACTCGGCTGATAGAGCATGTCGCCGTTGCCAAGCAATTGCTCCGCGCCCATCGAGTCGAGAATGGTACGCGAATCAACACGCGTCGCAACTTGATAGGCAATACGCGCGGGGAAGTTCGCCTTGATCACTCCTGTAATTACATCGACCGAAGGACGCTGCGTCGCGAGGATCATGTGAATACCAACTGCTCGAGCCATTTGCGCAATGCGGCAGATCGGCTCTTCGATCTCACGCCCTGCTGTGATCATTAGATCAGCGAGCTCGTCGATGATCACAACGATATATGGCAAATGATAATGCTGTTCCTCCTGTGTCGAATGCAGCTTGCCCTGCGCGACTTTAATATTATAGTCGAGCAGCGAGCGCACACCAGCCTTTGCGAGCTTGTCATAGCGTCGCTCCATTTCGAGTTCCACTGCCTTGAGTGCAAGCACAGCGAACTGCGGAGTGGTCACGATGTCCTCGCCGGCCTCTGGCGAGACGATGAGATAATGCTTACGAAGCAGCTTGTAGAGCGAAAGCTCGATCTTCTTCGGATCCACAATGACAAACTTGACGTCCTTCGGGGATTTCGCGTACAATAAGCTCGTGATAATGCCATTGACACCCACAGACTTTCCTGCGCCTGTCGCACCAGCGATCAGCAAGTGTGGCATCTTGTTGAGATCATCGACGTAGACATCTCCGGAAATTGTCTTGCCAAGGGCCACAGGAAGATTCATCTTGGTCTTCCGGAAGCTATCCGATTCCAGCATCTGCCGCATACGCACCATCTTCGGTACATCATTCGGAATCTCGACCCCGATCGTACCGCGGCCTGGGATAGGCGCAATGATACGAATACCACGAGCTTTCATTGCAAGTGCAATGTCATCCGTCAGATTCTCAACGCGCGAGACCTTCACGCCTTCGGCTGGGGTGAACTCATAGAGCGTCACCACCGGACCTGGAGTGACAGTAATGTTCTCGATCTCGACTCCGAATGTCGCGAGCTTATCTCTCAGGACGCGGCCTTTCATTGCAAGCTCTTCGTCGTCGGCGTCCAGCAGATCTTTCGCTTCCGCCGGGGTGAGTAGATCGACCGATGGAAGCTTGTATTTGTTAAGATTTTCCTGATAAGGATTCTCAGGGATGATCACTCGTTTAGCTGCTGCTTCTCCAAAGATTGGTTCATCGCCAGTCTTACGCAAGCGTTCAGCTTCACGGACTGCTTCGCGAGCGATAGACTGATGTTCCCTGACGACGTCAAGCAACTCAGCGCCGCCATCGACCGAGTGGGGAAGTGCGTCGTTGCTGAGCGTTGACTCGTCGCCGAGCATCACAGGAGGAAGCTCCTTTTTGATTGAGATCGCTTGCTCACGCTTCAAAGGCCTGATGCCTTCAATAAGGCCATCACGCCCTTCGGAGTGTGGTGGTGCAACCTGAGTATCTGAATGAGTTATCGTTTCCTCGATGCCTGCTACTAGTGTGGCCTCCTCAGGCCGAGTCGGCTGTGGGGCATCGATATCATTTAACTTCCTGTCAGCATTCCGAACAACGGCCCCATTGGAGAGGCGCTCGAGTGAATTCGGTCTCGTGCCGAGTTTGTCGTCTTGGGTCCGGGTTAATCGTGGAATGCCACCTTGAGGATCAGTGACTTTTGAGATAGGACGAACCTTTAAAAGTGGACCCGTCGAATTGAACCCTTGGGCCGCTGCTGCAACTGCAGCGGGTCGCATGATCTTGACTTGCGGATCGGACTTCGGCGCTTCAGAGGAATTGGTGATCTCTTGAATCTCTGCAGCAGACGCATCCAGGGCAGTCTCGCTTACATCTGGAGAGAGAAGCGATGACTTCGGCTTGCGTGCTATGACTGGTGTAGCGGCAATCGCGGCGGGTTGTAGTTCTTCTGAAGGATCCTCTTGTTCTACGCTTTCTGTCTCTTCAGTTCTCCGATCGATCTCGTCTTCGATGCGATCCGCTTCAGCATCTGCGGTGCGAGCAAGTTCCTTCGCTTCGCGCTTCAATTCTCGTTTGTCCCAGAACTCAATGATCCGCCGGCGCGAGCTCATGACGATGTATTTGTATGCGCCCACAATCCGCATGAATGTCTTCTCAATATCGAGATCGATTGAAAAGACAAGCGTGATTACGAATGCAGTAGCGTAGACAATAAGCGCTCCGATCGAACCGATGAGTCGTGTAAATGTGAGCCCCAGAAATTGCCCGACGGCACCGGACCACTCTCGCTGGAGATGTGGGATCGATGGAATCAATTGTGTCGTGCCGATGGTGGCAGAAAACAGAATCGCTGTTACGAGAAAGAATGTCGTTGCCAGGATCAAACGCTGCCTCTGACGCTGTGTAAAGCGAAAGAAGGCGAGGGACCACCATCCGAAGAAGATAGGATAGATGATCGAAGCATAGCCGATTGTCTTGTTGATCAGGAAGTCCGCGAGCATTGCACCAATGAGGCCGAGACTATTGAGCGCGGTGTCGGCATGCGCGTTCACAACGGGGTCGGTGCGTGTAATGACCGAAAAGAGATCGCTGAATTTCGTTTCCGCGACAGCCGCGTCTTTCGGTGTGTAGCTGATGATGGCAATCGTGACGAGCACAGCAAACACGAAGAGGACGGTGCCTAGCACCTGACGCTTCTTCACGGTTGGATCCTGCTTCTTTCGCGGTGCCTTCAGATTGAGTGCGATTTGTTCCGCTTCTGCTTGCTTGGCTGCACGTGAAGAAGTGTTCGAGGCAGTTCGGTTCGATGACGTGCGCGAAGACTCCTTGCGTTCAGGCTGGAGATTCCCCGATTCAGAGAGCCGAGGTGGCATTGGCCGCGCGCCACGGGCGCGCCGTGTCGGTCGCTCGGGTTCTTCATCGACACCTTCAGCATCGAGACGAATTGGTTCATCGATGAATTCGTCATCGAATTGATCATTCGAATTACGACGGTCAGCCGCGCCAGGAGAGCGCCGAGTGGTCTGCTCCTGAGGGTCGTCCAGGGTGATCCGTCGCGAACGACCTGATGCAGCCTTGTCACTCGCACGTCCAACGATCACGGAGCGCTCGCCGGTGCGTGATACGCGAATGAATGGGCTATCGGAAGAATTGAGATCGTCGGGCATACAAACTCGCTAAAGAGTAAACGCGTTGTTCGTTAAGAGCTTGGCCCGCGTGAGTGCGAGCGTCGAAACTTCGGGGTGCGTGCTTGAATTGAGTGAAGCCGGTCGCATCGTTGAGAAGCGCATGTGCGCACTTCAGCGACGCAACGAACTCCAGGCAATCTTGTGGGAGTATGCTCGGATCCTATTGCGGGTATACCTTGCCAATCAAGACAAGGCGGGGCACATTCTTTGGATCAGCTCGGATGATGGGCGATATCAAAGCCGATGATGAGGAATTACGACGCCGGTGCGATAAGCGTGCTGAGTCCCGTTTACGGCATACGCGGATCATTCTTGATCCAGCTTCATAGCTAATACAGAATGCGTAACCCGTTAGCGGGACCCAGCCCGGTCAATGATGTATTTCCTCACTCAAAATAAGCTTTCTTTGGCGGAATTAGTTCACAGGAGCCAGCTTCAATTCTAACGTTATTGACGATTAGGGCGGCGATTCGTTAAAAGGGCTCTCAATTCGGATTATGCCATCGAGCGAATGCAAGCCCTCGGGATTCATGTTTTCAACTTTTTCTTCTTTGCTGCAGGAAAGAGGACATTGTTTAGAATGAGCCGGTAGCCCGGACTGTTTTTGTGCAGCCTGAGATCTGTGGGCGGATCGCCGACCTGGTGCTGATAGTCTTCAGGATCATGGCCACCATAGAAGGCGAAAAAGCCTTTGCCGAAGTTTGAATAGAGATAGCGCACCTGGTCAGCGCCCGCACGCTCTGCCAGGATGGTGACGCTCTTCTTGATCAGGTTCTTATGGAACATCGTCGTCTGTCCCATGAAGCCTTTGATCACATTCACATGGTCTTGCGTTAGCATCGTCGGCACGGGGTCGTACTTCGCGCTGAAATCGAAGAGGGTAAAGTAGTCATTCTCCTGGCTTCCGATCTCGGCAGGCTGAACGTCGATGTCGCTGTATTCATAGATCATCGGGTTCGTCTCGATCTTGAAATTTTCGAACGCGAATGTCTTGGTAAAATCAAGCTTTGATGCATAGTTTGGGTCGACCGGATCGCCATCGAATACCGATTCAACGATATCGGTGCCTTCGCTCGCAAGTGCGACGTCGTAGGAATCCGTAGCAGAGCACATTGCGAACATGTAGCCGCCGTTGCCGACGAACTCCTTGATCTTCATCGCGACGGCGCGTTTCTCCTCGCTTACCTTTTGGTAGCCAAGCTTATGCGCTTCCGCTTCGAGCAGCCGTACCTGTGCCTGATACCAGGGAGCAGTGCTATAGCTTCCATAAAACTTTCCGTACTGACCGGTGAAATCTTCGTGATGCAGATGGATCCAGTCATACTTCGCGAGACTGCCACCCAAGACTTCATCGTCCCAGACCTTATCATATGGCACCTCGGCATAGTCGAGCACGAGAGTCACCGCGTCGTCCCATGGTTGATTACCAGGTGGGACATAAACCGCGATCCTCGGTGCCTTCTCGAGCTTTACGACATCCATGTTCTTTTCTTCACCCTGCACAAGAGTGTAAATGCTCTGTGCAGTTGAGGCGTCCAGCTTTTCGAAAGCAACTCCTCGAATTCGGCACTCGCTCGCGAGCAGATCGGAATAGTCGGACATAAAGCTCCCACCTCGATAGTTCAGGAGCCAATCTACCTCGATACCGCGCTTAAGAGCCCAGAACGTAACCCCATAAGCCTTGAGGTGGTCTGTCTGATCAAGATCCATATTGATCAGAAGTTTATCCTGAGCACGAACCGAAGGCGTGCTGGCAACGAGTGCCAGTACTGTCGAAATGAAGAAGAGGAACGTTGCTATTCGCTTAGTGGGCATTGATCGGATCAAAAAACATCTCCGCGAAGTCGGCGCGCGCGTTCACGTGCATCGGTGTCATAGTTGGAACGCTGAAATCGTGCCAGAAAATCTTCATACATTCTTTGTGCGCGCTTTGGATCATGCAATTCCCGTTCGACGATCTCTGCCGCTCGAAACGCCGCCTGGTCCAACAATGGACTGGACGTCATTTTTTCCTGCATTGTTTCAAGTGTGTGAAGAGCATCTTCGGGTTTTCCAATATGCACCTGAACCTCGGCGAGCTTGATTGCGGCGTCATCTGCGAGGCTTGAGGCCGCATAGGTATCGACGATCGTTTGGTACCCGCTGAGTGCTTCGGCATAGCTTCGTTTGAACTCAGAAAACTGGGCTGTCGCGTAGAGTTTGAGCGCGGGCAGGCCAGCAAGCTTATTGCTTTCGTCGAGCATGCCAGCGAGCTGAATTGCATCGTTCGCGTAATCGCTGCCGGGATCCTCCATGATCTGACCGAGGAGGGTTCGAGCTGAGTCGAACTGGAATGTGTAATAGCCGATGATTGCTCGCGAATAGAGGACATGCATTCTTGCCTCTTTATCCTCCAGCCGGTTGCGCTTGTCAAGAAGCTGGTCGATGTTGTCGAGTCGAGCGATCGCTTGCTGCGGATTGCCACTCGCGAGTGCAGCATCGGCCAGGCCGAATTGTGCTTCGCGGAAATAGTCACTATAGCCTTTGGCTCGAGCAAGTGTTTTTTCAAAATTGCGGGAGGCGCGCTGAAGATCAAAGAGACGATGGAAGCTTAGCTCGCCTGCATGTACCAATGCGCCAAGCGCAAATTCATTCGCAGATTGTTTATCGCCGAAGTTTTCGTAATCATGGATCAGTACCCGCAGAGCTGTAGTGTCTAGTGCAGGCTGTTTCATTAAATACGCTTCACGCGTCATGAGCGCACCGAGCTGTGCCTGACCAAGAAAATAATCGTTATGAGCCGCAGCGCCCGACTGAATTCGGCGAATCGCGACGTTGTATGCCTTCACGGCAACATCGAGTGCACCCTCATTCCTCGCCTTTTCAGCAAAGATCAACAGTTCGAATCCCTGACTCCCGTGGGCATTCCCGTTGATCGAATCGATCCGCAGCACAAGATCGTATGCGTCCGTGTAATCCTTTTCTTCGCCATACATCCACGCCAAAAGTTGGAGTGAGGCCAGCGACGGTTTGTCCTGGCTGATCGATTCTTTTAGGGCTCCCAGCGTAAGCACTCGTGCGGCAGAGTCCGTGGTAAACTGAGCAATCCGCTGTTCGACGATCGGCAGATTGCTCTCACCAGCGGCAAGCAATACTAGATATTGTTTAGTTGCTTGAGCATAGTTACCAAGCCGCAGGTAAAGATTCGCTGCCTGACCGGCACATGCGGCGTTCTCGCCCGAGGATATCTTAGCGAGCAGATCGTTTGCTTCTTTGCCATAATTCACATCCGTGAGCGCACTTGCGATCGGCATGAGTTGCATGCAGTCGTCGCTTGGCACTAGCGATTGCGCTTTTCGAAACGCATCAAGCGCTGCACTCTTCTTATCCAGAAAGGCCTCAGCTCTGCCGAGTAATAAATTGAGATCGAAGTCATCGGCCGACCTCGAAAGTCTTCTTTTGATCAGCTTCTCAGCGTTCTCGAAATGCTTGAGCGAGAAATAATTGCGGAGCAGGCCATTGAACACGACTGAGCTACTGGAATCCGTCTCCCAAAGTTTTTCATAGACTCGGACAGCGTTTTGCAGATCGCGTGTGCTCTCGTAGACCTCGGCGAGGCGAAGCTGGGAGGCAAACTCCTCCGGAGATAACCGCTGGCCATGGGCTGGCCCTGCGGCGATCCACAAGAAGAGAACTGCAAAAAAACAAACAATCGGATACCGTGCGTTCATTAAACGACAGGACTATTTATTCCTCAGGAATGTGGAGCAGTGAGAACGTCGAGGCTATTGAAGAAGAGTTCATACCGGCAGGGCATGCGGCGTTCTACTTAAATTCAACTTCTACTCCGCACAAGTGGTTTCGACAGTCGGTCTCGACGCCTGAATGATGAAAAGCATTAAAGGAGTACCTTGATGAAACGTTATCGAATAACCATCAACCGCATTGCCTGGTGCACCCGACCTGCATCGAAGACATAGGTGTACATGCCAGTCTGTATTTGACCAGCGTCAAGGGTTACCGCGTGCGAACCGTTTGGTTCATCTTCGTCTACGATCGTCTTAACGCGGACTCCAAGCTGATTAAAAATCTGGAGGCGAACGTGCGTCAAAGGTGAAGCCTCATTGAGCCAATAGTTGAAGATCGTACTGCTGCGGACAGGGTTGGGTGAGTTTGGCTCGATCGAAGTGGTGATGGTGCCCGAAAGTAGTTGTACAGGTCCACAGGTCCCGATCACATGAACGCGGCCAGGTTCAACGACGACCGTTGGCTCAGGGCCTCCACCAAGCGTTACGCTCTGCTGAGGAAGATCAGATAGATCGCCGGGCTGCGCAGATTCCAGGACGTGGAAATGCAGAAGCAGAACCGCTCCGATTCCTCCAAGCCGAGACTGCGTTGCATGGGCCGTAATGTCAATTTCTCCAGCCGTCGGAGTGGTACTCGTCAGATTCCAGTCGCTTGCCGAGATCGCCGATCCCTTCGAAACGCTTTGCAATTGCAGGACCGCAGTGTTAAAAAATATTTTTTCCTTAATATCCTGAACTGGTGTTATGGTCGCCGAGAGGTCGCTGGTCAGCCTCTGATAGACCGTGACATCACTGCCGGGCTTTTCGAAATAGGACGTATCAATTCGCAAATCTGCTTCGAGCGGGGTGTGCTCGCGTCCGATCAGGAAAACAGTGCGAGTTTTTCCACCATCGTAGGTAAAGGTGAGAAGAGCGGTATGGATCAAGCTTGGGATGTGAATATTGGGAGCAAACGTGATCGTATAAATATCGCCGCTGCCAAATGCCGGGATCTGCCTCGCGCTCGTATTGCCGATCACTGTGAATGCTCCGGGACTCGTATTCGTCACCGACTGAATATCCAAAGCGACATTCCCGACGTTTATCATCGTATCGATCATCGACTTGAACTTTCCAAACAGCACCGTACCAAAGTCCAGCGTATCTGCGGAGAGATAAAGCGTCCCCATCGCTCCGGTGCCCTTCACATAAAATTCTACAATGGTGCCATCGTCAGCAGTGACATCGACTTTTGCGATCACCGCCCCAACGCTGGTTGGCGAGAACGTCACTGGTATCTGGCCCGAGTTCAGCGCTGGAAGCGTGACAGGCAGACCGTTGACAAAGAACTTAACGTTGAAAGGTGTTACCGATGCAGCGACGATCTTCGCGTCGCTGTTGTCAAGATTTGAGATGGTTTCGTTCAGCGTTTTGGATGAGCCGACACGGACCAAGCCGAAGTCGAGTGTGTCAGGCGTTCGCGAGAATGTACCGCCTCTTCCGATCCCTTTTGCAAAAAATTCTACTACGGTACCATCATCGGCAAGGGCATCAACTTTTACCAGAACGGGCCCTAGACCAAGCGGAGCGAATGTCACAGGTATCAAGCCCGAATTCTGCGCTGTTACTGTGACGGGAAGGCCTGCAACGCTGACCCAAAAATTGTTTGGTGTGACCGTTGCAGAGACGATCCTGGCGTCGGTATTTCCAAGATTTGATACGGTTTCGTTCAGCGATTTGGATGAGCCAACACGAACAGAACCGAAGTCGAGCGTATCAGGAGTGCGTGAGAGCGCTGCGCCTCTTCCTGTACCGAGGAGCACGATGATTCGGTCTGTATCCTGTCCAAAGCCATTCGATGTATGAATATGCAATTTGGCAGAGGCAGCCCCGAACACTGTCGGTGCGAAGGTCACAGCGAAGGCATTCGTGAGTGACTCTGCTAGCTGGAAAGCGGTCCCGCGCTCACTCGTAAAGGTGAATGCGCCTGAACCTGTGACATTGACGTTGGTGACATTCAGCGCTTCTCTGCCATATGATTGGATGGAGTCCGGTAGCATCTTCGTGGTGCTTACTCCCACAGCGCCAAAGTCCAAGGTGTCTTGATAGACTGCGATCCCGGGCGTCTCGCGGGCAACATTGATCGCGATGAAATCTCGGTTGTCGTCATAATACATACTGGGTGGATCGACGCGGTCAAAGAATCGAAACGCAAGGATCGTCCCCCGGCTCAGGACGCTGGCATCGTAGATGTGGCTGGCTTGATATCCATTTTGATATGGCACCGCGATCGGAGGCTGGAAGTATGTTTCGTTGACGCCATCATATCGAATTTTTAACCCTGTGTTAGGAAACAGGCTATTTGGCGTCAGCTCCACTCCCATGTTGTAATAATACCGTGCATCACAAGAGTCACCTGAATTGGAGGTTCTTGCGGCATTGCTTGCTCTGACACGATATCGCATCCCGGTCGGCAGGAGCACCAGCGGGAAGAGAATTCTTTCGCCGGTATTTGACGAAATAAGCTCTGATTCTTCGGGAGTCACGATTCTCCAGTTCTGACCACCCGCTCTGGTCGAAAGCGAGACAGTTAGAAGTGAGACGAGCAAAACACTCTTGAAATTCATAAATCGCGGTTGGTGAATCCCTGGGATACCGATGCGTCCTACCAAGAACTCCCGAAGTGGCATTTCGATTCACAACTCAAAGGGTACAAATTCGTCCACCTCAAGCATTAGGACGAATATATTTGCCTACGCTTCAATCACCTAACGCGACAGAATGAACCTGATCTTATTCGGACCCCCTGGCGTAGGGAAAGGGACCCAGGCCGCTCGGCTGGCTTCCACCTATGACCTGCACCACATCTCTACGGGAGATATGCTTCGTTCGGCGATCTCATCAGGTACACCGCTGGGTCAAACTGCGAAGAGGCATGTTGAATCCGGTGGTCTGGTGCCAGACGATGTGATCATCGGGTTAGTTCGCGAGGTCCTGCAGGATGATATTTCTAAGGGAAGAGGATTCCTGCTCGATGGATTTCCTCGCACACTGGAACAAGCTCGCTCGCTCGACAGCCTGTTTGACGACTTGGGAATCGAAGATGTGCGGGTTGTTATGCTCGATGCTCATGAGAACGAGCTCGTCCAGCGCATGCTCAAGCGCGGGGAAGAGACGGGAAGGAAAGACGACACGGAAGAGACTATCCGCCATCGACTGCACGTTTACGAAAAGCAGACCCATCCGGTCAAAGCCTACTACGATGCCCGCCGCAAAGTCGACATGGTCAACGGACTTGGCTCTGTCGAGGAGATCACTGGGAGAATCATAAAACAGCTTGAATCGGCCTCGGCTCCTGAGCCGGGTGTGTGAAAACTTTGTTCATAAAACGAGGACCCTCAGCATTGACCAACCTCGATTCTGGCCCGGAATCGACATTTTTCTCGTAGCCTCACTAGTGTGTGTGAAAACTTTATTCATAATTCTCATTCTCACAGAAAACTGTAGGGTGCTTTTTGATCGTGCTACAAGTCGTTATCAAAGGTGTGTAAGGATGGGGTTCCCTGTAGAAAGGTATATATCGAGGATCCATAGGATGGGTCGGGCTTCTGCGCGGCGACACAAGGTAAAACGTTTTCTGAAGCCTTAAAGGTTCCTAAATTATGATATTAACTCCCAATATCGTAATCATCCTACTCGCCTTTATTGAGCTATTGGGAATAGGTCTAATAGATCCCATAGGACCCATAAGTCCTATTTCTTGAAGGACGCTACAAGAATAGGCACGAATCACCGTATCACATTCAAGCTCTCAGAAAGTGAACCACTCGCCGTATTCACCCTCACGATATAGTGGCCCTGGGCAAGATCGCCTGTTGTGATGTCGAGTACACGTGTTCCTTTTTGACCTAAGAAATCAGTACCGCGAACGGTACGGCCCAGATCATCGATGATACGAACGCTGACATGTCCCGAGCTTGGAAGCGTCACCGTCAACTTCGACACGATCGTCGCTGGATTTGGGGAGAGTGTCATTGCAACACTCGGCCTAAGTTCGTCGCTGACCCCGAGTTTCAAATTCTTCTTCTCGACATCAAACCAGGCGCTGTGATCGAGCGTCTGATCAATCGTAGCTGTGAAAATACCGGTCACAGGATTCCGCACGCCCATAATGAGGCTCCCGGTGCGGTTACCAACCGTGTCGAGCGGATAGATCAACACGCTGTCGAATTTCGATGTAATCTGTAGTTGAACTGTAGCAGCACTCATGAGCATTGGACTTCCGCCCCAATTGGATCCCCAGCCTACGGAGTCTCGCCATTTGAGCCCCGAATTCTGCGAGCGGGTTGAGATAGTAAGCAATGAGTGAGCACTGGAATCGAGCGGCAAGGGGTCCATGCTGGTGTAATAAAGCACCATCATGTCACGGGCTCCATCTGTCCGTGAAAATTTGAGTTTCGATAATGAAATCGTGTCATTGCCATAATGACCACCAGCGGCATTCAATCTTGCAGTGCTCACAGTCAGCAATCCATTTGTCTGGTCCCATTGAATCGCCTTTGTATCGCTCTGCTTTAGAGAAGTGTCGCCGGACAGAAAATCATATTGACCCGCAAGCTTGTGAAGACCATTGAACTTCTGACGAACTTTGATCGAGGTAATGATATTCGGGTCAAGGTATCCCTCGACACCCCAGGGCCCGCGACCGGGAGCAACGTAAGGCCACAACCAGACATCATTAGCATCGTGCTCGATCTGCTGAAAAACCTCCGCCGTATCGATCATGCCACTGCGGAATGCTGCGCTCGCCGCGGGCGCAAGTGCTAACATCTCAGTATTGGATTGAATTGTGCTGGAGGAACTTGAATAGTTAAATATATTTGGCAAGCTATCCTGGAACAATTCATTCCTCAGATACGCGAATGGTGTGAAAAATATACCGTCCCAATCCTGGTACGAGGCATAGGTGGGTACCAGCAGCATTTGTTCAGCCGATTGCTGACTCATGTTCGGCACCGAGACATTCGCAAAATAAGCCTTGCCTACCACACTTGCCATTGGCATGTAATAGCCAAAGTTTCCAGCATACGTCGAATGAAGCTCGGACAAATTTGATATCTGCCATGTGGAGTCGGACCAGATCTCGTTTGGACGAGCGTAGATGTAGTCCCAACCGACGTAGCCCTCGGTCACATCACCAAAGCTGGAGATATACTGCGTGGGCGGCGTAAGCCAATAGTTCTGCTGCGTAAAATTGACAAGACCCTTGAAATGAAGCGTATCCTTGATTAACTTCTGAATGGGTGAGTAATACGAGAGTTCGAGCGAATCGAGGAACATGACCTGGTCACGCATCCGCTGCAACGGAAAGACGGCAAGGTTTGCAGCAGTCAGGCGAAGGATAGAGTAGTTGTTCAAGGATTCTCCGAAGACGAGACCGAGCTCAGCCTTGCGATGCAGGCTGAATGCATCCAGCCAGGTGTCTCCCATCTGTCCTCCTAAATAAGCTCGAATGCCTTGCAGGCCGGGAGACGATGCTCTGAAGGTATACGAATACTGCTTCCATGCAGTGTCGATCGTAATGTACGTCGAGACGTTTGCACCGTAGTTGGGAGGGCTGTTTGAATAAATGTAGAGATAGATTTGTCGTGTAAGCTGTGTCGGCCTTTTGCTGTCATAAGGCATCTTCGCCCAGAAGGTTAGTTCATAAAGAGTATCCTTGCCGCAAAACGTCCCGCTTCCGAGATTCTGGGCGTAAATATTTCCCCATTGTGGACTTGCGGTGAGATCGGTGACTCGAATTTTCTTGTATGTCAGTGAATCCACACCTCCATCGGCATCGACGAAACTCGCTTTGGCGCCATTTGTCGCGATGAATGACCAGGCAGGCGAGGTCGGATCCTCAAAGCTTCCATTTTCCAGGAGGTTTATCTGGCTGGGATTTGGATCGCCCATCCATGCGGAACTCAGTCGGCCGTCAGTGCCATACTTGTTTTTCAAATACGTCGTATAGAGTGTGTCAAACCTCTTCGACATATAGTAGTTGACAGTATTGGAGCCCTTACCCTGGGTGTTGTTGGAATCGACATAGTTTAGCAAATTGAGGCTCCAATAGTAATAGAGCGTGTTCTGCCAGGTAATCTCTGCGACGGCGATCGCCGGATCGTCTGCGAGCCGGAGCGAAGTAAGCGGGTTTACATGATTGAGTAGCGTTGAAACCCACTGGCGCTCAAGTTCGCGCGCTACTGGATCCGTGTAGCGCAGGAAGAAATAGTAGTAAGCATTTAGTGAATCAAGGTGCGAGACGCCTTCGCCATAGCCAAACTGGTGGGCGCTTGAAAGTGTGATGACGGTGTAAATGCCTGCCTGCTTGAATTCATAGAGGAGCGAATCAAAAATGGCGAGATGTCTCTTGTTGAGATGATACGAGTGATTGTAATCGGTTGCACCACTCGAATCGTAGATAGAGAAGATGCTGTAATCATCATATCCAAAATAATCGAACACGGTCAGGCGCACGGCATTGAATCCGAGTTTACGCAGACGTAATGCCAGCGTGCGGATATCTGTTTGATACGGGAAATTTGCGTTGTAGTTAAGCTCCGTTCCGAAGAACCTGAGTCTCGTGCCGTCGGCTGCTCGGATGTGTCCTGCGGTGTCAAGCGTAAGCGCACCGTGTTTACCCGCCGGAGCCTCCAATTGTGGCAAATATTGAGAGTGGGATGTATCCCGAGGAGGAAGATGAAAAGGAAATGCATGCTGGATGGTCTGGGCATAAGCGCTGAAGCCCAGAACGGCGGTGTTCAACAGAAGGAGTGCGAGGGTGAAGGACGTCTTCAGAATTACTCGCCGATTGTTCGTTCTCTTCAGCATTTCCTCAATCGAATAGTTGATAGTACGTCAGATCGCAGGATCATTTCACAACACTTAAATGCGCGACGCTCGAGGCGTTCCGTCTGCTTGCTCTTACGAGATAATGTCCGCTCGCAACGTGCGCGAGGTCAAGCTTCCAGTTCGCGACGCCGGACGAAGATACTTCAGTTTCGAGGTGATCCCAAACTCGCCCAAGGTCATCGACGAGCGTGAACAACACATGCTCGCCCTTACGGCAAGTATACGCCGCGATGGTGGCACCAGAAGCAGGATTCATCGTCAACGTAAGTTTAGAGGCGACGCCTTCTATTGGAAGTACACCCCGGGCAGTTCCGTTTCGCTGTGTGATCTGGTACCACACTGAAGGAGTCTGCTGCTGATCGATCGTGATGCTCGCAGTGCTATCGTTCACTTTCTTCATTAGCACAATATTTCCTGTTGGCTGCCCTCGTCCGTCAAGCGGCTGAATGAACGTGCTGTCGAATGTTGTGCGTAATCGAAGGATAACAGTCGCGGCAGATATGACAATCGGTGCGGTGCCCCAATTCTTTCCGAATCCAAGCGAGTCAATCCAGACGAGGCCGGAATTTTGCGCGCGAGTGCTTAGCGTCAGAAGTTGCTTTTGCGAACGTGCGAGGGGCAGCGAATCGAGCGACATGAGATAAAACGAGAGAATGTCCCGCGCAGCATCTTTTCGTGAAATCGAAAGCTGTCTTAATCTGAGCGTATCTGATCCGAAAAAACCGGTGCCTCCTTCGACCGAGGCTGCTTCAATTGTGAAGAGGCCATTCGTTTCGTCCCAAGCCAGTTCTCCAGTATCGGTATGCTTGGTTGCTGTGTCGGCGAGATAGTTATAGCGAGCCGCCACATAATGTGCAGTATCGCCGAAGTGCTGACGAACGCCCAGGCTCGGAACCACATTATTATCCAATCGTCCATCTACCCAGAAACTCCCACGACTATAGGTTGGCGAAAGCCAGAGATCATCGGGATCGTGCCGTAGCGTTGCGACGACATCCGCGGGACGAACGAGCGCTTCGCGAAATAGCTTGCTCGCCGAAGGCGCAAGCGACAGTACTGCCGGGTTACTTGCGATGGTAGCCACATTCGTTGCTGCGTGAAACGGATTGCGAAGACTGTCCGCGAAAAGATCGTCGCGATAGAAGGCGAACGGAGTGATGAACAAGCCGTCCCAATCCTGATAGGCAGCGTAGGCGCTTAGCAAAACCATTTGCTCCGACAAATATTGATTGGGCCATGGCATCGAATATTCACCGAGCACGAATGCTTTACCCGAACGCGAATTCGCAGCGATCGACCCAAGCGTCCCCGCAGACGTGCTCCTGACCATCGAAGTGTTTCTCACCATCCAGGTAGAATCGGTGTAACTCTTGCCTGGACGATTCCCTAGATAGTCCCACCCGCTGTGATATTCGGCGACATCACCGCCAGATGCAGTATAAACATCCGGCAGGGAGTACCAATAGTTGTTCTGCGTGTAGTTGACGAGTCCCTTGAAGTGCATGGTGTCTTTTATGACGATTTCCATGCTTCGGTAGAAATTCTGCTGGAGCGAATCGAGGAATTGGACTTGATCCCGAATACGCTGGAGCGGGACAAGATTCAAGTTCTTAAAGAGCAGTCGCTGGACTGTAGCATTCACGATGGATTCTGTCGGCAGAAGGCCGGTCTCTGCCTTGCGATGAGTTGAAACAGCATCAAGCCAAACATCACCCAATTCAGCACCCAATTGAAATTGAACGTAATGCTCACCACTGCCCATGCACCTGAACGTGACTGAGTATTTCTTCCATGAGGTATCGATCTTCTGCGTGAGAGTGAGACTGCGGGTGCCAAGCGCATAGAGGTACACTGCGAGACCAATATTGCGGCTTATGCTGGATGGTCGTGATGCGCTGTATCCCATTTTGGCCCAGAACGAGATCTCGTAGAGTGAATCGCGACCAAGCCGAGCGGAAAGGTTGGTAAACGTGATGGAACTTGGCGAGGCGTTGGTCGCGAGTGAAGTTATTCGCAGCTTTTCGTAAACTGAACTGTCCACTCCTCCGTCTGCGTCCACTTTATATGCCACAGCGGCGTCACGTGCAACAAACGCCCACGCTGGACTCGCAGGGTTCTCAAAGCTCCCGTTGTCCATTAGGTTTAGCGGCGAAACAGGTCCCCCAACCCATGCTCTCAGCACACCTTGATCAGTAGCGTATTTGTGCTTCAGGAAGAGATTGTATGCTGAATCAAGAAACTTTGATTGAAAATAACTGACTGTTTGCTGACCCTTGGTAAGTTTGTTCAGGTCATCGATGTAGTTGAGTCTTCCAAGTGTCCAATAATAATAGAGGCTCTGTTCCTGGTCACATTCGAGCACCGCAAGTTGTAGGTCGTCAGCAAGCCGAAGGCCCGTCAACGGATTGGTATGACTCAAAAACGTCCGCGCCCACGTTCTCTGAAGTGCGGCTGCGCCGGCATCGAAGAACTGGAACAGTGTAGAACCGGAGTAGCACGAATCTGGGTATTGAACCCCCTCACCTTTGCCATAATAGTGAAAGGTGTTTAGCATCACAAAGGCATAAATACCACTGCGCTTCAATTCGTACATCAGGGTATCAAACTTTGCGAACTGTGGCGGGTTTACAAGATAGGAGCTGCCCGAGGTTTTGCCGGTGGAATCTTTGAGTCTGAAAAAGCTCGCATCGTCGTAGCCAAAGTAATCGTTGTAGACGAACTTGACAGCATTGAACCCGAGCTTTCGCAATCGTCTGGCAAGCGTGCGTGCGTCAGAACCGGAGAGGAATGCTGCTGTGAGGTCGAGCGACGTACCGAAAAAGCGAAGTCGAGAACCGTCGCTGGCGATGATATGTCCGATGGAATCAAGGTGCAGTGCGCCATGACTTCCGGCGATTTCATCCGGAAGTTGCGGCAGTTGAGATGAAACGGTAGTGTCCCGAGAAGGCAGCAGCACCGGGATTGGCCTGCTGATCGGCTGCGCAAACGCAAACGTTATGAGGCAGAGGACTGCGCTCACAGACATTCCGGCCAGCGCCACGATTTTCTGAAAGACGGGGTTGCATAAGAGCCCGCTCAAACGGTGAGTGTTGCGATGGGCAATATTCGAACACGATTCGTCGAATTCAGCTAGCATCAGGGATTTGGTGTTTCACCCATTTGTCGTTGGGTGCTGAAGAAGAGACACAATGTGCAAGGCGTAAACAAAGCTTGACCTGCTTGAAACTGTTAAGATTATTTGATACAAATCGTTCCGTCTGCAGGCCGTGTAGCGCGCTTGACTCAAGGCTCTCAATGAATCTCATACGTGCGGCGTGCATTTCTCTTCTTATTCTCACCATTTCGAATGCCGACGGATTTGCCCAACGTGACAGTACATCCGGCGCGACGGCCTATTTATTCGGTGGCATTTCGGGATTCATCCCGTTCAAGCAATCATACAGTTTGAACTACTCTACAAGTCTCGGAGGACTTCCTATCGAAGTGTATGGAGGCCTTGGCTTCCCACTGAACGAAAATACCTGGTTTCCACTAACAGTTCGTTACACTCGGAGAACGGCAAAATTCGTTTCGAACATGGATATCCGGACGCTGACGATCGAGCCTGGTGTTCGGGTCTTTCTTGAGAAGTATCAAGAGAAAGAATTACGGTTTTATGGAGGAGCTTCGGTGATTCTTGCTCGCTCGACAGTGGCCGCTATCATTGATGCCTCACAGGATGGGACGATCATCGGCCAACAGCAGGCGCAGCATGATTATCTGAATTTCGGATTGGGCGTAGATCTAGGTCTGAGCTATCCTGTTACAACATCCTCGGTAATTGACGGCGGTGTGCATCTCGGTATCTTGCTGGCCAATCCAGTTTCAACCGGTGGACTGGGAAATATTGGCGGCGTTTCAATTGGAGTCGGATATCGAATTGGTTTTTAAGATGATACCCACTATTTCTTTTCGCCGCTCGTTGGCGCTCATCCTCGCTGCAACAACACTTTCCTGCACGATGCAGAGTGAGCCGCAGCACCTAAAGCTCCAGGTGCCGGCTAAGCCGATCAAATCGGTGTTCCATCTGGAAGGAGGGACGGGGACTGTCGATTCGCTTTATCCGATCTACCCGAACCCATTCAGCCGATCGAGTGGCGATACTTCTGTCCTTTTTCGCTTCTCCATCAAGGTGCGTTCGAACACGATTGTACTGATTCAGAACCCGATCGGCGATGAGATCGCGAAGTTCACTGACACGACGCTTGACCCAGGTGTTTATCCCGGAAGCTGGCAGCCGGTTGCTTCCAATGGATTGGGGCTGCATCCTGGACTGTATTTCATCACCCTGCGAGTAAACGATAGCACGCTTCAGACGGGTTATATCAATTCGCGCCTTTTTGATATAACCGATAACTAACGCTCGTTTTGTGATTGTGAAAGTATTGAAGCCTGTCCTCCTCTCGGTCGCATGCATGTTGAATTGGATTTCGGCCGCGAATTCGCAGCCAGTTCCAGAAACACGTCTGGAACATTATGTTCGGCATGCGCATCTCGTCGCAACCTTTCCACTAACCTTTCCCGGACCTGAAGGCGGCTACACGATGGCGCATATTCCTGTCTCCGAAGTAACAAAGTATGGAGACACCGTCATACTGACGCATGCGTTTCTCATTGATGTTGGTACGGCCAACGAAGGCAATTATTTGCCATCGGATTCTCTCAAGGCATCAACAGGATACACTCCCTGGAACCTGATGACAGGTGGAGGAAGAATGCTTCATGTCCAGCTCGCACCGATGAATAGCCATCCTGAGTACAGGCAGCTTGACAGTACCTACTTCGGGACGCTTGGTTATGCTTTCCTCAGACAATTCCTGAGCGTTTTTGACTACAAGAAGAACACGCTGACGCTCTATACGCTCTATTCTTCTGTTGAGATCGCCAACCGCGATACCCAAGCCTTGCAGTTGCCGTATTTCGACGATGCGTTTCTGACCTATTGTCATTGTCCATATCCAACTATCTGGCTCAATGCCGATGCACCGCCGCTTAAGGAGGGACGCGTTCATCTTGGGCTCGCTTCACCACGATCGACGATCTATGAGCCGGCGCTGGATGCGAAAACCAAAAAGCAGTTATCAAAAGCCTTCAAAAAGGATTCGCTTACCGGGAAGACGATTACGGCCGGACTCTCTCTGGCAGAGTTTGATCTGGATGATATAAACATCGCCCGTCGGAGTCCTCACCGCTGGGTAGAGCCTCAGCCAGCGATCTTTAAGGACCTCAGCATTTTTATCATGGGCACGCTCGGCACTGACGTGCTTCGAACGTTTAGCGGAATGATCATTGACCCGGCAAGGACCAAGGTATTGCTGGTCAAATGATCACCTTCTTGACCAACCCTTAAGTCTCCGTCGTTCTGAATTCGAGAGTGTGATCGGAGGTGGTGGCGCGAATTCTTCGTCGATGACCCGTTCGATCTGCGTGTTGATCCTCTTCTCGATATCTCGCATTAATGGCTCTTCTTCGGGGCTAACCAGCGTGTACGCTTCACCCTTGCGCTCGGCTCTGGCTGTCCTGCCGACGCGATGGACATAATCGTCGGCTGTCATCGGAGGTTCGTAGTTGACGACATGCGAGATCGTATCGATATCAAGCCCTCGAGCTGCGATATCCGTCGCGACCATCGTGTCATACTTCCCACTTCGAAATCCATTAAGCGCACTCGTTCGGTCGCGCTGCGTCATGTCGCTGTGCAGCTTCGTCGTGTTGATGCCGGCTTTCTGGAGCACGTGAGCGACGCGATCGGCATCATGCTTCGTCCGCGTAAAAATGAGCGTTGAAGCTCGCTCCGAATTTTTGAGGATCTTCAATAGTAATTCCGGCTTGCGGAGCTTCATCACACTATACACTTTTTGTGCAATGCCCGCGGCCGGTTTCCGTCGGCCGCCAACTTCGACGACGACAGGCTGATACAACGACTTTCTTGCAAGTTCTTCGACATCGCGCGAAAGTGTTGCGCTGAACATCAGCGTCTGACGCTCTTTGGGCAAATGCGTGAGGATGCGACGGATCTGCGGCATAAAGCCCATGTCAAGCATGCGATCGGCTTCGTCCAGCACCAGAAACTCAACATGCGCGATCGAGACGACATGCTGATTGATCAAATCGAGAAGCCGGCCGGGGGTCGCCACCATGACATCGCAGCCTTTGTGAATCTCGCGCTCCTGCTGCCGCTGACTTACTCCACCATAAATGCAGACCGCACGTAATTTAGAGCCCTGCGAAAATGAAGTTGTTGCAAGGTGAACTTGTACGGCTAGTTCTCGCGTCGGTGTCAGAACCAACACGCGTGGGCGTTCGTGATGCTTGGCAGAGGGCGAACAGATCAGCGCATCGAGTAACGGAAACATGAACGCTGCTGTCTTGCCCGTTCCGGTTTGTGCGATACCAATGAGATCTACACCTTCGAGAATGAGAGGGATCGCTTCACGCTGGATCTCCGTCGGAGTTACGTATCCCATCGTGATCGCCCGGTCGCTGATCTCTGGAATTAAGCCAAGGTCGAAAAAAGTCGCGGGTGCCAATGCCACATCTTCATCGGCATCCGGCGTGAGGACGATATCCGAATCGTCTGCCATAGGTTCAGTCAAGTAAGGTAATAATTATCCTGCAAAGTTACGGACTTCCATAAAAGTTTTTGAAATCGTTTTTATATTTGACTGTGTACTTCCAACTAATTGACCATTATGCACCAGTTCTCCCGCCTATTGGCGGTCTTTTGCGTTCTAAGTTGTTCACACGTTTCATTCGCCCAGGTCCCGAGAGCGATCTCGTATCAAGGCGTCCTATCAAATAAGTCAGGCACACCTGTAGGGGATGGGTCCCACACGCTTGTGCTCAATCTTTATGCGACTCGAACCGGGAAGGTCGTGCTCTACTCAAAGAGCACGAGTCTCGTGACGTCGAGTGGCATGTTTTCAACCGTGCTCGATTCAATTCCAGATTCCGTCGTCTTCGATCGTCAGATGTTTCTCGGCGTATCCGTTGATGGAAATAGTGAGTTGAGTCCGAGGACACCACTCACATCCTCGCCATATTCGCTCAACCCTTCGGCAAGCGCGATCACGCTTCTGAAGTCGGATCCTCCGCTTGTCATCACCAATCCATCGGGTCCGCAGCCGACGATAGGAATAGCCTCGGCAGGGATCACGAGTCCAAAGATTGCAGATGGCGCTGTAACGAAT
>JABDDM010000020.1:1615-2012 GCA_013287605.1 Ignavibacteria bacterium | reverse complement strand
AACGAATAGTAAGATCCTGTCTGTCGAGTGGTCGAAAATCTCGAATCCGCCGACAGATTTTCCGCCATCAGGGAATGCCGGAGGCGATCTGACCGGCAGCTACCCCGATCCGACGTTGAAAGCGAGCGGCGTTACACCCGGAGTCTATACCAACCCTACCATCACAGTTGACTTCAATGGCAGACTGACTTCGGCCGTGTCGGGCTCTGGCGGTTCAACTTCGTTATCTCTGCCTTATTCTGGAAGTTCGTCTAGCAGCATCGCATTTGAGTCGAAGAACACCCTGGCAACTACGAATGGAATTGGCCTCAGAGGCGAGTCGATCTCGACATCATCGCTCGCGCTCGCAAACGGCGCAGTGGTCGGCGAAAATTTGAGCACGAGCTCAGTATTTTCG
>JABDDM010000020.1:0-1605 GCA_013287605.1 Ignavibacteria bacterium | reverse complement strand
TCGGCATTCGGTGTGGTCGGAAAAATCGGTGCGTCGTTTAACAATTCCGCTGGTGTCTATGGACGAAGCACTTCCGGCACGGCAGGTTGCGGCGTGATGGGCTCTGGCTACTATGGCGTTTGTGGAGTTTCAAACAACACCGGTGGATACGCTGCGATCTATGGTAGTGCCTCAAGTGGCGCCTATTCCGGGTACTTTGTGGGAGGCAACGGCATCTATACGAGCGGGAATCAGACGGCAACGGGGACGAAATCTGCGGTCGTGCCGATCGATGCTGCTGCTGGCGATTGGCGGAAGCTTTATTGTGAAGAAGCTGCCGAAGTCATGTTCACCGATTACGGCACCGGCACGTTAACAGCGGGTCATGGTCATGTTGTCCTTGATCCGATCTTCCTGAAGACCGTGACGATCGATCAGAGTCATCCTATGATGGTCTTCTTGGAGATGAATGGCGAGACGAAGGGAGTCTATGTTGTGAAAGGTGATGCTGGCTTCGACGTGATCGAAAATCAGTCCGGTAGTTCGAATGCCACGTTCGATTATCGGGTGGTCGCCCGAAGAAGAGGATACGAGCAGACGCGGCTTGAAACCGCCGAGGCACCCAAGCCTGCTATAGGTTTTCCTACACGTTAAGCTTATCTTTGCTCATTCTCTTCTTCATTTCGCACATTGTAAGAAACAAACATGAGTACTGTTCTTCTCATATTACATATCATCTTCGCCGGCACATGGATCTCGCTTGGGATCGCTAACTTGATCATTGCTGGCCAGGCCGCTAAGCAACGCGGTACGTTTGCAGAGCTTCCAACGATGAAGATCCAGGCGCTGCTGGGCAGAGTCTTAGGCAGTGTCTCCGGCATTGGCATTCTGCTAACCGGTGGCGCCTATGTCGGGATGATGCACCTCGGATGGTTTCCATTCGGCACATTGAACTGGCTCGCAATCAAACAACTTGATTTTGTGATCCTCTTGCTTCTTTCCTTCGCTATCATGATACCAAAAGGAAAGAAGATCGACGTGATGATCGCATCCGAAATGGCCGGAACGAACGCCTCCAAAGGTGCCAGTGCCGAACTTCGTAAGGCGATGGGAATGATGAGAAGTATTGGCAGCCTTATGATGCTGCTTGTGCTCCTCAACATTATTCTAGGTGAGTGGAAGCCGGATTTTTGAGATTCGTTAGTGCTTGATAATCAATCTGCCATCAAACTCGCTATTGATGGCAGATTGAAAACACCATCAAAGAACCGCTACCGCACCTCCAACCCCGTGGCCGCTTCCCGCTCTGATGTAACAAGCGAAACAACCCCGCTCGCATCATTAACTGCGAGCAGCATGCCTTGCGACTCATTCCCCATTAGCTTCGCGGGCTTCAGATTCGCTACTACTACGACCGTCTTGCCGATCAACTCTTCGGGAGAATATTTTTCGCCGATGCCGGCAACGATCTGACGCTGCTCGGTGCCGACCGTGATCTGGAGCTTCAACAGCTTTTTCGATTTCGGGACTCGCTCAGCTTCGACAACTGTCGCTGTGCGGAGTTGAATTCGTTTGAAATCGTCGATCGAGATAAGCGCATCGACCGGCGGCTCGGCAGCCGCGATC
>JABDDM010000019.1 GCA_013287605.1 Ignavibacteria bacterium | reverse complement strand
CGCATGAGCTCTTTTCGTTACAGCTTCACCTGGTTTCTCAGGCTGCGACGCCTGTGTCCATCTGTGTAAAGGATAGGCGATACCCCAGAAGTCCGAGAATCTGCTCGAGCTTCTCCAGTGAAAAATGTCTGCGTTTGGCAAGTACATTGGAAAGCGTACCACTATCGATACCCATCTGCTTGCAAAGACGGTACCGAGTCAGGCCGCGTTCTGCATGAGCCTTGTCGAGTAAATCGCGAAGGTCATCGCGATAATCGAGACGAGAAGAATCGCTACCTGCCAAATTCATGTCTGGCTGATGCGAAACTTCAGAGATTCCTGCTGGGCTGCCGGGCATTTGCATCGTAGATCCCGAGCGGTCGTCCGCTCTCCGTGGCGAAGATGACTGAGGGCCTGAACCCATCGCATTGTTGCGTTCAACATAAAGCATACCGTGTTTCCTCCTGAGTGCGTGTTCCGCGACGCATTTCAATAATCTCGCGGTCACATCCAAATACAACTATTTTCCCAGTGAGCAATAATCACCCAATCTGAGTAGATTTATGAAGGCCCCGAATCGTAGAAGTTCATAGGAGCTCCTTGCCTTAAGTTACAGCTTTCGCGGATCTTCCACATCGGATGCCGACCCGGGAGAGCTTCAGATTATACTGCTAACCTCAAGTATTTCAAGGCCCTAAGGCTACGATCCCAACCTTACCTTTCTTATATCAAACAATAGACCAATCGCAACTCATTGCTCGCTTGAAAACAGCTTCCCACAAGAAAAGGTGCCAAACTGGCCCATTTTCGTCAATTGGATTTAGTGTGCGTAAGCTCAGTGAGTCTCGAGACTGTTCGCAAGTATTTCTTATTGTCACCTCCTGTTGTCAAACTGCGAGGGAAAAGCTCATCTGGTTGCAACAAGGAAGTAATCATTAATTGGATGTCACTATCGTACACTTTGTCGATGAAATAGACAAAGCGTAAAGCATCGTGAGGGTGGGTAAAGGCAGAAAGATTACTGATGGTTAGCGCATCAAAAATTTCGATCGCCTTACGGACGCGAATCGGGTGCGCGCTTGCGAGCTGTTGCTGGAGTTCGTCGAAGTTCAAACGTAGATGCTGAGCCGAATTTCCATTGAAGCGCTCAAGAGCTTGTGCGGCCTCTGGTCTGAGCCACGTTTGAGGTGTGTGATCGTCGGCGTGGTGTGTATGGCGGTAGTCCTCACCATCGATGCGCACCTGGATGAATCGCTCGGAAAGCTGCGTGAGCTCGCGTTTGAAATCCCCGGTCGAAAAGCGATCTTTTCCAAGTGAGCCGGGAGGTGTGTTGGAGGTCGTGATCACGTAAACTCCAAGATTCATGAGACCTCCCAGTAATGTGCTTGCAATCCGTGTATTCGCCGGATCGTCAAGCTCAAACTCATCGATCGCGAGGAGATGATAATTCGCAAGAGAAGACATTGTCACATCGAGCCGTTGCAGACCGACCAGGAACATCAGCTCCTGAAATGTGAGATATGCCTTCCGGCCTTCGTATGCGTGATAAGCAGCAGCAAGCAAATGAGTTTTGCCAACGCCAAAACCGCCGTCAAGATAAACACCGCGACCTGCAGTAGGTTTTGCTCGCCCCACAAGGGTATTGAAAAACGACCTCGGTTGAGCAGGTCCCTGGCGCACAAATCGCTGAAGCAAATGCACGGCCTCCAACTGACTTGGATGGTGAATATCCGGTCGAAAATTTTCGAACGTTGAATGTGAGAAGTGCGTAGGAGGCGTAAGAAATTTCAACAGATCACCAGCGGTGACCGATTCGTTGAGCAGTAATTCAAATTCTCGAGCGCCTGCGATGTTCTGCAATGTTCGTAAACTTGTATTGATTCTGCCACGCTATCTTGTCTAAAGCGTGAAAAGTTCACACAGTGGTTAGTTCGAAGCATACACAGTTGAGCCACGAAGAAAAAAGGACGATACTTACCTTGATAGCGGTCTTCCGTTTGGTCAAGGCAGTACTGTTTCTGATTGTAGGAATCGGGGCGATTAGCCTCATCAACGAGAGTGTAAGCGATGTCACGCAAAGCTGGCTAAACAAACTGCATTTCGATGCTGCATCAAATCATCTCGACAAACTCGTAGACAGTATCGGTTTCTTGAGTGCGCGTCACTTTGCGCTCATTGGTGCTGGCGCGTTTCTCTACTCGGGACTCTTTTTGACTGAAGGAATCGGGCTACTAATGCACAAACGATGGGCAGAATATTTCACGGCAATTATCACAGCGAGTTTTATACCGTTCGAAGTCTATGAGCTTATCTATCACCTTACCTGGCTTAAGATCGCTCTGATTGCTGTCAACGCTGCGATATTCGTGTATCTCGTCCTTCGCATACGAAAGAGGAATCGCTCCGAGAAGCTCACGATTATCGCTTGATCAACTTTTTTCCGAATGTAGACGGTCCGACGATAGCTTCTGAATAGCGAGTCATGAGCTGACGATCACCCAGGAAGGTGAGGATCTCCTGTTTTACTTCGTTGGGCGATTGTGCATTCTTGAGAATGTCGTTTGCAAGTGCCTCTGCCTCGGTGCTATCGATGGCGTGGATCCGCGCTGCTAGCGACCGCACCTGACTGGGCGCAACGGAAAACTCATCGACCCCCAACCCAACCAGCACGGGCGTGGCGAGAGGATAACCACCCAATTCACCACAGACACACGCTTTTTTTCCTTCAGCATGCGCTGCTACGATGGTTAGCTGGATTAATCGAAGTACCGCAGGATGGAGTTCCTGATACATCGTCGCAATCAGGTCGTTGCCACGATCGACAGCGAGTGTGTATTGAGTGAGGTCGTTCGTACCGATCGAAAAGAAATCGATCAGAGGAGCGAACACATGCGCGAGCAAAGCTGCTGCCGGCACTTCAATCATGATTCCCACCGGCAGACCGTCGTCAAAATCCTCCCGATTCGCTGTCAGTTGCGATTTGGCCTGTTCAAGGTATTTGAGTGCTCGGCGCAGTTCGTCGATGTTCGTGACCATCGGGAACATCATCCGCACTTTGCCAAAGCAGGAAGCTCGCAAAATTGCACGGAGCTGTGCCAGAAAGATCTCGGGTTCATCAAGAGAAATTCTGAGACCGCGCCAGCCGAGGAAAGGATTATCCTCGCGATAAGAGCCCGCGAGAACCTTATCGCCACCTACATCAAATGTTCGAAGTGTGATCTCGGCAGGAGCGAAGCGTTTCGCAAGGTCTTCATACAATGCATTCTGTTCCTCCTCGGTGGGCAGTTCTTCGTTGAGCAGCAGAAAATGCTCAGTACGGACTAATCCTAGTCCGAGTGCCGGCGTTCGTGTCGCATCCACTTTCGCGCTACCAAGGATGCTCGTCCGCTCCGCCTCCGCGATCGCGACCTCGCTGCCGAATTCAAGATTCATCGAGATCGTTATGGGCTTACCATCACGCGTTCTGGCGCCGGAGATCGAAGGGTCGATTGTTTCGATCGGTGATTCTGACGCACCAAGTGCGAACAACTGCTGCTCCTCCTGATAGCCTCGCAGTGTTTCCTGGTCCGGATTGACAATCAGCTCGCCGCGCTCGCCGTCCAGGATCACCATGTCACCCGTATTAATACTCTCACTTGCATTGTGCAGTGCGACGACCGACGGAAGACCGAGCGAACGTGCGAGGATTGCAACATGACTCGTTACACCTCCGCCATCTAAAGCAAATCCCAACACTGCAGTCGTGCGATCCTCGGAGCGCGAAAAAAGGATCGCATCCGCAGGTGTAAGAAACTCCGCGATGATGATCGAGGGCTTATCGATTTTCGAATGCCATTTTGCGCGGTCGAGCAGATACCGAAGCAATCGCTGCTTGATATCCTCTACATCATCCGCGCGTTCGCGCATGATCGGGTTCTCTCCCGCTTTCAAGAGCGCTTGCTGCTCGCTTAACTCGACATCGACTGCATACGCGGCAGGCTTTAATTCATGTTTGATACGCCGGCGAATTGAATCAAGAATGAATTCGTCCGAGACCATCATCATCTGTGCTTCAAAGATCGAGGAAGCGGGAGTACCAACTTTCTGCTCTGCAAGTCGTCGGATCTTCTCAATCTCTTTGCGCGCACGCTGGACCGCAGATTCGAATCGCTCGATCTGGTGCTGTACCTCGCTCGGACTGATTGCATGATCTTCACCCTTGAGGAGCGTACGCTGATATCGGAAGGCTGGGCCAATCGCGATTCCACGGCTCGCAGAGATGCCGCTAAATCGTAATGTCCGCTCCGACTCCTGGTCGATTGTGAAGCTCACCGGTGATGCATGAAAGAAAAAGTCCGAAACCCGACTATGCTACTGCTTAAGCTGCTTCTTATGCTACTTCTTCAAATCCTTTTGCGAAATACATTGAAATCTCTTCTGCAGCGGTTTCCTCATCCGGCCCGTCAAATTCCAGTTCGAGCTTCGATCCTTTTGCTGCGGCAAGCGTCATGACGCCGATGATCGATTTGCCATTGATTCGAAAGCCATCCTTGACGATGAAAAACTCGGAGCGAAACTGGCTTGCCAGCTTGACGATCGCTGCTGCTGGCCTTGTATGTAAACCTGCTCGATTGACTACCTCTACGGTTCTATGTACCACAAATTCAATTGATCAAAACCTTAATTCGGGCGAACAACTCAAATATTTCTGCCAAGGAGATACTCACTAAAGGCAACGAGCGCTGCTCGATCCCTCGGGTTCGGCACTTTCTGAAGCGCGGACTGCGCAAGTTCGGTCTCCTTCTGAATCATGACTCTTGTTGTTTGCAGCACTCCCAGGTTGTCGAAAAGATCTCTGGCGAGGGGCACATCGGCCAGTGTAGCCTCGTGCGCAGCGATACGATCCATCAACGTTCGATTGCCCGAAGTCATTTTTGAGTATTGACCCATTGCTTCGACATAGAGGAACGTCCGTTTCCCTTCGAGGATATCGCCGCCGATCGTCTTTCCAAATGCTGCAAGATCGGCCGTAAGATCGAGCAAGTCATCGAGCATCTGAAATGCAAGTCCGGTGTGCCGCGCGAACTGGCGAAGTGGTTCAACGATCCTTCCTCCGGCGGCATACGCGCCCAGAGTTGCAGCAAGTTCGAAAATGCTCGAGGTCTTGAGCAGGATCATCTGATGATAATCGTCCATCGAAATGTCGTGCCGCGTTTCGAACTCCTTGTCGAATGCCTGACCTTCGCATACTCGCTTGAACCCAAGGCTGAATTCTTCGAGCAATTCATGGCTCTGTTCCGAATGGCGGCTGAGCGATTCCAGCGCCAGCGCAATCATTACGTCGCCGGATAGAATAGCTGCGTCGTTTCCGAATGCAATATGAACGGTGGGCTTTCCGCGTCGACTCTCCGCTTTGTCCATGATGTCATCATGGATCAGCGTGAAGGTGTGAAGCAATTCCACAGCGACAGCGGCACTGATCCACGAAGTATTTGGCCCGGCACCGGCAGCCTTTGCTGCAAGTCCTGTAAGTACTGGCCTGACTCGCTTGCCGCCAGCAGCGAGGATGTATCGAACAGGATCGTACAGGCTCGAGGGTGCCTTTGGGACGCTGGCGGAAAGGGCATGGTCGATCTGCTGGCGCATTGTTTCGGCCGCAGCGGCGATCGAGGCGCGTTCTATGTCGAGATGCCGAGGTTCAACGATTGTGTCGGAAATCACACGAATAAGTGGATGGAGCAACTACTTGCAAAGGATTCAGCCGGCAACGATGAGCGGTTGCGCTTTCAATGCCTTGACGTCGCGAGAGCCCGTTAGGAACATGGCCCCACGTAACTGAAAAAGAATGTGGTCAATAAACGTTCGCAGCCCAGTTTCCCCCTTCTCCATGAAAGCCGTGATGATCGGTCGGGCGATACCAGCCAAGTCGGCACCCAGTGCCAGGGATTTGGCGACCTCCAAACCATTCGTGATGCCTCCAGAAGCTATGAGCGAGCAGCCGTGGACCCGAGTGAGCGGCGCGATCTCCTTGATACAGTCGGCTGTCGGAATGCCCCAATCCCAGAACGGATCAAGCCACGTACGGTCATCTTCGGCATGACGAAGGATCTCAACACCGGCCCAGCTTGTGCCGCCTGCGCCTGCGACATCAATCACACGAACTCCAACTTCAATCAATTGCTTCGCGACGCCGCGCGAGATGCCAGCGCCGACTTCCTTCACAATAATTGGGAGCCCAAGCTCCTTGACTGCCTTCTCGATTCCAACAAGCACACCGCGAAAATCCTTGCCACCTTCGGGTTGCATCAACTCCTGCAACGGATTGAGATGGATCGCAAGAGCATCGGCATGAACAAGTTCAATGATCGAACGAAGCTTCGTGATCTCGCCTACTTTTGCAAGTCTCGCAATTTCGACAGCACCAATGTTCGAAAAAATAAATGTTTTAGGAGCGACCGAACGCATCACGCTATATGACTTTCGGAACGTCGCGTCTTCCATCGCCTGCCGAGCGCTGCCAATGCCGATCGCAAATCCATACGCCTCCGCAGCCTCAGCAAGTGCGCGATTGATGCGCTCAGCATCTGCGTATCCACCGGTCATGGAGGAGATGACGAGAGGTGCTGCAAGATGCTTCCCAAGAAACTCCGTCTTTGTTTCGATCTCATCCAGATCAATCTCGGGCAACGCATTGTGCTCGAAGCGGTAGCACTCAAGTCCATTCGTTACAGCATGAAAGTTCACCTGCTCGCCTACGACAAGATCTACATGCTGCTCTTTGCGGCCCGTCGTGCTCGTGGATTTCAGGTTGATCTCTTTGATTGGTTGTAGCGACTCATTGAGCACTCACTCGAAGTCATGCTCAAAATACGGAATCACGCGATCTGTCCCAGCTTCGGCATTTCCGCCTTCGCTTCGCTCGATGAGGATCTTCTCGAGTTTGCCGGCAAATTCTTTCGAAGCATCGTAGCCATAATGCTTGAGCAGATAATTGAGCGCGATGACTTCAGCAATGACCGTTATGTTCTTGCCGGTAATGATCGGCAGCTTCACATGCGGCACTTCTACTTCGAGCAACTTCACCGTTGATTCATCAAGACCCGTCCGCGTGTACTCGCCATCGGGTGACCATTCCTCCAACTCAACAACAACCTCCACGCGCTTCTGAAACCGGATCGCGCGGATGCCAAACATCTCACGCACATTTAGGAGGCCCAAGCCGCGGATCTCCATGAAATGACGGACGAGATCGGTGCCCGCACCCATCAGAATTCCCTCACCCTTCTGCGTTACCATCACCACATCATCTGCCACGAGCCGGTGACCACGCTCAATAAGATCGAGCGCTACCTCCGACTTACCGATCCCGCTTCGGCCCACAAATAGCAGACCGACACCGTAGACATCTACGAACGCCCCGTGGATGACCGTTTGAAGATTAAATTGATCTTCAAGGAAATCGCTGAGGAAGAAGATCGCTTTTGTTGTTTCAAAGCTTGTCTCGAAGAGTGGGATGTTTCGCTCCTCACAGATCCTCACCAACTCATCATCGAGCTTGTTGCCATTGGTTACAACGATGCATGGCACCTCGAACGAAGCAAGCCGTCTAAAGACCTCGATCCGCTCCGGAAGCTCGAGCGAGCGCAGATAAAAGATCTCCGTATTCCCGAAGATCTGCACGCGATGAAACGTGAAGAGTTCAACATACCCTGCCAGTGCAAGCCCGGGACGGTGCAGGTTCTTATCGGTGATGCGATTGTCGAGTCCGCGCCCGCCAGCAAGCAGCTTCAGCTTAAAACGCTCGCGCGAGGCTTCGTAGAAATGACGGACAGTGATCGACTCCTTACGCATCGGCGGCGTAGTCCGCCACCCACTCCCTTTATCGGCCATAGTCGGGCAAGTATGAAGTATGAAGTATGAATTATGAATTATGAAGTATGAATTAGGAAAGGGGTGGCAAAGGTTCGCTGTTTGCGAGGTCTTGAAAAAACAAGGGCCGACGCGGCCCTTTTGTTTTTCAAACTTCCTCTTCTTCTATTGGATGCTTATGCTTTTTTGCAGGGCCTGGGATGTGCAGCTCTTTATACCGTTGTAATTGCTTCTCGATGGCTTTGATTGCAATGTCCAATGACTTATGAATATCATCCGATCGTTCTTTGGAGTGAAACGTCTCGCCCGGAACGTAGACATTGATTTCTACGGTCTTGATATATCCTGTTGGGCCTTCATGGTCGATCACAACTTCCGCGCTATCTGGATGGTACTTCTTATTGATACGTTCTAGTTCTTCTTCGACAAAGGTCTTGATCTTGCCATCAGCGCTTTCGTGGCGGATTGCTACTTGAACTTTCATACAATTACTTAATTAGACAGAAAACGAAAAATCCTGGCATCAGGTCAACTTCCACTTCGAGGGTGACGCTTGTCATATTCCTCGCGCAGCCTGTCGACAGTTAGGTGCGTGTAGCGCTGCGTGGTCCGCAGTGATTCGTGTCCTAACACTTCTTTGACAGCACGCAAGTCGGCACCTCTATCGAGCAGGTGCGTTGCCATCGTGTGTCGCAGCATATGCGGATGCGCGCGCGCAACATCCGGTGAGTTCGCAAAGGCCTTTGATACAATATAATAAACCGTGCGAGGCGCCATGCGGCGGCCGTTGGCTAAAATAAAAATCGCGTTGGCATCTTCCGATTTATGACCGGCTCGCACGGCGAGATATTGCCTAAGCGCATCTACCGCACTCGCTCCTACTGGCACGACGCGCTGCTTCATCCCTTTGCCAAGCACGCGCAGCGTCCCCTGCTCAAGATCAAGATCGCGGATGTTTGCACCGGTTAATTCCGAACGGCGAAGTCCGCTGGAATAGAGTAACTCGAGGACAGCATGATCGCGAAGCGTTTCGAGACCGAGCGAATCGGTCGGCGCAAGCACCGCAGCCATCGTTCGTTCGGAGACGACATTCGGCAGACGCTTCTCGGACTTCGGCGTCCGTATCAATCTCGCAGCATTGAATTCGAAGACACCGGTACGCACAAGAAATTTAATGAAGCTCCGCGCCGCAGCGAGCTTTCGTCCGACGGAGCTCGCCTTCATGCGGTGCCCAGAGTCATCCGCTTCGGAAAGAACCATTAAATAACGCCGAAGCACTGCAAGATCGTCGTGGGTGCCGCGAAGTTGTAAATGTTCGGATTTCAGAATTCGATAGAGATCGACGAGATCGCCTTCGTATGCTTCGATCGTCTTCGGACTTGCATCACGCTCGTGCTCCAAATATTCAAGGAAGCTGCGGAGCCACCGAGGAAATTCCTTATAAAAATCGTATTCCATGAAGCACGTTAAGAGGCCAACGGGGCAGTCCGCAAATTCGTGACGGGAAAAGTCATCATTTTAAACCCCAGCAAAGAGCAAGCCGTAGGTAGCAAGATAACACAGGAAAGCGATAATTGTCCTCGCGCCGGGAAAGAATTGGGGAAGTGGTCAGTGGCCAGTGGTCTGTGGTCAGTGGGGGTGCGTGTGTAAGAGCGACATTCATGTTGGCTGATCTTTAGCGGTCTAAAGTGCCCGATCCCCCCACCGACCACTGGCCACCGACTACTTCCCCAAAATGTATAAACTTATTCATAATCCATCCACGCCGCGCGTGCCCTTGAATGGTGGATCTGCTGCCAAGATTCTGACAATCATGAGGACGGAAAGCGGGCACGCGCGACTGAGGCCGGATGCACAATACCTCGATTTTAAGCTGAAATCGAGAACTGCTCCTGTGTGTGTAAATCCGAAATTCATAAATCTCCTTCGTAGAGAAAACTAAGGGAGAGATTCATACTTCATACTTGCCCCTCGATTCCCGCATTCTCGGGAATGACAGGATCGACTCTTTACAGCGCTTCGCGCTTAGACCTGCCTGCCTGTCATTCCCGCGAAGGCGGGAATCCACGGGGAGGCTGAACACGCTCGCGTGGGTCGGGCGTCTCGCCCGACCTAAGGTGGCGCGGGCTACGATCTTTGAGTGAGCATGAAAAAGAGGAAATCCGGACAACGCTATATTAAACATAAAACTGCTGCATTCCGGTTCCTTCGACAATCAAAAAGCTAATTAATCAATTCGATCTTTCGGTCTGGGCCTCCCGCAACTTAAAGTACCTATGCGGGTTGAATGCTCAACAGTGCCCTCATATAGTGCTATCCTGAATATTCAAACATGCAACTCGCTGGTAGAAACAAGAGTGGTCCAAATAGAACCCATATGTTTGGGATCTCGATTTGGGTGCTATTGGTACTCGCGTCCTGCGTGACTCAGCCATCTGAGAAGCGTGACATCTTTCCTGATATTTGCAAAGCCTATTTTCAGACCGACCCTATTGTTCGTTGCAGCGGATTTTCTGGCGTTCAGCGTGGGCTTGGTCTTACTAATGATTCTGTGAAAGGCGAAACGTACGATGTAGGAATCACAATTCGGCGGACGCAGTCCTGGATGGGTGAAGCTGAGTCATTTTATCCTTGGGCCGATGCAAGCGTAAGGGCCGCTTTCAACGTAGATAGTTTAGCCGTGCAGATTGGAAACGTGTCGATCAACGGTACCGACTTATTATATCACGCGTGTTCGGGAGAAGCAATGTCTTTGTCGCCGCAAGTTTATATCGGCATTGATACCGCTACCCATATTGCTGCCTACTATGGATCGCATGATAGCATGGAATTCAGCTACTCCAATTTTGCAGGTTCTTCTTTCGCAACCAAAACAGCTTTCGGAGATTTTGGAAAGTTCACGCTTCCAGATACGATCGTGATTTCGAAAGGGTTTACAATGCGCTATGAGAAATTTTTTTCTCGAGACTCCTTAGTAGTGAATTTTTATTACGTCACGATGATAGTGCCTGATACCGGGGCAGTTGTGTTTCCTCCAAATTTTGTGCAGCTGGCGACGGATTCACAAGCATTGAACATTTCCGTTAGACGATCACATTTTGCTTCCATCATTTCGCCACAGGGCAAGCGCATCGGCGTTTCGACAACGCAGTTCACCGGCGACACGGTGATTCAGGCTCGCTCGCGTTAGCGAGCTCCCTTTCTCCCAACTTTCTGAGTCTCAGCAGACTTCGACACCGCCTTCTCGAAGTACAGAAACTTCGCATCGCCCGGCTTAATGTAAACCGCGAATTCCGACGCTGCTTTCACAAGCCAGGTTGCTTCCGGATGCCAGAGATCCCGAACTACATAATTGGATGACCGAAAGACCGGGTCAAGCTGAGAGGTGTCGATCTTCATATAGATCTTTCGTACATCGATGTGGCCATAGATCGTGTGACACATGCTAAGCGAATCAAGTCCACGATTGTAGTAATTTACATCTTCCGTGTCGCGGAGCGATGGGTAGAGTCGCGTGTTGACGATGATCGCTGCTCGATTGATCATCGTCCTCGAAATTGAATCCTTGAACATTCCGACTTCAACGAAACTCTGCTCCGGTGTATCGAACTTGCCAACCGAATCGATATAACCGCCGCTCGCGCCTCGTTGCCAGGGATTGACTCGTTGTGTCTTTACAATCTTCAGAAATGCCCTCGACTTGCTTGTAGAGTCGCCGTACCCATAGTGATCGTTCTGCACACGGCTATTTGAGTACGCGTCAAGCCATGTCAGATATTTATATGGATGCATACACTTGCGGCCATTGGTCGAATCGTAATTGGCATTGATTCTCGAAAGCAGGCGATTGCTTGCGCGCCAGGTATTCGAATAGCCGACATAAAAAGGTGGAAGATCACCGCATAGATCGGATGTGTCCGCTTTCGTCCACTCGTTCTGGAATTTGGGTGGACGCCAGCTATATTCATGGCCGACGTTATAGCCATGCGTTAATCGAATACTATCGACTGTCGCCGATGTGCGCATTGCAACGCCATACATTCCGGGCGATCCGCCGCCAAAGATTCCAAGACCAAGTCCCTGCGCGCTCGTAAACGACGGGATGCCTTCAGCCTGCATCACAAATCCGCTTGCCATGATTTCCTCTGGAGTTGTCGGGCGTTGAAGATTAACGTCACCGTTGTACCCGAAGCGTCTATCAAAGTGATAGAGATGATGAACAGTATCGATGGAGAGCAGTCGCGGATGGATGATCGCCCAATTCTGAAGGTCTGCATCAATGGCAAACCGTTTTTTATTCGGATGCCAAAGTGCAATGCGGTTGCTGCCGCGGAGCTTGCCTGCGTAGTCGCTGAAGAACGAAGTCTCCTGTTCGTAAAGACGGTAAGCAGCCAGAGAGTCTTGATCAGCGGTTGCCTTGCTCTTTCTGCCAATAATCATTCCGACGATCGTGTCATTGGCTGATGGGAAGCGAATATTGCGCGCGTCAAGCGTTGTGTGGTACACGTAGTCCTCGGGAAAGACGAGGCAGCCGCTCGAGCCGAGCAGTCCGCCGAAGAATGTGAATTGGTTCTCGAAAAGCGATGGACACTCACCATCGAAGCTCATTCGCCAACGTCGGAATTGCAGCGTGTTGCGACCGTCATCCTGTTCGCGCCAGCGGGCATGGAGATTCCGCTTTGTGCCCATGAAGTCAAGATAGGCAAGCATCGGAACTGAGAGCGGCCCAATCAAGCCATTGTTCGGATCCGTGTCGTTCATCATGTACTCACGCGTTAAGCCATCGAATGGAGTTGATATTGCCAGTCGCGCCGCGACCGAATCGTCATAACCACCGATCGAGCCGTCGGGATTGCAAGAGTGAGTTGAGTCGAGCGTGCCTGCAATTCGCTTTCGGTATAAGAACTTGTCGACGATCGTGTCATGATAATCAAGACCGCGCACGCGCACAGTTGCGCGATAGGTCGATAAGATTCGTATCTCGATATATGCCTTTCGTTGATCCGCGCTCGGATCAGCTCCGACCAGCGCGTCGGGTGTTTGCGCAGAGGTTATCGTGAGGCTTCCTGAGCCTTGGCCCCATTCTGCAAACTCCGCATCATTCGAATCTACGTGCATCAGCGAGCGCATTGAAGGAGGAATGTCCGCGAGCAGGATATGCAATTGCTTGAAGCGCCAGCTATGCGAGGCCAAGTCATCCTGCAGCGTGTCCTCCGCCTTCCACGACCAGTCAAGCGAATCGTAAATGTGTTTGTTTACAACCGACTCGGCAACCTTGTACCATCCTGCGTTTTTCGGATGAGAGGAATCCTTGAATGGGACAAATGGAAGAATCGGCTGCCCACGAGGATAGTTGGCATCCACTCCCGGTTTGAAGAGCACTTGCAACACAATGAGCGGAAGCAGACTGTCGGGTCTTCCGTCAGCAAGTGTGTTGTCCATCGTGCGGTCGTCGATATTAAAATCAAGCGTGACCGAAAACGTCTTCGCGGTGTCAGGCTTTGTGCCATGAAAAAATATGCTCGGATGGACTCGCAGGAGTTCATCCGCTCGCCTGTTATCCGAGTATCCTAGTATGACTCTTCCATTGTCTCCACAATGGACCAGCGTGTCGCTAGTGCCATTATAGTTTTTCGTTGTGTAGGTATCGATAACATAGGAGTGTGTTGACGGATACTCGCAATAGGGAGAGATGTCGTTCGTATCGTAGGTTGAGTTGTGCCACGATGCCACCGGATTAAAATTCACATCGTTGTACCGCCAATAATTGCCGCGGGCAAAATAGAAATCTTCTGCTCCAAAGGGTGATGGGTAAAACGCTCTCGACTTGTAAGCTGTGTTGATTGCAGTAAACCCAGGCTGCAGGCGGGTCATCGGGCAATAGATCCCTTTCCGCTTTCCAGCGACGATCGTCGTATCAGTGAAATCCTCAAAATCACTTTCGAACGTGGCCTGGACAGAATCACCATACGCATTCACAACCGGATTAACGGAAGCCATCGCACTCTCCCACGGGTAGTTCGTGTATCGATGACTATTCGCATGCGCATTGGTAAAAACCCAGCGCGCGAACTCAAGTCCGAACACGTCGAAGCGAATGGAGTCGTAGCGTTCATAGCCGATCGGAACGACAAGTTTGCCGTCGTTTCGCTTTTGGGCGTGGGAGAGTGTTAGGAGGAGCGATAGCAAAACCATCGCCCCGAGAAAAACAAAGCCAATCTTTTTCATGAGCCAAAGATAGCTCATAGCGCTCGAATCCTGAATCTTATTTCACAACGATCTAAGATTGGAGTATGGAAGTTACTTTAGCACCACCTTCGATCGAAGTATCAAACCTCCCGAGCTGACCTTTAGCATATAGGTACCCGACGGTAGTCCTTCACGCTGAATTGTAATGTCCGCTCCACGAACATTTAGCATGTGCCTCACCGTCCTGCCTAACATATCACTAAGAGCTATATCAAATAAGGCAGCACTCGCCAAGAGGTGGACATGAATCTCACTCGGCGAGGGGTTAGGATGGGCCTCAAGTTCTTGCGGAGCGCGGGAATTCTCAACTACTCCCTGGGAGGGAAGATACCCGACAAGTGAACCTACGAATCCCTCCGATGAACAGACAAACATTCTGCCAAGCGAAGGATAGGCAACGCCCCGACCGTTATCATTGGACACAGTCGTAATGCTATCCTCAGTCCAGGTGAGGCCGCCATCGCTTGTCATCAGTACTCCCCTGCCTGCGGCCGCAACACCATGAAGCTTATCCGCAAAAGCAATCGATTGAGGGTAGGAGTTGCTGAAAATTGCGCGGTCAAAAACGGTATCCCAAGAAAGGCCCCCATTAGAGGTGCGTATTATGAAGGCATTGAATCCCTTTTCGTAACTAAAGCCTACCGCGAAGCCGGTCTGACTGTCCAGAAACAAAGACTCCTGAATCTGCTTCCCGCTGCTTGCAATAAAGTAGTCACTAATCGCCTGAATCGTATCCCAAGTTTTACCGCGATCAAATGTGCGCAGCATTTTTCCATAGAAAGAGTCAAAGACATAGAAGCACTTGGGACTGATCGCACAGACAGATTGAAGGGCAAACTGATAAACGTTATTGTTGTAGGCCCAGGAGCTTCCGCCATCCGAAGTGATTGCAATAATGCCATAGTTTGCACATGCAATTCCGTTTAAAGGATCGCAAAAACTGACATCCCAATAGCTCCACTTATGCATCGAATCTTGTTGAGACCAATGTTCACCAGCGTCGCTGGTAGCTATGATAAGTCCGCTATCGCCGACTGCAAAAAGGTGTAAGGAATCGATTGCAACGATCTTTCGAAATTTTGCTTCCTTGATCGTAATTCCACTCCAGACCGGAGACTTTTGAGAGATCCACGTTTTTCCTCCATCTTTCGTGCGCTTCAGAACCGTGGTATAACCGCCAAAAGTGTTTCTATCATCGAGCGACCAGCCAAGAGCAGTCCCGTTTCTCGCATCCGAGAAAGAAACATCGACGAAGTTGTACTGGGCGCTGTCGGCCTTGATCTTGAGTATTTCTTTCCATGGTGAGTGTTGAGCCATCAGCAAGGTTGGAATTGCTAGAAGGAAGATCGACATGCTTGCGAGGAAGGACTGAGTTCTAATCATGGTCATTGGATGAGGGCATAAAATAATTAGGACAACTAGTTAATCTAGGCAATCACGCACATTGGTAACACGCTAATTCGTGAAAATAGAAGGTGTCGTCGCCGTCAACGCTGCACCACAACTTTTCTCGTCTGAACACAGTCCGCTTGGGAGAGACGAAGGTAATATACTCCGCTAGGAAGTGATCTGACATCGAGTGTTATCTCGCCAGTCTTCCATGCTTCTTCCTTCTCTACGACACCAAGCGCATTGATGACTTGAGCGCATATTGGGAAATCAAGCTTATTCTTTAAGTCAATGTGAACTTTGCCTGTCGTCGGGTTTGGCCGGAGGCTGACAATCTCAAAAGTGACCTTACCTGACTGCATGAAGTTCAGGAGAGTCGAATCTCCGCAACCGGTAAATGTGAGATTAAGCGTATCAGCCGGAGCGTAGTATCCAAGACACTCTGAATTAAATTGATGGCTAAGCACCTGTGTGCGTTCAACAAAAATCTGCGTGGAAGATTTGGATAACGTGCTATTGAATGTAATGGCTAATGTCCTTGGTTGAAGATACTTCTTCCCTTCTGTCGCCTTTGTGTCATTAATGTATAACAGATCGAGAAGTCCAGAGCTTTTCGAAGCAGTGAGCGTCCACTGAAAGGGCATCGAAGAGTTTCGATAGCTAAGCGCGTCCGGGTCGAAGCGAATGACTAGATGGACCGAGTCCGGAAACATATCAGTCTGGGAATCGAACACGAGCCGAACGCTATCACCTGGAGTGAGGCTCAATTGTTTTATACCATTAGAGAAATTCGAGGAAAGGTCTGGCGTTTTCGAATTCATAGAATCGAGATCGAGTCGCCACAGGCTGGAAATACCGGTAGAATCGTCCTCCACCGCACAATAAATAAAGTTGTCCTTCGCGTAAAAGCGGTCCTCATTGACAATGTTTGACACTGGGCCGCATAGGTAGCTCCACGTCAATCCTTCGTCAGTAGAGCGGTAACAGCCATCAGCCGTTTGTACCACAAGGTTGTGCAGCGTGCCACGAATGCAACCAGTGGTAGGATATTTCTCTGTATTATGAATGATTGAGAAAGGCCATGGAAATTGATGTAAAACTTTCCAGGTGTTCCAAGTGTCATCTGTCCTGAGAACTGTGCCCATTACCGTCAACGCAAAATAAGTCTGGCCTGAAATTGCTAACGGCTGCCATGCGGCGCTGTCGATTCTGCAGGATGACCAGGTATGCCCTCCGTCAAAGGTGCGAAACCAAGGGAGGGGTTCCGAGGGTGCAATCCCATATGCCATAATGCCAGAGTCCGGAGAGGCGAACGCGAATCCCGCCGTGATCTTGTCGCTAGTGCCCACCATCGGTTCCCAAGTCTTACCCTCATCCCACGACCGATAGCTCCAGCCCTGATATCCGATAGAAGAAGTGAAAAGACCTTGGGTTTTAGAATCGTAATAAATATCGTAGGTTAGACTGTTTGGGGAAGGGACCACTTGCCAGGAATCGCCTTGGTCCGAAGTTCTGAAGACATCCTTATATAACGTATCGAGGGTCCAAGCGACCGACATCCAACCGTTCAAGCTATCCTTAAATGCAAAGTCTGTAAATCGTAGGACTGCAGAATGAAGGAGGGAAATCTTTTTCCATGATTGCCCACCGTCTGTCGTTTTGAAGAATACTGAATCGCCCCCAGTCACAAATCCAACTCGCGGTGGACCCGGTAAATCGAGGAAATAAATTGAATTAATCCCTCCTCGGCTGAATAGTCTTTTCCACTGGGCATCGCACTTCGCTGGATCTGCCAGCCCGGCCAGCGATGCTGCAAAAAGGAATGTAGTAAGGTAGCGTTTCATACGGGCCTAAGAGGATAATGAAGGCACAACCGCAATCAGAGGATCTCAGTCTTGAATCAACATGCTTCTCGGAGAAGAGTTACATCGAAGATCAGCAAACCGCGCAACCATATGTCGGGGCGGGGGCCTGTCCTTCGCGATTGAGTGTCGCTCTACTTCACAATTGCGATCTTCCGCGACAAAATCTCTCCACCGGCATTGATCCTAAGATAATAGCTGCCAGCAGGTAGACGGTCGGTTGGGATCGATATGTCGTGCTCACCTGCGCTGAAGCGCTCGTCGGAATGTTCTGAGTAGACTTCACTCCCAAGAATGTTCAGGAGCGAAATGCTGGTGTAAGCCTCTCTTGCGAGCGTTAGCGATATGTGGAGTACCTTTGAGGAAGAAGGATTTGGATGAACTGAAAGTCGTGCAAGATCTGATGCTAACGACTTCACGCTTGATTGATCGATAACAACGTTAACGATAAAATCACCTTCGTATCCCACACAGAAAGAAAGGGAACGAGTTGGCAGGTGCAAGGTCAGCGAATTAAGTTTAACGAGCGTCGACTTCGCGTTGCCTGGATACGTGCCGAAGTTGATTACGCCGAGCGGAAGCGAATCCGTGATCGGCAATTGTGATGGGTTATCGACATGCATGTTAAGAAAGTTGGTCCCTACGCTCGAATTTTTATTGAAGGCCCAACCGGTTGGGGGAGAATAAGAGAAGTTGAGTTTGGATTGGGGGATGTCGAGAAGATCAGAATTGTATGCGAGCGAATAGTCGATCGACTGTACCTTCAGCGTGTCAGCTCTCAGAGCGTGTGGCAGCGCCACATTAACTGGAACACGCGCCGTAGTGAATGGCTTTACGGTTTGTTTCCGATCCGGGTAAATCGTAACCGCCAAATGCGCGTTCGCAGTATTCGAATCTGAGTATCTAAAAAGATTGCCACTAAGATCGAAAGCGTAAATGATATTTCCGAGCGCGCAGGAATTCTCCACTGTGCAAAATCGCGTATCACCATTGGTGGCAGGGCCGCCGAGTGAATCCCACGTTACACCTCTATCGGTTGAATGATAGATCCCGTGAAACAGGTTTGTACAGTTTCCACAGACCTGAATGTAGAGATCAGATTCTCCGATGCCAACCAACGTTCCGGTTGTAACGAATGGAAGTGTGGATGTCTGGATCCACGTCGCGCCGTAATCTTCGGAGCGCAGTACCTGTGGTTGATACGCAGTGCCATTGGTCGGCCCCTCCGGAGCAGCGTAGAACGTTGATGTGCCCTTGACTCCATAGACACTCCACGATTCAATGTTCATGTTGATCTGATTCCATGTCTTTCCGCCATCAGAAGTTTGCTGCCAGGCCTGGCCGCGATAGACTGTAGCAATGCCGTGCTGATCGTCCACGAAGTCGATGCCGTTCGCGCCCGAGGAGAGCATTGTGGGGAATGTAGCTCCGCCATCCATCGAAGCTTTGCCTTGACCAAAAAGATCAGTATAGATCAGCGCAGCGGGAGTCTTGTAGACGCATGAGGCGGTGCCGGTTTCTTGCACTGCTGTCCATGTCAATCCTCCGTCGACGGTCTTCCACAAGCAATTGCTGCTATTGCATTGTTCGGGAATGAAGCTGGCCCAACCGTTGGTCTCGTCGAGCATGAAAATTTTTGTCACGCAACCCATACAAGACTCAGGTATCGTAGCCGCTGTCCAGGTTATGCCTCCGTCGGAAGTTCGAAAAATAGCTGCGGTGCAATTCAGCGGCCCGCCCGGTGGGACACCCATGCCAACGAATCCCAACTGAGAATTGACAAAAGAAACATTATTGATGAAGCCATCAAAGTGCGCGGATTTCTGCCACGATTGTGCTCGAGCGGAGGAGCAAGCTGAAGTGACTCCCAGAAGCAATGCGAAAGACCAGAATAATGATTTGATCATTGCCGTGGCGGAAAGAAGTGGATCGCTACTACATGAATCCAACTAACCAGGAGAAGTTACACTCATGTACAACCCATTTCATGAGGATGTTCCATTCACCAAGGACCGCCTACTTTAAGAAGAAAGAACCCTTCGTCATGAAGGGCTCTTGAAATCTGAGTGACAATCGCGAATCAGGTCGTTAATCCGCCTCAACCTCTTCCTTCACGATCTCGAGCATCTTCTCGTCGAACTCGCGTTTGCAGGCGGGGCATTTGATGAACTCGCCTCGGCCACGGGTCCATTTTGTGGCTAGCCAGTTATTGTTGCAGACGGGACAGGGCTGATTGATCGGTTTGTCGTTCGAGAGAAAATCGCACTTGGGATAATTCGAGCAGCCCCAGAATTGGCGCTTCTGTTTTCCGCCGCGACGTTCGATAAGATCGCCGGTGCCGCACTTCGGGCATTTGATGCCGCTTGGAATTGCGCGAGTGAACTTGCACTCCGGATAACGATTGCAGCCAACAAATCTACCGAATCGGCTTGAGCGAATGATAAGCTCACCGAGTTTACACTCTGGACACGTCTCGCCGGTTTTTTCAGCTTCAGGTTTGCCGACAGATTTGAGCGATGTCTTCTTACCGCAGGCTTTGCACTCCAGGTACATGCCCCACGGTCCCTGCTTGATCTCCGTTTCGGTTGCCTGGCACTTCGGGCACGGCTGCGCTTTTAATTCTTCGGAGAGGCGCTCATCGACCTGATCGAGCACCTGCTTGAACGGAATATAAAAGTCGCTCATGACGGAAGGATAGGTCCGCTCGCCAGTTGCGATCGTATCGAGTTCACCTTCCATGCGCGCGGTGAAATCGACATTAAAGATCTCGGGGAAGCTCTTGACCAGTACACGATTGACATCGACACCGAGTTCAGTCGGTCGAAGCCGTCGATCTTCCTGCGTGACGTACATGCGGTCCTGGATCGTACCGACGATCGAAGCATAGGTACTCGGGCGACCGATGCCAAGTGATTCTAATTCTTTGACGAGTGTAGATTCAGAAAAACGCGCCGGTGGTTTTGTCTCGCTTTTTTGCGGCTGGAGTTCTTCGAGGTTAGCGCCCTGACCTTGCTGAATGCCATTTGGTAAACGCTTCTCATCGTCTTCGGCAGCAGTTGGCTTTTCGTCGTCGTCGTCGAGCATCTGCAAAAATCCGCGGAAGGTCACGACGGTGCCTGTGGCGCGGAAGCGATACTTGCTTCCGGTCGTTTCGACGGACTCGATCTCGACTGTCGTTTGATCCATCACGGCAGGTGCCATCTGGCTAGCCAAAAAGCGGCGCCAGATAAGATCATAGAGCGCGAAGAGATCTTTGTCCTGCGCTTCAAGATAGCTGCGAAGATTTTTCGGATCGTTGACGAGTGAAGTCGGACGAATGGCTTCATGCGCTTCCTGTGCGTTCTTACTCTTCTTGTCTTTGCGCTCCTGGCCGACATAGTTGGCGCCAAGATTTTTCTCAATGTACGCGATCGCTTCGTCGCGTGCTTCCTGCGAGATGCGCGTGGAGTCGGTACGCATATAGGTGATGAGACCTGTTGGGCCATCACCAATGTCAACGCCTTCATATAACTTCTGCGCGAGGCGCATCGTCTTCTTCGGATTGAACCGAAGCTTTGCCGAAGCCTGCGCTTGCAGCGAACTTGTGATGAATGGCTGTGGCGCATTGCGTCGAACTTCGCGCTTCGTTAGCGAAGCAATGCGATAGCTCTTTGTCTTCGCATCGTTTGCGTAGCCGCGCAGCGTCGCCTCATCGCCAATGAACGTCCCGCGCGCATCTTCTTTCAGATCCTGCGCGCTGCCTTCGGGATTCTTGAATTCGAACCCATCGACTGCGATGAGCCGCGAGTGGATCGGAAACTCGGTTGATTCGGTAGAGAAGTCGGCCCACAGATTCCAGTAGGTGATCGGCTGAAAGCGCGTGATCGATTCCTCACGCTCGCAGATCAGACGTAGCGCAACTGATTGCACGCGACCCGCCGACAACGACTCGGCAGCCGAGCCAACAAATGCTTTCCAGAGAATAGGAGAGACCTGATAGCCGATGATGCGATCCATGACGCGGCGTGCCTGCTGCGCTTCGAACATATCATGATCGACTTCGCGCGGCTCCTTCATTGCCTGCTGGATGCCGGACTTCGTGATCTCGGTAAAGAGCACACGCTTGATATTGCTATTCTTTGGGCGGACCTCATTGGCGAGATGATACGCAATGGCCTCACCCTCGCGGTCAGGATCGGTCGCGATCAGGACTTCCTTCGCGCTCGCCGCCAGCATCTTCAGGCGATCGATGATATCCTTCTTTCCTTTTACGGTGATGTACTGGGCGACGAAATTATTGTCGACGTCCACGCCGAGCTTTGATTTTGGCAGGTCTTTTACGTGACCGACGGAGGCCTCGACGATATAGTCTGAGCCTAGATACTTATTGATCGTACGGGCCTTGCTGGGCGATTCGACGATGACGAGGATCTTCCCGCTCTTTGCCGGGGCTCGCTCAACCCGCGAGCTTTTCGCAGGGGATTTAGCAGGCGCACGCTTGGCTCGCTTTACGGCTGGTTTCTTCTTCGCGATTTTCTCTCCTTCGATCTTCTCTTCCATAATTTTTTCCTATCCGCCTGGGCAAATCACCGCACTGAACACGCGACTAAAGGGCCTTAAGCATCACTTGTCGGAACAAAAACATTCCCCGGACTCTCTCTTGTCTTAAAGGAAGGTACTCGTTTGCGGAGATAATCAGCTATTAAGCAAAACCCCCGAACGTATAACATTCGGGGGTTTCTTCGGAGTCACTTATACTCACTGAATAGTATCCGTCGGGTTCAGCATCATTCGGCTGAGGCCGCGTGACTGGTCTTCGGAATCGAAGAGCAGACCTGCGACAAGTTCTTTCACTTCGGCAATACCGATCGGAGAAATTCCCATCATCATGATCCGGTCGATCACGGCTTCCATCTCGGCTGAAGATATGATAGCGAGCTCACGGAGCTGCATCAGATATCCTTGCGCATCTGTCGTAAGAACCGAGCGTTCTACATCATGATAGATCCGGATCGAGCCATCCGCAGGTACGTACTTGTTCGACGGGCGAAATTCTACGCTCGCTGATAGATCCGGTGAAGGCGACATTTTGTCGAACAACCAGGAAAATGCGGTTGAGATCTCGGTCTGGGAAAATCCGCGTTGGGATAGCTGCCCCAGATCGATATCAGCGAGTTGCTGATGCTTGCGCATTTCGGCTAAAATATAAACGAGGATCTCGATGATGCGCTCGTGCGCTTGTAGCCGTCTTTCCGGCATGTCTTCCATGTTCATCTCGTACCTCCTTCTTTGGGCAATAGCTTAAAAAACGATAATAGTACTAACGATAGTGTCTACAATATGGGGCGAAATCATCTATAGACAGATGTTAGTTCAATTGACGCGCCACGCTAATTATGACGCTTGCACACTCTTCCTGATAAAAAAACGCTCTCTTTGGCGCATTCGTTTCTTCCCTTCCGGAGTGTGGTCGTCATAGCCAGCCAAATGGAGCATTCCGTGCACGATTAGGCGGATGAGTTCGTCCTCGATCGAATTTCGATACTTAAGGGCATTTGCTTGAGCCTGCTGGACGCCGAGATAAATCTCAGCTTCAAGCGCATCCTTCTCGCGCTCGATCTCGACTGTCAAGATATCGGTAAACCAGTCATGACCTAGTACGGAGTTATTCAGTGCGAGGATTTCATCATCATCCATGGTGATGACACTTAATTGAATCGAATACTCGGGCAATTCTGCCTGCTGGACAAGTCTGCCCGCAAATCGCATTCGCTTTTGAAGCTCTCGCGAAAGCGCGAGCTTCTTCCTGGCGCTTTTGGTTTGCTGAAACGTGATCCGGATCGGAGCTTTGGGCAACTGCTCCTCAAACTAGTTGGAGTGTTGCAGCTCGCGCGTAAAAATTTGCGCGCCCTCTGCAAAGATCTTGAGCGCGACGGCAGCGCGAAGATCGGTCTCATCAAGCTCGGAAAGTTCGCGTTCGCGCACGCGCGCGGGGACGTTCTGATAGACCTGAAGCACACCACGGCTGCTGATCGTCACGACTGATACCGCGGCCTCGATCGCACGCATAAAGAAAGCTGCCTCCTCGGTGGAATTCGAAAGGCGAACTTCCTCTACTTGACGAAGCTCCATCATGCCAAGCGCAGAGTGAATCACGACGCTTGTCTGCAGCACATTCTCGCTCATGACAATCTCGAGGATCGGCTGCGACTTTTCTGACTTCTTATCGCGTGTGTGAAAGAGAACAATCGTCTGTTCTGCACCAATGCTTGGAAGGATGATCCCTTCAAGTGTTTCAGCGAGTGCTTCGATCAATTCTTTGCGGAAAAGCATTGGTCCTCTGTGGTTCATGATATGGCCTCTAAAGTGCCTGATGCGAAAATAAGAGGTTTTATTCCAGGAGGTTGGTTTCAGCTTGTACCCACACGCTGGCTGTAAGGGTGTAATTTTGCAACTCACGACAACAAATCTTACAGATTGATACTAATTATTGACGGCGAAAGCCTCACCATCGAAGATGTTCGCCACGCAGCCGAGCACGAGATCACATCGATCACGATCGCAGAATCGGCGCTTGCTAAAGTCAAACGTTCGCGCGCGCTCGTTGAACGATGGTGCACTGAGGGACGAACGATTTATGGTATCACGACGGGCTTCGGAGAGTTCGCCAACGTCACCATTCCGCTCGATCACATACGAGAGCTTCAGCAAAATCTTTTGCGCTCGCATAGCGCAGGCACGGGCGAACCGCTGTCGTCCGAAGTCGTGCGAGCGATGCTGCTGCTTCGCGCGAACGCACTGGTGAAGGGCTTCTCCGGCGTTCGGCCTCAACTCATCGAAAAGCTGATCGAGTTCTTGCTGAGAGATGCATTGCCGCATATTCCTTCACGCGGAAGTGTCGGGTCCTCCGGCGATCTCGCACCGCTCGCGCATCTTGCGCTTGCACTCACGGGCGAAGGATCGATCAGCATTCCCGCCGCATCTGGCCGGCAGTTGCTTCCGGCACGTGAAGCTCTTGCACTGCTAAAGATCGAACCTATCCGGCTTGAAGCGAAAGAGGGACTCGCGCTTATCAACGGGACGCAGATGATGTCGGCGATCGGAGCGCTCGCGCTCTCGAAAGCAAAATCGCTCGCGCACATCGCTGATGTTGCGGCTTCAATGAGCTTCGAGGCGCTTCGTGCAACCGACACTGCTTTCGATCCGAGGCTGCATGCTGCGCGGCCGCATCCAGGCCAGAGTGAAGTTGCCCGTCACATGCTTCAACTTGTCGAGGGAAGCGAGATCCGAAATTCACATCTTCAAAATGATCCGCGCGTTCAGGATGCGTATTCCTTGCGCTGCATTCCGCAAGTGCATGGCGCTGTTCGCGATACGATTCGGTTTGTTGAATCCGTACTCGCAACCGAGATCAACTCCGCAACTGACAATCCTCTGATCGTACCTGATGAAACAGGAAACGGTGGCACTCATCTCGAAGGCGGAAATTTTCATGGCGAGCCACTGGCGCTTGCGCTCGACTATCTCGCCATTGCACTCAGCGAACTCGCAAACATCAGCGAGCGCCGCACCGAACGCCTCGTCAACGGCGCGCTCTCCTATGGACTCCCGCGCTTCCTCACTCCACACGGCGGACTGCACTCCGGCTACATGATCGCACAATACACCGCAGCCGCGCTCGTAAGCGAGAACAAAGTATTGTCGCATCCCGCAAGCGTCGACTCGATTCCAACAAGCGCTAATCAGGAAGATCACAATTCCATGGGCTCCATCGCCGCACTCAAACTTCAGCGGGTCATTGATAACGTCGAAACCGTTATCGCGATCGAACTCATGTGCGCCGCACAGGGAATCGACTTCCTCAAACCACTCAAACCAGGAAATGGCAGTGGAGCAGGTCACAAACTCGTCCGCTCCGTCGTGCCACATCTGGAGGAAGACCGGAATGTGTCGGAGGATATTGCGAAGGTGAAGGCGGTTGTGCATTCGAGTTCTCTTACCCCCTTCTCCTAAATTGATTTCACTGACGAAGGAAGTGAAATCAATTTGGGAGAAGGGCTGGGGATGAGGGTGGTGGGTCTTGTAGCAAGCAACGGATACAAACCGAAACTCCGCTGGCCCTCATCCCCAACCCTTCTCCCAAATTCTCTTTTGCTTCCTTCGTCAGCAAAAGAGAATTTAGGAGAAGGGAGGCCAGCAAATGCTCGCGTTCATAAAGACCGGGAGACGTGTACTCCTCGATTTTGACTCGGAATCGATATTTCCCCTCTGTTCAACTTCGTGTGTGTGCATCCGTTATTCATAATTCTCCTTCGTAAAGAAAACTATCGGTATACCTGGGGATGGATTCCCGCATTCGCGGGAATGACAGGATCGTCGTTTTATTGTGCTTCGCGCACCTAGCCTCGCCTGATTGTCATTCCCGCGAAAGCGGGAATCCACGGTTAGGCTGGATGCTCCTAGCGTGGGTCGGGCGTCCGGCCCGACCTACGGTGGAGCGGGTAACAGACTCGCTAGTCGATTAGGAAGCACCGCTCGCCACAAAATGGAGTAGCGGAAATTTACCCAACGCTATATTAAACATAAAACAAATGCATTCCGGTTCCCGCCATTTCTCAGAACCTACTGAATCTCGCCTGATCTTAGAGCATTCTTCAAATGCATGATTGACATGCCCCTAGGTTGAGCAGTCACTCCTTCACAAATTTCAGTCGTTCATTCTTCCCCCTAGAGGTTACATCCAAATAATGACAACCTGGAGGCAATTGGGATATATCTATTTCGGCAGTGTTTTTGACAAGGAGTTCAACGTTGCCTAGAATGCCTGTGACGGTGCCCGACTGAGCTTCGGAGCCACCCACAAATCGAATCGTATTCCTGGCAGGATTTGGATAGATCGACACATCGTCAACGTGATGTTTCCAATTCGAGACCAAAGAACTCGTTGGGATAAGTTCAAAATTTGCCCCAAATGATGGCGTGCCGGTCAGTGAAGTGATTGCTGAGGTCGTTACGCTTGGACCTGATGCCTGACCCGTCAGCCACGCGATATGCCTATACGTGGTGAACAATGTGTCGCTCATGAATAGACCAACATATGGGCCTTTCGCATTTCCATAGAACTCGTTGCCAGGGATACTATTAGCGAGATAATGTAGATCGATTTCGCCAGTTTGCTCCCATAGCCAGATCTGGAATGAGACATAGACACTCGAGTCCCGCCCTTTGAAATTAACATGGTTATACTCGATCTTTAGGATGTATGCTCCCGCTGCACCGTCGATTGCCCAACGAATGCCAGCCTCGGTTGTGAGCGAGTCGAAGCCGATATCGGTAAAGAAGGGATCGAGAATAACTGCGTTATGTCCATGCTGAAATTTCAATTTTCCCTTAGTCGAAATACCAATCTGCTCGCCGATTGTCAATGGAAAGGCAGTCCCAAAAAAAGAGAACGATTCGCCGGGCAGTGTGATAAAGGAATATTGATTGGTCGTATCGTGCCACAGCATTCGAACCCACGTGCCATTCGTTAGCGGTGGGTAAAGGGGTTTGGCAAACGAAACCGTATAGGATTGTGCATCGGCCTCGAGCGTGATAAAAACAATCGACGACGAGATCAAAAGGGAGCACAGCGCGAGGAGCATCGCAAAACTGTACCGAATAGGCATGAATGAAGCTTAGGTTAGGCCACTTGCTTTCAACACGCTACCATATCCGAAGTTACAGCCGACCAAGTGGCGAAGCAGGTCGCTTGAGCCAACTGCCATCTTGCGTGCCGGACTTCCGGCTATTTCACAAGCACGATCTTCCCTACACCATTATATCGCTCGGTCGTGATCCGAAAGAGATAAACACCAGCAGGATAACGCGAGGCATCGAGGGTGATTTGATGCTCTCCGGCAGGTTCGAGCTTGCGCTCGCAGAGTGTCGAGATCCGCTTGCCGAGAAGATCGTAGACTTCGATCGTCACATCCTGCAACTGCGGCAGCGAGTAGCGCAGCTCGATCATTGGTGTCTCGGGAAGTTGTTGGGCTGTGATGTTTAAGGATTCGATGGAGAGTGGGGTGAGTTGTATCCACGAGGTTCCTCCATTTGATGTCTTTAGGATTACGCCGGCATCACCAGCAGCAATAGCATTGACGGAGTCGTGCATCGAGACCGAAAACAGTAAGGATTTCACGCCACTTTCTTGGGACCTCCAAGTGAGTCCCGCGTCAATTGATGACGCGATGGCGCCTGAATTGCCCACCGCGATGATCCGCGAGGCTTTGCAATCAATACTCCAGTACAATCCCGGGAATGGAATTGAATCCCAAGTCTTCCCCCCGCTCGTAGATCTCGTAAAGTAGCTAGGGGCGCCGGATGAAACGAGCGTGTCTCCATTCACCCAGCAGACAGCCAAAAGCGAGTTCTTAGCTCCAGTATATTGTTGTACCCAAGTAAGGCCTCCATCATTCGTGGTGAAGCATCCTGCAGTCAATTCATGATGGAGCGGCGGAGGTCCAGGCTGAACGTCACCGACAACAACCCCATGCCTCGAATCTGCGAAAGCGATGGCGTTCAATCCTGCGGCATCGAGTTCCTGAACGCTCCATGATTTGCCCGCATCGGTAGTTCGACTGATGAAGCTCGAACCCGAAAGAAAACAGGTGTCAGTTGTAACTGGGCAGACGAGGGTAACTAATTGGTCCGAATCGTTGGCCGAGGTCCAATGCTGGCCACCGTCCGAGGTGTGATAGGCAAGATGCGTTGTGTATCCAGCGGTGTACCCATTTCGCCCGTCAATAAAATGAAAGGAATTGCTCACTGGGAGGTTGAACGGCTGCCATGTAAGTCCACCATCTACGCTCCGAAGAGAAGGGCCAGACCAGGCGAAGGCAGTATCCTCCGTAGAATATGAAATGCTGCTCACCGGATTCGTTGTCCCGCTGGGTACTCGCGCCCAACCCATACTCTGTGCAGCGGCTGGAGTTGGTGCCTGTGCGATGATTAGGTTGAGCATGCAGCAGATACTAACGATGAGGGATCGCATGAAGAGTGATTCGAAAATGTCACTGCAAGTATAGCTCATTCGCGAGTTGCATGCGAGGGTATTTATTTGTGCCCCACTATCTTTCTTGCGGTAGCGCCACTGCTGGGCGAGACGCCCGACATACTCGATTTGGGTCGCAAGAGTAAGTCAGAGCAGAGTCTTATTTCACAAGCACAATCTTCCCCACGCCAGCGTACCGCTCAGTCGTAATCCGAAAGAGATAAACACCAACAGGATAACGCGTGGCATCGACGGTGATTTGATGCGCTCCGGCAGGTTCGAGCTTGTGCTCGCAAAGTGTCGAGATCCGCTTGCCGAGAAGATCGTAGACTTCGATCGTCACATCCTGCAACTGCGGCAGCGAATAGCGCAGCTCGATCATCGGTGTCTCGGGAAGTTGTTGGGCTGTGATGATTAACGACTCGATGGAGGGCGGGGCGAGTTGGACCCAGGCGGCGCCCCCATTTGTGGTTTTGAGAATCATGCCATAGTGACCAGTCACCAGGGCTGTGACAGAATCTACCATCCAAACCGAGCTCAGCCAGGTCGTTGTGCCACTATTCTCTTGCTCCCACGTCGACCCGGCATCAGTTGAGGTCATAATAAGCCCCGGGGTGCCAACGGCAATGATCCGGCCACCCTTGTAGCTGACCGCCAATAGCCCCTGGGTTTTTGTGAGAAGTGGACTCGGAATCGAGTCCCAAGTTATTCCGCCGTCCCGTGATCGGCTGATATAGCCAATTCCCCCAACCGCAACGATCATGTCCGGATTGACGAAAGCCACGCCAAAGAGATCATCGCCAGCGCCGGTGAATTGTGGTTCCCACGTGTCGCCTCCGTCCTTTGTTGTTAAACATGCGGCTCCTTTTTTAGTATAATCAACGGGACCAGGCTGGACGGCTCCGACGACTACTCCCAATCGAGAATTGAGAAAGGAAACCGCATAGATACGATCATAAGGTGGACGTCGCAACCTCCAGGTCTTCCCTGCGTCGGTTGTTCGACTGATGTCGTCGCCAATGATGAATGCGGTGTCCTTCGTTACTGCAAGTAGGATAGTGGAGGCTTGGTTACTATCTTCGACCGCAACCCAATTCTGACCTCCATCGGAAGTATGGTAAGCGGTGTGACTTCCATACCCGGCCATGTAGCCATTTTCAGCGTCGAAGAAACACAGTTCATCTCCATTCGGCGAGTTTATGCGTCCCCAGGTTTGCCCCCCATTGAGTGACCGGTATGTTGAGACCAAGTTGGAGACATAAGCGGTATCCTTTGAAAAGTATCCGAGCGCCAGAGCTAAGTTCGTGTCAATCGGCATTTGGGCCCATCCAGATTGACTTTGAATAGCCTGCAGACTTGGTCCGGGCAGTTGCTCGATCAACGTCTGAGCTAGAGCGGAGTGGTTCAAACCGGCAATCGCGAAGATGATAAAAATGAAAGTTCGCATGGGGATTGGATTATAATCAAAAATCTTGTTGCAACTATACCTCATTGGCGTGTTACTTGCCAAGGTATTTATTTGTGCCCCAATTTTTTGAGAGTGAATAGGTGAGGCTCAGACTCGGGAGGCAATTCCGTATTCTTCTTACTCCCTTACAATTTTCTTCACAACGAGCGCACCTGGCATTGTCAGCTTTGCGAAGTACGTCCCGGCCGACAACTTCGAGATATCGATTGTGAAATTTGATGTGCCAGGGTTTGATTGCTCAATTACTGATTGTCCGAGGAGATTGCTTACTTGAAGTTGCGTAATCTTCGCCGAGCAATCTAGTGTGACAAGACCCGTTGTCGGGTTCGGAAAGATGCGAACACTGTTATTAGCGGCGGCATGAGTCGAAACTTCATTCATCCCCGGCATTTCAGATAACGGACGGCGATAGACACCGTCCGACGATGTCCCCGCAAAAAGATAATCGCCAAGAATCACAAGCGAGGAAATATCGCTATCGCGAAGCCCGACACTCACGGGAATCCAGGTTCTTGTTCCAGCCCGATATTGAAAGACTCCGTGTGTAGTGCCGGCGAAGATTTCCCTCCCCCAGGTCGCGAATGCGTTCACCGAGGTTTTTGATGGCAAACCGAGAACGGCAGGGCTCCAGTAGTAACCGTCATCGTCAGAGGTGTACACGACGCTATCGTGAGGGCTTGCAAAACGATTGTCCGATCCGAAGAAAATTTCAGATCCTCTTTGCCCGAATGCTGTGGCGCTAAACTCAGGGTTTGGCACACGCATCTTTTCGGTCCAAGTCACCCCACTGTCAATGGATCTGAAAAACCCTGTGGAATGGCCATACGAAGTGCCAGCGAAGACGCTTGAACCTATTGTTGTAAGGACCATGGGACAGTTGCCAGGCCCATAGACTTGTGTCCAGCTTACGCCGCGGTCAGTGCTTCTGAAGATCCATCCACCCTCGTAATGACTCGAAGAGGCGCAAGCGGCTAAAACTGCCGAGCCTATCGAGGTGATACCTGTTATTATGTTTGACACGATACCGTGATTGGCTGGGGCCCAGTGGTCGCCATTGTCGCTCGATCGGAAAATACTATCATACTCGTCCGCGAGCAGGTCTAATCCAGCCCTCGTTGTTAGATGATAGAAACCTTGATGCGCCGGAAGACCGGTAACAATCCTTGTCCAACTTGCTCCGAAGTCATTTGATCGGTACATTCCAGTAGCCCCACTGTGGAACTTGCCAGACGGGGAAGTGGCTGCGAATAAATTAGCACCCAAATTCGCTATGGCGAAAACAGCCAGACTGGTATCTGGTCCAGCCATCCGCTGCCACAGAGCCTTGACGGTATCGCCGAAGCCAAGCAGGCCAATGATTATGATGATGGTCAGATTCCGTTTCATTGTCGCTGGTATTTTTAATGCCTCAGAATTAGCGGCCCATGAAACAATCCTTCCGTCTCGAGTACATTTTCTTAAGTTATGATTCATCTCGCAAGTACAATAGCCAACTGTTCGGTGCGGCCATCGCTCCGAACAACGCATAGATACATTCCCTGCGGCATCCCATCTGCGTACCATCTGAAGGAATGTTGTCCAGCTTCAAGCGAAGCGAGGAGCAAACATTTCAGTCTCATAATTCTCAGAGCTAATTCATTATTCTCGAACTACCTTCTTCATCACAACCCCTCCTGTTGTTGCGATTCGAACGAAATAAGTCCCAGAAACAAATTTTGAAAAATCAAGAGTGAAGCTGGATGAGTGCGGATCTCGAAGATCGATGAGCGTTTGACCGAGAAGGTTTGTCACGACGACATGTTGCACATTCGCCGGAGCGCCATGTACTGTGACGATTCCATTCGTTGGATTTGGAGAGAGATTGATCGTCGCTAGAGCAATCTTATTTTCCTCGACACCCTCAACGGTCTTCAGCACAGTTGCGAGAGGACAGTACCATACACCTGTGTTATAGGACCCAACTACTACATTTGGACCACTAACTATCACTGCACAGGCTCGATGAAACGTATATATCGTAGTAGGACGATTTGTATCCGTTACATCCTTCCAACTTGCGCCGTTATTTGTTGAGCACCACAACCTGCCGACGGCGTCGTTGTAGCCGCCAAAAAGCGTTGGGCCGTTGGTAATGAAAAAGTTGAAAATCTGATACGCAGTTGTATCCCCAAGGATCCAAGTTGTGCCAAGATCACGGGAAAACATCACTCCGAACTTGTCATAGGTGGGGCTAATAACAGCATAACAATTTCCGTGGCTCACAGCCACATGCCTGACCCCAAACGCCGTGCTCAGAGCTTTCCAGTTTTGCCCATCGTCTGTCGAGAGATAGAGACTGGTATCGGCATTGATGAAAATCGTCTTACCGCTTGCGGCCAATTCCCTAACAAATAACGGCTGCTTAAAGCCACCTTTCATGGCAGTCCAGCTTGTTCCGCTATCAAGAGACCGATAGAAACCGCTATCGAATACGGCGAAAAGAGTTGTGCCGCTTCCCCACAATCTATAGTCACTAATCGAACGCATGGTAATCAGCTTCCAACTCTTGCCGGTGTCAGCGGATCGATATAGCCCGGAATCCAAGACGCCGACATAGAGCTGTGTTCCCAGGACAGCAAGAGATGATATCGAAGTATTTCTTCCAACGGAGCGAATAAGCTTCCAGCTCATCCCGTTGTCCGATGAGAGAAAGACACCCTGGTAGTCGTCTGCCGAAAAAAGATTCGAGCCGCTGATAGCGAAGTGGCACGGTAACGGTCCAGTGGTCTGAATCCACTGACCAAATGCGCTGGATGAAATCCCGAATGATAGAGCAAAGACTATCGCGATGAAGCTAGATGTGCGGTTCATGGTTGATATGATTATTCCCTCACAATTAATCTTGTCTCGACCGAACTCGCCGTTGCAAACCGCGCGAGATACATGCCTCGGGTAAGATGCGAAAGATCGAGCGTGAAATCTGAAGTATATGGCTTTGCGAGTTCCATCACCGTCGCACCAAGAACATTCGCAATCAGGACACGTACCGTATTCGCCCGAACGCCGCGTACCGTGACGATTCCATTTGTCGGATTTGGATAAAGCTCAATCGCGGTGATCGGCTGGGCGGCTGGTTCAACGCCCATTACTCCGAAATCGGTAAGCGGACGTCGAAAGACCCCAGTTGCATTCGTGCCCGTAAAGAGGTAGCCTCCGAAGACGTAAATTGAGTTGGTGCGAGGCGGCGATCCAACATCCTGCCAGCTCGAACCAAGATCCGTAGAAAGAAAAGGGCCTCCGCCGCCGCCATTACGAGCCGCGAACAAGAAATTGCCACTGGTGATGAGATGGGAATTTCCCCATCCAGCGCTGGCAGTGGCAGTTGTCGGCGTCCAACTTTCACCATTGTTTGTGGACCGATAGCACGGACCAACTGCATCTACCGTGAAGAGATTATCGCCGATAATTGCAATCGAATAGAACACAGATGCATTTGGATAGGGCTGAAGCGTAACCCCTGTGTTCATTGCAGTCCACGTGAGGCCACTGTCGCTCGATCGATAAATTCCTCTGCCCTCAGTCCCTGCAAAGAGATACGGACTCTTCCAACACAGGGATACCATGTATGGCGCAGCCCCGCTCTGAATCCAATGAACACCATTGTCCGTCGAACGGAGGTCACCAGCAAAAAGGATCGAGTCGCTTTTGGCAAGCGCAGTGATATTTTCCAGGAGCGGATAGGACAAAATCTGCGCCCAGGTTCTTCCGCTATCGGAAGAACGAAACAACCCGGAATCTGAGCCAGCATAGATAAACGTTGCTTGAGAGATGAGGGCATTGACGACCCCCATTGAAGGAGTGTGTGCCGCAATCCATGTCGCACCTGTATCAGTGGAAACAATAAGAGACCGTTTCGGTCCAAAGGGCTCATTCGAGCCAGCGAATAGCTCAGAGCCGATCGAGCCAAAACAATTGACATCCCAAGGCCAAAAAGTTTGAGTCCACTGGCAGTTCGCTGTAGGTGCATGACTCAACATGATCGTCAACATCGAGGCCGTCAGTAGCAGCATTCTATTTCGCAATACTCTATGACCCATCTGACTCAGTTCTAAACGTCGCTACAATACCTTCAACCACAACCATCGAGCGGGGAGAGAATTCGCGTGGCAAGTACGGTATTAACTACGTAGGCAGACTTCCCGCGCATGCGGGAATCAATGGGAAAGTATCAATTAGGATTTGTGAAGTATGAAGGGTTTTCAGTCTCGGAGCGGAGAAGTATTGCAAGATGCGTTTAAAAAAATCCTTAAAGTCCCTCTCGCCACGCAGTGGGAGAGGGATTTAGGGTGAGGGCGATGGGGCAAGGCTGAAGGCTGAGGGATGAAGGATGAAGAAAGTGCGTGAGTCCCGTTCAGCCCTCATCCTTCAGCCTTCATCCTTGCCCGGCGCCGCCCTTCTCCCAAATTTGTTTCTGCTTCCTTCGTCAGCAGAATCAAATTTAGGAGAAGGGGGCAAGAAATGGCAAGTATGAATTTTGAAGTATGAAGGAGGTTACAAATAATCAGTCACACTCAGCCTCCCCAACTGTGGCTCAAATACCGCTGCAATATCGAAGATCACATCAGCGACTTTCTCAGGTGTACGCAAGACCGTAGGATCTTCATCAGGATAGGCATCAGCTCGCATCTTTGTTCGCATTTTGTCGGGATCGACGGCGTGAACACGCACGCGATGTTCGCTTAATTCTTCGCGGAGAACTTGAGTGAAGCCTTCGATGGCAAATTTTGAAACTGCGTATGCTCCCCATCGCACTTTGCCTTTGATACCGGCGCCGCTTGAGATGTTTAGGATCACTCCACTTCTTGATGCAGACATTTGTGGAGCGACAGCTCGACAAAAATTAATTGCGCCATCGAGGTTTGTTCGCATCACCGCATCCCATTCGTCGGGACGATAATCAAGAATCTCAACTCGTGGACCAAGTACGCTGGCATTGTTGATTAATACATTGATTGCTCCCCACTTGTTGATGATCTCCTGAACAAACTCCATGACCTGTGATCGATCCGCAACATCAACGGCGCGCGCAAATAACTGTTCGGAGTTGGATTCATCTCTTAAATGATTCAGTGCATCATGAGATCGCGCGCAAGTCGCAACATTCCAGCCTTCGGCGAGCCATTTCTTTACGAGTGCGCGTCCGAGTCCGGCTGTGCCTCCGGTGATGACTACGGTCTCAAGCATTATTCTCCTTCCTCGATCACTTGTGCTTTGCGAGGGTGTGGCGAGATCGGCGAATGAGCTTGCACATATTCAGCAAGGACATCCTGAGTCCGCTTAGGGAAGATGTGGATACTCACAACATTATCCCTCGATGCGTTGGCGAGCCATGAGCTCATTGCAACGTGATAGGTGTGCGATCTATCGAGTGGCTTTCCGTCTATCACAATATTCTTGACGACCCATTTCTCCTTTTCGGTGGCCGATTTCTTGTGGTGATGGTTCTCGTAGCTGACGCCAGAAGTTGTTGCCGGATAAAAGTAGGAGATGATAGAGTCAAGGTTGTCGCCAGTGACATCGACAACTGCGAGCGAATCGACATATGGATTCATCTCTCCAATTCCGAATCCTGTGACTATTCCTTTGAGCAGCGGAGCCCGCAGGCCGCCATTTTGCTCGAGAGCAAGATCGGCATGCGTTGCCCATTGCATTGCATCTGCAAAAAGATTGTAGCTCGGCGTCCACTTGCCTTCCGATGTTGTGAATTCCGAGGTAGCAACGCCTAACTTCCTTCCATCTTTTTTCTTGATCTGGTCGTAGTATGAACTAACTACTCGCGCGGTTGCGGGGTCATCCTTGATTTTGTCCGTTAAGGGAAGTAGATCTTCTGTGTAGTCTGTGACGCGCCAGTGATGCGAAGCGTCAGGTTCAACGGTGAATTGTAATTCTCCGAGCTCGGGAGTATAATGCCCATCCTGCAGAATGATCGTGCGAGTTGGATCGCTGAGGCTCGGATGGTCGGGCTGAATAACAATACCATGTGCCAGGCGTGTATGCGAGTGACCTCCAACGATAATATCAACGCCTGGGACTTTGCTCGCGATCTCTTTATCTTCATCAACACCAATGTGGGTGACAAGAATGAGCAGATCAACTTGAGGCCGAAGAATTGGCACCCATTTCTTAGCACTCTCAAGCGGCGAGAGCACA
>JABDDM010000018.1:16799-36314 GCA_013287605.1 Ignavibacteria bacterium | reverse complement strand
AAGGTCAGCGCGCAACTACGGTTGATTACGTTGTTATTGTCGCTGCGATCCTCACCGGCATCTTCATGCTCGTGCAGGGAATCATGCATCAGGCAATCCTTGGGATCATTTTCGGTATTGGGATTGTCGCAGGACTCATTCCTGATCTCAAAAAGATGATCAAGCCTCCAGCAGATAAGAATGAATGGTTCTTTGAGCACATCGGAGGCATGACCGGAAGCTACATTGCATCGCTAACGGCATTCAGCGTAACGAATCTTCACTTTCTTCCAACGTTGGTTCAATGGTTGTGGCCGAGCGTCGTTATTATTCCGATCCTCTCGATGGTCATCCGCAAATACAAGATCAAGTTCGCTGGCGGTCGTAGGCCGGCAGATGTTGCAGAGGTACGACTAGCACTGATCCCCGATAACGCGTAACTTGTGTGAGTCTCCCGGGCGCCTCTTAGGTCTGAGCAAGATCGCTGTTAGCAAGAGTGCAAGTACTCCGGCTCCGAATACCCAGTAAGAGAGCTTCTCGATCGATGATGTTTGCAGTGCATACTTAAGACGGTAATGACCTGCTGGAAGCACGAGTGTTGCTCGGCCATTTGAATCTGGCAATTGCGTGAGCGTGTCCTTACCCTCGGAACTCGCAACCCATTCCGGCCAATACCAATGATGTAGCGTCACCTTTGTTGGGTGCGTTGCTGAGATACTATCCGTAATCATCAGACCGGATGGATGAAGATCAAGAGAGGTGAGAGTAGTATCACTCGTGACGAGAAACGGATCATTCGCATGCTCGGTCGCAAAGCGTATTACCTCGAGCCTATCGCCTGAAGCGCTAGCCGGAGCGTATTCCGCGGGATCATACGGCGTCCATGGCGTATTGAACGGATGAGCCCGTAATCCAAATATTTGAAGCAGCGCAAAGAAGATCGCTGCCGATGTCCAAAGAATAATTGATGGAGCTATTCGATGTTCCGCATCTCGGCGACTCAGTATCGCAAATGCGCTGGCTACGACCAGGCATCCCGCAATTAACCATCGATACGTAAACTGCACGGTCTGATTCAAACGAAGTAGCAGCCACAGCGGTCTTGAAATGGCGGCATTCTGAAAGAAGATAATCGTTACGCACATCGCAAGGATTGCGATCAATGTACTCCGTTGTTCTTTTGATCTTCTCAAATAGATGAAGAGAAAGATCGCACACAACACCATCCCGAAATATCCAATGAGGATCTGCGCATTCTCAGTGAAGTCTGCTCCGCTAGCAATGATCGCAATACCACGGAGGGCATCGAAGGGCCGCTCGGGGTCAAGCGATAACCTGCCTAGCTGCACATACTTTGCAAATGCAATTATGGGAAAGAGATAAGGAGCAGCAATCAAGCATCCAATGCAAAGGGCACCAATCGCCCATGCCAAATTTCGATTGCGCCATTCGATGACAAGCAATGGCAGTATCACTGCGATCGAAACGACCACAAAGCTTGGAAGGTGGGTCATCACAAGCAGCGCTACGGCAATGGAACAAAGCGCAATATCTTTTGCCCGTGGCTTCTCGGATCGAAGAATCCTGTAAAGTCCCAGCAGAATCAATGGTGGCCAGATAAATGCAAAGTGTTCACTTAAGCCGCCTCTGGAAATAAGAACGAATACGTGGTACGGTGCAAACCCATAAATGAGTGAGCTTGCCCAGCGAGTTTTCGCATCGGTAGTGAATTGAGAAGAGAGCGCGTAGAAAGAGGCTATGGAGGCGAGAGTTGCAATGTAGCCAGAGATTATATAGATGGTCAGAACCTGAGTGCTCGGGAGGAAGAGACGTACCATACCAGCAGCATAGTAGGCTACTGGAGGATAAAAGTAAAACGTTGGCGAACCCAATCCCGCGTAGGAATCAGGCAGCCATCTCGGCCAGAGAACCCCGGATCTCAACTGCTGAGCGAATGCGTCTATCCACTTTAGCGCCGCTGGACCATCAGAAGCAAGGGTTTTGACGAAAAGTGGAGCAATGAATTCGACTGCTGCGGCAAGAACAATCAGAACGAAAAGAGCTTTTCGAAGGAAAGCGTACCCACTTGGCAATGTCATGATGTAATAATATCGCGCTGTAAATATACGGATTCGATATGAAATGCGAAGGGAGTTGCGAAATGGTGATAATGTGGCAAAAGCGCTAATATTTCCGAAACTCTTCACCACTCAGTCCCGTTATTAGCGCGCTTGCAAAATCGGGATATGCCTCTTTCGAGGGAAATTTCCTGGGTTTCAGGTCCACCACGGTGGGGTTCATGGATACATTTCGCCTCTGCAAACACCAGAGCGAGCGTTAAGGAACAAACGACTCCAGAGTAATCTGGTCAACGTGTTCAAATGATCAAGAGTATTGCCGTTTGGCAATCACTGGCGATCCATTCCGAACGCTCCGCATGCGAAATGGGCTAGAACATAGCCTTCTCCGACTATGAAGTCGGACATTCGACCAACAATTTTTATAAGAACATCTTCGCCCCTGGAGCGCAAAGCGTCTCAATGGGCGACGAACTCTGTGATTTCCGTAGAGAGAACTAATTAGAATACACGACAATGGCAAAAGCAAAATTCGATCGTTCCAAGCCGCACGTCAACGTCGGTACGATCGGTCACGTTGATCACGGCAAGACCACGCTCACCGCCGCGATCACAATGGCGCTTGCAAAGAAGACGCCTGGTGCTGAGACGCGCACGTTCGACTCGATCGATAATGCGCCCGAAGAAAAGGCACGCGGTATAACGATCGCTACCTCGCACGTTGAGTACGAGACAGCAGCTCGCCATTATGCTCACGTCGATTGCCCAGGCCACGCTGACTATGTAAAGAACATGATCACCGGTGCTGCCCAGATGGACGGCGCGATCCTTGTCGTCGCTGCCACAGACGGCCCGATGCCGCAGACACGCGAGCACATTCTTCTTGCACGTCAGGTCGGTGTGCCCCGTATCGTGGTGTTTATGAATAAAGTTGATGCTGCTGATCCAGAACTTCTCGAGCTCGTCGAGCTTGAAGTTCGTGAGCTTCTCAGTAAGTACGAATTCCCTGGCGACGATATTCCGATCATCAAGGGTTCGGCGTTACTCGCGCTTAACGCAGGTGCCGATCCGGCAGCTACGCCGGATGATGCACGTCTCGCATGTATCTATGAGTTGATGGATGCGGTTGATACGTACATCCCGACTCCGCAGCGTGACGTCGACAAGCCGTTCCTGATGTCTGTTGAAGACGTCTTCTCGATCACAGGTCGTGGTACCGTTGGTACAGGCCGTATCGAGCGCGGCAAGGTTCGCGTTGGCGAAGAAGTAGAGATCATCGGTCTCGGTCAGCACAAAAAGACCGTCGTAACCGGTATCGAAATGTTCCGCAAAGAGCTTGACGAAGGCACCGCTGGTGACAACGTCGGTATCCTGATGCGTGGCGTTGAAAAGAACGATCTCGAGCGCGGCCAGGTCGTCGCGAAGCCGGGTTCGATCACCCCGCACACGAACTTCGAAGCGAAGGTATACGTCCTTTCGAAAGAAGAGGGCGGCCGCCACACACCATTCTTCAATGGTTATCGCCCGCAGTTCTACTTCCGTACTACTGACGTAACAGGTGTTGCCTCGTTGCCGGAAGGTGTCGAGATGGTTATGCCTGGCGATAACGTCCAAATGAAGATCGAGCTCATCAGCCCGATCGCCATGGAAGAAGGCCTCCGATTCGCTATTCGCGAAGGCGGACGTACAGTTGGCGCAGGCGTCGTCGATAAGATCACTAAGTAATAATTGAGAAGCGCGCAGTTTTTAGAACTGCGCGCTTTCTCTTTCTTATTGTTATACGATCGTTAACCGCCAGGCGGCTCTGACGATGTCGGAAGACTGAGGAAAGAATGCAGAAGATTAGAATTAAGCTGAAATCCTACGATCATAACCTGATCGATAAGTCTGCGGAGAAGATCATCCGGACGGTAAAGCCTACGGGCTGCGTCGTCTCTGGACCGATCCCTCTACCGACGAAGAAATCAATCTATACGGTGAACCGCTCTCCTCACGTCGACAAGAAGAGCCGTGAGCAGTTTGAGATCCGCGCCCACAAGCGTTTGATCGACATCCTGAACTCGAACAGCCGTACAGTTGACTCGCTGATGAAGCTCGAGCTTCCGGCGGGCGTCGAAGTCGAGATCAAGGTCTGACGAAGACCCTTCCCAGGTTGAAACCTGGTGACTCGCAAACAGAGTATGTGTAATGCATGCTCGAGCCTGAATGCCTAAAGAAGCATTCTGAGCAAGTAGAAGTAACAACGTAAAAAGTGTTGGGCCGCAACATGTATGTGGGGCGGTCCGGGAAAGCCTGACGAAGATGAGCGCACTTATTGGTAAGAAGATCGGCATGACCGGCATTTTTGATGAGCAGGGACAATACATCCCTGTAACCGTCATTCAAGTCGGACCCTGCTATGTCACTCAAGTCAAGACGAAAGACATTGACGGCTACGATGCCGTGCAGGTCGGCTTTGGTGAAAAGGCAGAGCGTAAGCTTAACAAGCCAGAAGCAGGACACCTTGCGAAGGCCGGCGTGAAAGCGATGCAGATCGTAAAGGAATTCCGTTCGTTTCCTGATGAGAAGTTGGCAGAATTCAAGCTCGGTACCGAGCTGAAAGCTGAAGATCTCTTCAACGAAGGGGATACGGTTCATGTCGTGAGCACATCAAAGGGCCGCGGCTTTCAGGGTGTAGTCAAGCGCCATCACTTTGGTGGTGTCGGACAGGCGACGCACGGTCAGTCAGATCGTCAGCGCCATCCAGGTTCGATCGGAGCATCGAGCTATCCTTCGCGCGTCTTCAAAGGCCAGCGCATGGGTGGCAGAATGGGTGGTACCAGAATCACCACGCGCAATCTCACGGTCATGCGTGTGCTTGCAGATCAGCATCTGATCCTGGTCAAGGGTTCATTCGCCGGCGCGAAGAACCAGTTCGTCGAAGTCGTTAAGGCATAAGTTTTAGCAATAGCAGAGCACGCAAGCTCGGGTACGTTTACGCATATGGAATTACAGGTATATAGCAAGAGTGGGTCGGTGTTGAAGAAGATCGTGTTGAACGACGAGATCTTCGGCATCGAACCGCACGAGCATGCAATGTGGCTTGCGATCAAAGCCTATCTCGCAAATCAGCGTCAGGGTACGGCTTCGACAAAAGGACGTAGCGATGTTGCTGGTTCGACGAAGAAGCTCTTCCGCCAAAAGGGGACTGGCCGTGCTCGTCAGGGTGACATCAAGAGCGGTCTCCATCCGGGTGGTGGCACGATGCACGGACCAAAGCCGCACAAGTATACCGAGAAGCTTTCGAAGAAAGTAAAGCAGCTCGCGCGTAAGTCCGCATTCTCGCAGAAGGTTAAAGAAAATGCGTTCATCGTCGTCGAGGATCTCAATCTTTCTGAGCCGAAGTCGAAAGACATGCAGGCAGTGCTGAACGCGCTGTCGCTCGACAAAAAGCAAGCGTTGTTCCTGACTTCAGGTCACAACGAGAACGTCTATCGCTCGGGTCGTAATATCCCGACGCTCACCGTTCTTTCCGCAGCGAACGTTTCGATGTACGACATTTGGAAGAGCCGCGCAGTGATCATCGAAGAGTCAGCGCTCAGCCTGATCGAAGACACCTTCAATGGTGGTGTCGAAGAGCCTGAGGTATCGCATATCTCAATTCCGGCATAATTGCCCACTAAGTGTAACTAGGAGTAGTGACGATGAATAGAGAAGTTCTAAAGCGGCCGTTCCTGACAGAGAAAGCGACGCTCATGGCAGAAAAAGGGATCTACACTTTCGAGGTAGTCTCTTCCGCCAATAAACTTGAGATTGCACAATCGGTTGCTTCGCGCTTCGGTGTTGAGGTAGCGAAAGTGCAGACGGGCTGGCTGCCGGCGAAGAAAAAGTCGCAGCAGACTCGCAAGGGGATGATGAAGGGCGAAAAGCCGGCGCGCAAGAAAGCGACCGTTCATTTGAAGAAGGGGTTTACGATCGATCTCTTCGCACCTGCTGAAGTCAAAGAAGCAGGAGCGCTGTAATAATTTCACTATGCTTGATTGAAGCGATAAGTCAATCGAACGAGAAAACGTAAATGGCAATCAGGAATTTAAAACCACGGACGGCTGCAACGAGATTCTACTCGATTTCGACGTTCGAGGAAATCACGAAGACGACGCCGGAGAAGGCGCTACTCGAGCCGAAGCATAAGACAGGCGGTCGTGGAAACACGGGGCGGATCAATTCGCGGCATCGTGGCGGCGGACACAAGCAGATGTACCGCGTTGTCGACTTCAAGAGAAATAAACTTGTGGTGCCAGGCAAAGTTGCGGCGATCGAATACGATCCGAACCGTAATGCCCGCCTCGCGCTCATTCATTATGTTGACGGAGACAAGCGTTATATCCTCGCGCCGGATGGAGTTGAGGTTGGTGCGATCATTACTGCGGGTCCCGATTCTGAGATCACGCCAGGAAATGCGCTTCCACTTCGCAATATGCCGCTTGGTACATTTGTGCACAACGTAGAACTTCGCGCAGGCCGCGGTGGTCAGCTTGCCCGCTCGGCAGGTAACTCCTGTCAGGTCATGGCTAAAGAAGGCGACTACTGCACGATCAAGCTTCCTTCCGGTGAAATGCGGAAGGTGCGCATGGAGTGTTATGCAACGATCGGACAGATCGGCAATTCAGATTATTTTAACATCAGTTGGGGTAAGGCAGGCCGCTCACGCTGGCGTGGTATCCGTCCGCAAACACGCGGTATGGCAATGAACCCGGTCGATCACCCGATGGGTGGTGGTGAAGGTAAGTCGAAGTCAGGTGGTGGGCGTAAACATCCGAAGTCACCGTGGGGTCAGCTTTCTAAGGGACTCCGGACACGTCGGAAAAAGAACGCATCGAATAAGTTCATTGTTAAGCGCCGCACTAAATAATTAGGGTATCGCGAGTTAGAGCACCCGTATAAAGAATTTACGTATGTCACGTTCGCTGAAAAAAGGACCATATATCGACGAGAAGCTCCTCAAAAAGGTAGAGGCGCTCAATGCGACACGCACAAAAAAGGTTGTCAAGACCTGGGCGCGCGCAACGACGATCTCGCCGGAGTTGATCGGCCACACGTTCACCGTGCATAACGGTAACAAGTTCATTCCGGTCTATGTATCGGAGAATATGGTCGGACACAAACTCGGAGAGTTCGCCCCGACGCGTACGTTCCGCGGCCACTCAGGCACGAAGACAGAAAAGGCAACGAAGTAACGATTTCAGATCATGGCAGAAGCCCGCGCTCAGAAAAAGAATATTCAGGGTTCACCACGTAAGATGCGTCTTATGCTGGACCTTATTCGCGGTAAGCGAGTGCCCGATGCATTGAGCATCCTGCATTTTGCGCCCAACCACGCATCGATCGTGGCAGAGCAAACGCTCCGTAGTGCGATCGCAAATTTTCAGTTGAAGCCGCAGAATGGCCGCATCGACGTTGAAGAGCTGTTTGTGAAAGAGTGCTTCGCCGATGGCGGACCGATGCTTAAGCGCATTCTTCCGGCACCGATGGGACGTGCATTCCGCGTTCGCAAGCGTTCGAACCATATCACGATCGTGATTGGCGACAAGCCTGCGCAAAAGAACGATCGCGCTGGTAAGAAGAGTGAAGCTTCTGAAAAGAAGACCGAGACTCCTGCCAAGAAGGCAGTTGCTCCCGAGGCAGAAACAGCAAAGAAGCCGCGCGCTCGCAAAGCTTCGACAAAGAAAGCTGACGTCGCTGAGAAAGAATCGAAGTAACGAGCGCAGAGTAAAAGTTTAACATTTGTTTGCATCAGCATTTATACTTCTTTATTTGAGGTAACGCTTGGGACAGAAGACTAACCCGAATGGCTTCAGGCTCGCCGTCACAAAGGCTTGGGACGCGCGCTGGTATGATGATAAGAATTTCGCGCAGAAGCTCGAAGAGGATAACCTTATTCGCGCATATGTCAAGAACCGTCTTAAGCGTGCCGGAATCTCGAAGCTGACGCTTGATCGTACGACGAAGCGTATCGTCCTGACGATCCACACGTCACGTCCCGGTGTCGTGATCGGAAAGAGCGGCAAGGAGATTGCACAGCTCGAAGAGGAGTTGAAGAATGTCACAGCCGGCAAGGAAGTAAAGATCCTGATCAACGAAGTGAAGCGTCCTGAAACGGATGCACAGCTTATCGCGGATCAGATCGCACAGCAGCTTGAGGGTCGAATCTCATTCCGCCGTGCGATGAAGGGTGCCATCTCCTCAGCGATGCGCTCCGGTGCAGAAGGTATTCGTGTTATGTGTGCAGGCCGACTGGGCGGTGCCGAAATCGCGCGCTCGGAGCAGTATAAAGAAGGACGCATTCCACTTCATACGCTTCGTGCCGACATCGACTTCGCAAAGGGTACAGCCCAAACCGTCTATGGTGCGATCGGTATCAAAGTGTGGGTTTGTCATGGTGACATCATCGGACAGACACCGATCCAGATCGCAGCAGAGCTAGCGGTCAACGGAACGGAAAAGAACGACAAGCGGCCGATCGTTTCGGCAGCAGGTGGCGAACGCCGCAGAAGCCGCGGTGGACGTGAAGATCGTGGTGAGCGCGGTGGTGCCGGTGGCGGGGAGCGTGGTGGTGATCGCGGCGGAGATCGCGGTGGAAGCCGTGGCGGTGCTCGTGGCGGTGCACGCGGTGGCCGAGGTGGGGGCGAGAGTAGCGGCGGCGGAAGTGCAGAGCTGAAGCTCAAGTCCGAAACAAAGTAATTAGAACAGGGAAGTGCCCATTTGTGGGCTCTTAAGAGCAAAAGGTAGTCATGCTTCTTCCGAAAAGAGTTAAATATCGTAAGACACAGCGCGGGAAAGTCTCGGGCGTCGAAAGTCGTGGTACGCTTGTATCCTTCGGCACGTTCGGCCTCAAATCGCTGGAATCGGGTTGGATTACCAGCCGTCAGATCGAAGCTGTTCGCGTCACGCTTTCTCGTACGATGAAGCGCGATGGAAAGATCTGGATCCGCATTTTCCCGGATAAGCCGATCACGAAAAAGCCTGCCGAAACTCGTATGGGTTCGGGTAAGGGTTCGCCGGAGTTCTGGGTCGCAGTAGTGCGTCCGGGCCGCGTGATGTTCGAGATCGGTGGTGTATCGAAAGAGGTCGCCGAGGAAGCAATGCGCCTTTCGTCGCACAAACTTCCGGTCAAGACCAAGATGGTGACTCGCCCCGATTATGTGGCGGAAGTAGTAACCAAGAAGTAACGCCAGGAGCATACGAGATGAAGGGTTTAAAGTATTCGGAATTGAAATCGCAGGACACCGCACATCTGAAGCGTCAGATCGCGGAGAACCAGTCGCGGATTACCACACTGGAATTCCAGAAGGTGATCGGTCAGCTCGATAATCACGCACAGATCAATACGCTCCGCCGTGATATCGCACGTATGAAGACAGCCTTGCGCGAGCAAGAGATGGCGTCAAAGAATTAAGAGTTCGAGATCAGTAATTGACAACAATGGCAGAGAATCAACCGGCACAGGAGACCAACGCTGCGGCAACCGCCGAACAGCTTGTACGTGGCCGTCGCAAAGAGCGCGTAGGAAAGGTCGTTAGCGACAAGATGGATAAGACAATTATCGTTACGCTGACACGCCAGGTGCCGCATCCGCTCTACAAAAAGTATTTTAAGAAGACGACAAAGTTCGTCGCGCATAACGAAAACAACGATGCAAAGATGGGTGATACCGTCCGCATCATGGAGACCCGTCCGCTTTCGAAGACGAAGCGCTGGCGTGTTGTCGAAGTCGTCGAGCGAGCGAAGTGATTGCGTGATCTTTTGCAGCGCAAACGTGTGATCGTTTCCAACAGATTGTATCAGTAAAGAGCCATGATCCAGGAAGAATCGAACTTAGTCGTAGCAGATAACTCGGGTGCCAAGCGCGTGCGCTGCATTCGTGTGCTCGGCGGCCATGAGCGCCGTTACGCTGGCGTCGGTGATCTTATCGTTGTTACAGTTAAGGCAGCGATCCCGAATGGCCAGGTGAAGAAGGGCGAAGTGTCGAAGGCGGTTATCGTCCGCACGAAAAAAGAGACACGCCGCAAGGATGGCAGTTATATCCGCTTTGACGAGAATGCTGTCGTACTATTAAATGCGCAAGGCGAGCCAAGGGGCACGCGCATTTTCGGACCAGTCGCACGCGAGCTTCGCGAGCGTCAATACATGAAGATCATTTCGCTTGCACCTGAAGTGATCTGAAAGCTGCCTCACATGAGGTGAGCGTTGAGATTTCGAGCTAACGAAGAATTTGAGATGAAGATCAAGAAGAACGACACAATCGAAGTCACCACAGGGAAGAACCGCGGAAAGCGCGGGAAGGTCCTGCGCGTTTACACTGAGACTGAGCGCGTGCTCGTTGAAGGCGTAAACATCCAGAAGAAGCACGAGCGCCCTTCTCAGAAGAATCAGCAGGGTGGCATCACGCAGAAGGAAGCGCCGATCCACATTTCGAATGTGATGCTGGTCGATCCGAAGACCGGCGAACGTACACGCGTCGGCAAGCGCGGCGTGCAGGCTGCGAGCGGCAAGCTTCGATTCGAGCGCTTTGCAAAGCGTTCTGGTGAAGCAATAGCTTAACATTTTTATCGACGGCAACTATCGTCGAGCATACGAAGAAAGAGAACACGATGGCGGACGAGAAAAAACAAAAGGGCGCAGCAGCAGCGGGAGCCAAGGGTGGCGACAAAGCTGGTAAGGGCGGCGGCGACAAAGCTGCCAAGGGCGGCGCACCGAAGGGCGAGAAAAAAGAGAAGCGAGCGAAGGGCGAAGAGACTCCGCGCGAATCTTCAAAGACATCCGATCGTCCGGCACCACCGGCACGAATGCATGTGAAGTATAAGACGGAAGTCGTACCGGCATTGATGAAGCGTTTCAATTATCAGAACGTCATGCAGGTACCGGTCCTTGAAAAGATCGCGATCAATATTGGTGTTGGCGATGCAACAAGCGACCAGAAATTGCTCGAAGCAGCCGTCCGTGATCTTGAAGCGATCGCGGGTCAGAAGCCAGCGATCACGCGCTCGAAGAAATCGATCTCGAACTTCAAGCTCCGCGAAAACCAGCCGATCGGCTGCCGTGTCACGCTTCGTCGTGCACGCATGTATGAGTTTTTGGATCGTTTGATGACGACCGCTATTCCGCGTATTCGTGATTTCCGTGGCATCCCGGACAAGTCGTTCGATGGCCGCGGTAACTACACGCTTGGCGTTCGCGAGCAGATCATTTTTCCTGAGATCGATGTCGACAAGGTGACACGTATCACAGGTATGGACATCACGTTCGCAACGAGTGCGAACACCGATGAAGAAGCGCTCGAATTATTGAAGGCCTTCGGACTTCCTTTCCGTAAAAAGGAAGGCGAAGTAGCCCAGGGTTAAGAAAAGAAGAACAAGTTTAGCTGACTAACGAGATACACACGTGGCAAGATTAGCCCTTAGAGTCAAGGCAAAGCGGATACCGAAATTTGCGACCCGCAAGCACAACCGTTGCAATCGCTGCGGACGCTCGCGTGCTTATTACCGCAAGTTTGGCGTATGTCGTCTTTGTTTCCGCGAACTCGCTTTGGATGGAAAGATCCCTGGCGTTCGCAAGTCAAGCTGGTAAACGGCTGCACGCCCTAGGGCGTAACGTCGAACGAGTCTTGACCTGTGGGCTTCGTCGCACGAGCGGCCCTGCCAAATGCACCGCAGTCATCATAGTGCACAATTGTTGAGCAAGCATTCCGGATTTCAGTAGCAGTTTTTGTGAATGGATACGATCGGAGATTTTCTTACACGTCTGCGTAACGCCTTAAGGGCGCGACATAAGTACGTCGATGTTCCTGCCTCGAACTTGAAACTCGCCATGAGCGAGATCCTGAAAGAGCAGGGTTATATCGAGACGGTCGAACGCTCGGAAGATGGCAAACAGGGTATGCTCAGGATCACGCTGAAGTATGCCAATGGCGCTCCGGCGATCATTGGAATCAAGCGTATCTCCACGCCCGGATTGCGACGCTATACCGCCGCGAAAGAAACGCCTCGCGTCCTTTCGGGTCTCGGGATCGCGATCATCTCCACACCCAAGGGTGTCATGACGGATAAGCAGGCGCGCCAGTTGAACGTTGGCGGCGAAGTGCTTTGCTACGTTTGGTAAGTACAGATTTTTTAAGATAGCTGCAGCGTCCACTTTTGGTGGATTAGCGTAAGCGCAACACGAAGAGACCATGTCAAGAATCGGGAAAAAATTGATCACGCTGCCGAGCGGCGTATCGATTGAAGAAAAAGAAGGGCGCGTCGTCGTAAAGGGACCGAAGGGTACGCTGTCAGAAGCGATTCCCCAGGGCATCACGATGACTATTGAGAACAACGAAGTGAAGTTTCAGCGCTCTTCGGATGTTGCCGAGCAGCGTGCTTTACACGGCCTCGCTCGTGCGCTCACCAACAACATGGTCGAAGGTGTGACGAAGGGCTTTACGAAGAAGCTTGAAATGGTGGGTGTCGGTTTCAAGGCTGAGAAGAAGGGCAAGTGGATCCAGTTCGCACTTGGTTTTTCACATCCGATCATTCTTCAGGTTCCGGCAGAGATCACCGTTGATGTACCGGCTCCGACTCAAGTGACGGTTACTGGTATCGACAAGCAGTTGGTTGGCGCCGTGGCAGCGAAGATCCGCTCGATGCGTCCGCCAGAGCCATACAAAGGCAAGGGCGTCAAGTACGTCGGTGAGAAGATTATCCGTAAGGCTGGCAAAACTGCTGGTAAGTAATAGCAGGTAAGTAATTGAATTTTTGTTGAGACGTCCGAGCTCATGCTCAGACATCCGGGAATAGAAAACTATGGCATCGAAACTCAAACTGAAGGATAAAGCAAAGCGCCTCGAGCGCCGTCGCTTGAAGACACGTCAGGCGATGAAGGGCTCACAGGAGCGTCCGCGTCTTGTTGTCTTCCGTTCAAATGGTGCGATCTACGCGCAGATTATCGACGACACGAAGGGCTTCACCATCGTAGCAGCCGATTCCCGCAAGATCGCTGAGAAGGGTGCAAAGTCGGAGCTTTCAAAGAAGACCGGCATGGCCATCGCTCAGGAAGCGCAGAAGAAGGGCATTTCAAGCGTGATCTTCGATCGTAATGGCTACCTCTATCATGGCCGCGTCAAGGCGTTGGCAGAAGGTGCTCGCGAAGGCGGACTGAAGTTTTAAGATTTATTCAAAATCAAGTGGCAAAGATCCGATCTGCAGAACTGAATCTCAAGGACAAGCTCGTCGCCGTTAACCGCGTCGCGAAGGTCGTAAAAGGCGGACGCCGTTTCAGCTTTAACGCGATCGTCTGCGTTGGCGATAGCAACGGACACGTCGGCATTGGTCTCGGAAAGTCGAATGAAGTTACCGACGCGGTAACGAAGGCGACCGAAGATGCCAAGCGCAACGTCAAAGAGATCAACTTGCGTCGCGGTACCATACCGCACGAAGTCTTCGGAAAGTTCGGCGCTGGTAAAGTACTCCTGAAGCCCGCTTCACCTGGTACCGGACTCATCGCTGGCGGTGGTGTTCGTGCTGTGCTTGAGCTTGCTGGTGTGCAGGATATCCTCACGAAGTCACGCGGTTCATCGAACCCGCACAATCTCGTGAAAGCCACAATGGCAGCACTTGAATCACTTGGCGACGCCAACAGCGTTGCAGAGCGTCGCGGTATTTCGCTTACTCGCGTATTTCACGGTTAAGAAATTTTTAGCTAACAGGGGACTACGATAATGGCGGTAAAGAAGCTTTACATCACGCAGACGCGCAGCATCAACGATACGCTCGAGAACCACAAGCGCACCATCAAAGCGCTCGGCCTCGGACGTCCCCACTACGTTGCGATCCACGACGACACTCCGGCCATCCGTGGCATGATCAATCGTGTCAAGCATTTGGTCAAAGTCTCTGAAGAGAAGCCGTAAGGCGATACTCAAATTTGAGAATAAAAAACGCGAGCTTTGTCTCGCGTTTTTTTGCACTTGATCTATAAAATAATCTGAGCGCGAAGGGCTGATCTTCACTCGATCCACCCATCGCGCCCAAATTGTTTTAAACTGTTTCTCTGACTAAGGGAGAATTCCGTTTACATCGTCTTCGTCACGACCGTACCGTCCGGATTGTAGATCACTTCGAACGGCTTCTTGCCCTTCTCCTTCATGAGGATTTCGTAGGTGATGACCGGTCCTTGTGTGTTCTTCTCGACGCTCTTGACCGTTGCATTCGGATGGCCGGATGTCACAGAGGCTTGCACCGCTGATGGCATTTGGGCAGCCGGGATGATCTCCTCGATCTCGGTTACGCCGCCATCGGCTGCATAAAGGATGTCGCGCTTTACCATACCGTCCTTGCTCTCGATCTCATAATAGACAGTCCCAGCTTTCACTTCCTGGTTCGTTCCTTTGATCTTGGCAGACGGATAGGTGGTCTTAAACGCAGTGATCACAGCGACCGGTACTTTTGATTGCGGGATCTTCTTCTCCTGTGCATTGGCACTGCTTGCAAAAGACCCGGCGATCAATAGTGCAGCAACTGACAGCTTAATGTGATTTCTCATAACGATGATTATTGTTTAATGCGTGTACGCTGACGTATGCTAAATAAGTGCAATTCGGGCGTGTACCTCATCAGTACAAGTGTCATGCCCGAAGCACCATTTGCCTTTCAACGGCATGTGTTTTGTGAATTCGAAAATAAAACATTTTCTGTGCTAAACTACTCAGCCGTGTATGAAACAGATCGCTTACTTTATGTTCATGTTATGCATCAGCCTGGTTCTGGGCTGCGCGACCTCTCAGCAGAGCACCAACGGAATGACCTATCAATGGAATGGCACCGGCGCGGATGTATATGTGACTGAAGACAATTTCCATATTCATATGCCCACCACATTCCCGGCAGGTAACGAGACGTTCCACATCACCAACTCAAGCAACTCCAAACACAACTTCAAGATCAACGGAAATGGAATAGAGCAATCTTTGGCATCGGATATTCCCGCCTTAGGATCAGACGTAATGCACGTCACCCTCGCTCCGGGCACCTATCACATCCTCTGTCCGATCCTCGGCCACGCAGATCTCGGAATGCGCCTGGATGTAACAGTGACGCAAGGGCACTAAGTAATTTCGCCTGCAATCTATGCCAGTGCCCCAAATATGGGGCACTAGGATTTGCCCTTTCTGCAACGAATGTAATCACCTCGATCCCCGTTAATCAAGTATCCGTGATACCCCGTTGAGGAGTATCACGGTTGGTAAGTCCTCGCTCAAGTCCAAGATTATGCGAAAGAATTTACTCTTCGTCGTTACGATCCTCTCGATAGTGTGCTCTGCTGCCCCTCGTGCGGAATGCCAGTGGGTTCAGACTAATGGACCTTTCGGCGGTCCCATCTGGTGCTTTGCTTCCAGTGGCGTGAATCTTTTTGCGGGCACCTTATACGGCGAAGTGTTTCTCTCGACGAACAATGGCTCAAGTTGGGCGGCAGCGAGTAAAGGGCTCCCGCTCGATCGGCCTGTGACTGCCTTGGCCGTGAGTGGCGCTTATCTTTTCGCTGGGACCAATGGCGGCGTTTTTTTATCGACCAATAGCGGCTCTAGCTGGACACAGGCCCATACAGGGCTAACGAATACTACCGTTAATGCGCTCGCGGTCGGTGGCACGAATCTTTTTGCTGGGACCTCTGACGGCGTTTTTCTCTCTACCAACAACGGCTCTACTTGGACCGTGGCCAGTGCCGGCTTGACCTACACTCATGTCAGCTCGCTTGTCTTGAGCGGCATGAATCTCTTTGCTGGCACTGACGGTGACGGCGTATTTCTCTCCACTAACAATGGCACAAGTTGGACTGCCGTAAATTCGGGTTTGAAAAGCCCTGTCAATGCACTTGCTGTGAGCGGCGCGAATCTCTTTGCTGGCACCGGTGATGGTGGCGTGTTCCTCTCTACAAACAGCGGCTCAAGCTGGAAGACCTCCAGTGTCGGCATGACGAACTCAGAAGTCTGGTCGCTCATGGTGAGTGGGGCATATCTCTTTGCAGGAACTCAACATGGCGCTTTCCTTTCGACTAATAGCGGGGCAACCTGGACTACTATCAATAGCGGCCTAATGAACACTACAGTCCTAAGTTTGGCAACTAAGGACACAAATCTATTTGCAGGAAGTTTCGACGGCGTATTCCTCTCGACTAACAACGGCGCTAATTGGAAATCGGTCAGTACCGGATTGACGGCGGGCAGTAGTGTCGTGTCCATTGTGGCGAGTGGTGCGAATCTCTTCGCAGGGACTTACAGCGGGGGCGTTCATCGCTCGACCGACAACGGGACAAGCTGGATCGCAATGAATATTGGTTTAACAAACTCTTACATTCGTGATCTTGCTGTCAGTGGAACAAATCTTTTTGCTGGGACCGGCGCAGGCGTTTATCTATCGACCCATAGCGGGGCAAGCTGGACGTCTGTAAATACTGGCTTGACAAACACTGACGTCCATGGCTTTGCGGTAATAGACACGAATCTCTTTGTGGGATCCTACTACGGTGGCGTTTTTCTCACGACCAACAACGGTACAAGTTGGACTGCTGTTAATACCGGCTTGACGGACCTTTATGTTACAGCCTTTGCTGCAAGCGGTGAGAATCTTTTTGCAGGAACGGGAGCAGGCGTTTACTTCTCCACAAACAGCGGCACAAATTGGAGGCCAGTCAATACAGGCTTGCCGCTCGATAGCCATGGTGTCCTCTCACTTGGGATGAGCGGTGCCAACCTCTTTGCAGCGATTCATTATTACTCAAACACAAGATCAGTTAGCGAAGTTTTTTTCAGCTCCAACGAAGGCACAAGCTGGTCTCTTGTTAGTAATGGCTTACCACCATATCCTGCTGTTTATGCTTTCGCCGCAAGCGGCACTAATATCTTCGCTGGTGTGATCGACCAGTCTAATGGAACGGGTAGCGGAGTTTATCTCTCAACCAATGACGGCGCAAGCTGGTCTATGGTAAATACCGGCCTGCCAGCAAATCCCACAGTCAGGGCCTTGGTTGTGAGCGGCACGAATCTTTACGCTGGACTCGACCCCGGCGGTGTCTGGCGACGACCTCTTTCTGAAATGATCAAATCTAGTGTCTCATCAAGCGATCTGCCAACAATATTCAAACTAAATCAAAATTATCCCAACCCATTCAACCCTTCAACAGAGATCAGTTTTGTTCTAACTGCGCGAGGCAATGTGACACTTGAAGTGTTTGATATGCTTGGCAGACACATCCAAACACTTGTGGATCAAGCGATGGATGCAGGTTCGCACAGCGTGAAGTTCGAGGCGGGGAATTTGTCGAGTGGGATCTATACAGCGCGCGTTACAACCGGCGGCACGCATCGGGAGATGAAGATGATACTCAGTAAATAGAATTTACATCTATGAGATTCATTTACCTCTCTATTATTTCAATTGCTGTACTTTTTTTCGCGCCAAAGTTTGCTAAAGCCCAGTGGACTCCTACTAATGGGCCTTATGGGGGCTCCGTCTTGAGCCTTGCCGTCAGCGGCACGAATCTATTCGAAGGAACTGACGGTAACGGTGTTTTTCGTTCAACCAACAACGGCACTGACTGGACACCAGTCAATAGTGGGTTTAAGTACTTTCATGACCATGTCGACGCCCTAGCGGTGCTCGGCACAAACATAATTGCGTCGGGGGTGGGAGGTGTTTTTCGCTCCACCAACAATGGCACAAATTGGGTATTAGTCAGTAACGTCTTGTCGCCTGTCTGCTTCTCAGTCAGCGGCTCGAATCTCTTTGCTGGGACCCACGGCGGCGGAGTTTATCTCTCGACCGACTTTGGCACAAGTTGGACAGCGGTCAATAACGGATTGACTTGGCTTGAGGTCAATGCGATTGCAGTGAGCGGTACGAATCTCTTCATTGGGATGGGCGACCATTTCTACGGTGGTGACAGCGTTTTTCTCTCGACGAACAACGGTACGAGCTGGACACTTGCCAATACAGGCTTACCGAAATCTCTTGTGACGGTCTTTACAGTAAGCGGCAATAATCTATTTGCAGGGACTCACGACAGCGGTGTTTTTCTCTCAACAAATAACGGCACAAGCTGGACGGGAGTCAATACTGGTATGATGAGCGCTCGGGTAAGATCTCTTGCAATGATCGGCACAAAGCTATTTGCGGGGACCCTTGATGGCGTCTATCTCTCTACTAACAACGGTACAAGCTGGACAGACGTCAGCGTCGGCTTAACCAACACGCGCGTTTCAGCCTTTGCAGTAAGTGGTGCGAATACGTTGTCACCGAAGCTCTTTGCTGGGACACACGGCGGCGGTGTTTTTCTTTCGACCAACAGCGCCGCAAGCTGGCTTGAGGTCAATTCCGGCGCGACGAACACGTGGATCCGTGCCTTTGCGAGGATTGGCACCAACATCTTTGCAGCTACGGGGACTGACGACGGCTATGCTGGGACTGATGGTGGCGGAGTTTTTCTCTCGACCAACAATGGTACAAGTTGGAAGGCAGTCAACAAGGGGCTGACAAATCATTGTGTCTATTCTTTTGCGCTGAGTGGCTCGAACCTCTTTGCGGGGACACTCTATGGAGGGGTGTTTCTCTCAACCGACAGCGGAACGAGCTGGACTTCGGTCTGCAAAGGTTTAAGCGATACTACTGTTTTTGCTCTTGCAGTGATCGGCACCAATCTCTTTGCAGGTACCTGGTTTGGTGGTGTTTGTCTCTCGACAAACAACGGTACAAGCTGGACGAAGACAAGTCTGACGGAGTATATCCGCGCCTTTGCTGTGATTGACACTAGTCTCCTCGCCGGGACTTATGGCGGTGGAGTTTATCGCTCGACGAACAATGGCACAAGCTGGAGGGATTTCAATTATGGATTAACTAATACTGCTGTTATTTCACTTGCGGTAAGCGGCACGAATGTCTTTGCGGGGACTTTTGCCGGCGTATTTCGCTCGAGCAATCGTGGCTTAAGCTGGACTGAGGCCAATGATGGCTTTAGGGCCACTGAAGCTTATGACTATGCCACGAGCGGCTCGAAGCTCTTTGCAGCCACCAACGGCGGCGTTTTTTTCACGACCAGCGACGGCGTAAGCTGGACCGCAGCCAATTCAGGTTTGACAAACGTTGGGGTTACTTCTCTTGCAGTAAGCGGTGCGGACATCTTCGTTGGAACCGCATATGATGGAGTCTGGAGAAGTCCTCTCGCACAAGTCGGTGTCTTATCAATCGAGTTGCCTACGACTTCCAAACTCAATCAAAATTATCCCAACCCATTCAACCCCTCAACGGAGATCAGTTTTAATCTGGCTGCGCGAGGCAATGTGACACTTGAAGTGTTTGATATGCTTGGCAGACACATCCAAACACTTGTGGATCAAGCGATGGATGCAGGTTCGCACAGCGTGAAGTTCGAGGCGGGGAATTTGTCGAGTGGG
>JABDDM010000018.1:0-16699 GCA_013287605.1 Ignavibacteria bacterium | reverse complement strand
ATATGCTTGGCAGACACATCCAAACACTTGTGGATCAAGCGATGGATGCAGGTTCGCACAGCGTGAAGTTCGAGGCGGGGAATTTGTCGAGTGGGGTCTATACTGTGTGTCTCACCATGAGCGGCATGCATCGGGAGATGAAGATGATATTCAGTAGATAGGACTCGTAGCTATGGTAGACACAAGCCCTAATTCTTCAGAAATGGCGAGTTTGGGTAAATTTGACGGCGCTCTGTACTCGAGTGATTCAGTGCTGTCCGTAACTATCGCGTGGACCAAGTGTTGTTTGAGTTGCGGAGATTAGCGTTACAATCACGTAGTCACCCCTCCGATTAAACGACGAGACAATCATGCTTACTAAGCAACTCATCCCCTTCATCATTTTCGCCTCGCTCGCCTTCGCCGATTCTTCTCAGGCGCAGTGGGTGCAGACCAAAGGGCCGTATGGCGGGGACGTTTCATCGATTGCCGTGATTGGCACGAATATTTTTGCGGGGACGGGAGATGGCCTTGGTGGGTATCTTTTTCTTTCGACCAACAACGGCGGAAGCTGGACGCGGCTCAATACGCCCTGGGGACAGTCTGGGGTCGGAGCGCTAATGGCCAGTGGCCCAAATCTCTTTGCATTGGCTGGCAGCGGCATTTATTTATCGACAGACAACGGAGCGAACTGGAAGATGACCACCGACAGCGGTTTGACTGCTGGGGGTTTGCCAGTTCCGCCTTCTTCTTTTGTGGTAAGCGGCACAACCCTCTTTGCCGCAGTCGGAGGCTACTTTTTTGTTGATAATGCCGGTGTATATCGCTCGACGAACAATGGCGCCACTTGGACTGCATCTGGTACCGGCATAACGAATAACCATGTCCATGCTCTGATCACAAATGGATCGAATCTCTTTGCCGGGACTTCGAAAGGTATTTTTCTCTCGACCGATAACGGCGCAGGTTGGAAGCTTATAGATACTGGCCTCTCAAACACAGGTATCTACGCACTTGCGGTGATCGGTACCAGTCTGTTTTGCTGGAACGAGGGATCATGGCATCCTTCGCTCAACAGACATTGGTGCAAACTGGACAGTGATCAATCCCAGCGCGAGCGATAGTGTTGCATCATCCTTTGCCGTTGTCGGCGCTGACCTTTTTGCAACGACCTCGCACGGCGTTTTCCGTTCGACCAACAACGGTTCAAACTGGTCAGCTGTAAACGCTGGCCTAACAAATTATTATGTTCACACTTTTGCTGTGAGCGGTTCGAATCTTTTTGCAGGAACGGGTTCCGGCATATTCCTCACCACCAATAGCGGCACGACCTGGGCTGAAGCCACTTCAAACATTATCACTTTGGGTGCTAATACGTTAGCGGCGGCTGGTACACATCTCTATGCGGGAATGGATGACGGCCACATGGTTAGCTCGACGGACGACGGCACGAGCTGGCAACGGGACAATTCGTTCTCGGGAGCCCCAATTGACATCATAGAGATTGGCACAACCCTCATTGCCACGGCAGCCGGTTCTGGGAGTGGTCTGTACTTCTCAACAGATCAGGGCGCGAGTTGGACAAAGCCGGCAGATAGCGGCTTGACGAAGTCGACAGGTTCTACTAACGGCGTTTTTGCAGTGATCGGCTCAAATTTCTTTGTAGCGACCGGTCTCGGCATCTTCCGCTCGACCGATAGCGGCGCAAACTGGACTCCAGTTAATAGCGGATTGTCAGACCCCCATGACTTTGGCGACTCCACGGAAGTTCAAACCTTAGCATCCAGCGGTGCCAATCTTTTTGCTGCCACGGAGTTCAGCGGCATTTATCGTTCGACCGACCTTGGCGAACATTGGATACAAGTCAATGTCGGCATCGGGGAATTTAGTCATGTTGGTTGCCTTGCGGCGATCGGCACAACTATATTAGCAGCGATTGTCGATACCAACAGCCGCAGCAGCGTAATGCGCTCGGTTAATAATGGTTTGAGTTGGGAAGCGATCCATACCGGCTTGCCCACAACTGTCGCATTCAATCGCTTTATTGTCCGTGGCACAAATATTTTTGCAATCACTTTTGACGGCAGCCTTTTTATTTCGACGGACGTGGGCGCAAGCTGGTCTCCGATCGATAGCGGTTTAATGGGCAATCAAGTCCGCTCGCTCGCAATCAAAGGCACAAATGTTTTTGCCGGAATCGCACTCAATGGCGTCTGGCGTCGTCCACTATCAGAAATGATTTCATCTGGTGTATCAGTCAGCGAACAACCAGCGACATTCAAACTCGATCAAAACTATCCCAATCCATTCAATCCTTCAACTGTGATCAGTTTTGTTCTGACTGCGCGAGGCAATGTGACGCTTGAAGTGTTTGATATGCTTGGGAGGCGTGTCCAAACACTTGTGGATCAAGCAATGGATGCAGGTTCGCACAGCGTGAAGTTCGAGGCAGTGCATTTGGCGAGTGGGATCTATACTGCGTGTCTGACGACGAGCGGTACGCATCGGGAGATGAAGATGATTTTGAGTAAATAGGGCTCGGACACGACGAATTAGATTGTAACCGGGCGGCAGCCTCCGCGTTTGCTTAAGGTACCGATGTCTCTGGGTTTGCGGACTGATTTTTGCAGTCTCTTAACTACCGCAACCTCACGTCAATACGGGTATTCGTTCAATTACAGCTATGAAAGTCACTAGCCTCCTACTCATCTCTGTCGCTGTCCTCTTTTTCACGCCAAAGTTCGCTAGTGGCCAGTGGGTTCAGACAAATGGACCTAATGGGAATATTGTAGACTGTTTTGTTGTGAGTGGCACGAATCTGTTTGCAGGGACCGATGGCGGTGTTTTTCTCACGACGAACAACGGTGTAAGTTGGGCGGCGGTCAATAGCGGTTTGCCGAACGCCCGCATTCTATCCCTTGCAGCTCTCGACACGAATTTATTTGCAGGTACGGATGGCAATGGCGTTTTTCGCTCAACCAACAACGGTAAAAGTTGGACTGCGATCAATAACGGCTTGACAGTCACTACCGTCTTCGCCCTTGCGGTTAGCGGCACCAATCTCTTCGCCGGGACATACACTGGCGGCGTTTTTCTCTCGACCGACGTCGGCTCAAGCTGGAAAGCGGTCAACACCGGCTTTTACCAACAAACTGTCTTGTCGCTTGCAGTGATCGGCGCAAATCTCTTTGCAGGGACAGACGCGGGAGGCGTTTATCTGTCAACCAACACGGGCACCAGCTGGACACCGGTCAATACGGGCTTGAGGGACAGTTTTGTCATAGCCTTTTCGGTTATTGACACGAAGCTCTTTGCAGAGGCTCAGGACAACTATTATCACATTGGTGTGTTCGTTTCGACCGACAATGGTTCTACTTGGGCCAATAGTGGCCTGAGCAGCCTGCCGGTCGAAATTATTTCGGGGAGTGACAAGAATCTCTTTGATGCAATGAACGGAAGTGTTTTTCGGTCGACCAACGGCGGTACCAGCTGGACTCCGGCCGGTGCAGGTTTAGGAAGCAATGTTGGTGGTAGCCTTATGGTGAGCGGCACAGACCTCTTTCTTACGACTTTCCACGGCATTTTTCTCACGACCAACCTTGGCACAAGTTGGATTGAGGTCAGTACTGGCTTGACAAACAGTGACATCTGGTCCGTTGCCCCAATCGGGACGAATCTCTTTGCAGGGACTGAATACGAAGGCATTTTCCTTTCGACCGACCAAGGTGCAAGCTGGACCCCAGTCAATAACGGCTTGCCGGTCCTAGGCGGATGGACGAGTCCAGTGTTCCTTGCATTTGCGGTGAGCGGCACGAATCTTTTTGCGGGTGGCGACGGTGTTTTTCTCTCAAGTAACAACGGCATAAGCTGGACATCTGACACCTCCGGAATCCCGGCTTATAATACCGTCTATGCCCTTGCGGTTAACGGCACGAATCTTTTTGCAGGTACTCAGTATGGAGGCGTTTTTCTCTCGACTAACAATGGCACAAATTGGAGAACAGTCAATACTGGTTTGACAGACAGTATTAACGTCCGTGCCCTTCTGGTGAGTGGCATGAATCTTTTTGCAGGGACTTCGGACAGCGGCGTATTTCTCTCGACCAACAACGGCGCAAGTTGGAAAGGAGTTAGCGCCGGCTTGACGTTTCCTTCCTACATCAATACCTTTGCAGTTAACGGCGCGAATCTTTTTGTTGGGTCTGGAAGAGGCGTTTATCTCTCGACCAACAATGGCACAAACTGGGCTGCGGTCAAAGCTGGCTTGACTGACACTACCGTCTCAACTTTGGCGGTCAGCGGCACGAATCTCTATGCTGGGACCAACGACTACTATTCTGGAAATGGAGTTAGCCGCGGTGGCGTTTTTCTTTCGACGAACAACGGCACAAGCTGGACTGCAGTTAATCGCGGATTGACGAACACTAACATCCATACTCTCGCGGTCAACGGTACGAATCTCGTTGCAGGAACCATGTATTCAGGTGTTTGGCGACGTCCTCTCTCAGAAATGTCGGATGTCTCAGCAAGCGTGCAGCCAGCGACATTCACGCTGTCTCAGAATTATCCCAATCCCTTCAATCCCTTAACGGACATCAGTTTTGTTCTGACTGCGCGAGGCAATGTGACGCTTGAAGTGTTTGATATGCTTGGGAGGCACATCCAAACGCTGGTGGATCAAGCGATGGATGCAGGTTCGCACAGCGTGAAGTTCGATGCGGGGAATTTGTCGAGTGGGATCTATACTGCACGCCTTACAACAAGCGGCACGCATCGGGAGATGAAGATGATACTGAGTAAATAGAATTAGTCATTCTGCAGCTATGAAATTTAACGGCCTCCTGATTATTTCGATTGCTGCACTTTGTTGCTCGTCAAAAGTCACTTTCGCCCAGCCGAACGGTGCGAATCAGGATTCGTCTCATTCAATTCGCTACTCCATCGCTTTGGCAGTTGGGCAGGATTTGGTCATTAACTCGCCTGGGATAGAAGGGACGCTTAGTTACTTCAGGTATAATGGCAATTTCATATATGGTGCTCGAGCGCTCATGCTTGATGATTGGAGTGGCTTCGCAACGAGATACCAGATTGCTGTTGCGCTTGGACCGGAAGCGGGCATCTCGGTCGGGAGGTCGGGGATCAGGGCCTCCATCTCGGCTGGACTCGGGATACTCATGTTCCACGGAGATGGCGGGGTTGCGGGCCCCGTACTCGCCAATTTCTGGCCCCAATACGTTCCAGCTCCCGCTGTGACAACTTTCTACCTCGATATGCCTCTCGACTTCTCATTGATGCTCATGCCTGGCAGGGATCTTGGCTTCGTATTCACAGGTCATCTTGATCTCAATGTCGGGCATCCGCTCTTTGGCGTGGGCGCTGGATTCGTGTTTTATCGGTAGGCACTACCATCAGGGAATAAAGGAAAACGTGGAGACATAAACAGCATTTTTAGGAACCCTTTTAGGCAGAGTCGGGTTTTTAAATGGTTGGCTACAACGAGCCAATGACGCAGCTTTACGCCCAGCCCGAATGGATTCCCGCCTACGCGGGAATGACACGGAAGCGGTGGTGAAACCGCCGGAAAGGCACCACGCCGACTCCCTGGTCATTCGAGTGCATGCGGGAATACCACCACCTCCTGTTGGCTCAATGCCCGCTGTTCGCCGTTGCGAATTTCATGCGGATTTGGATTTATCAGCCGCGAAGCGGCGAAGTGCTCGCAGCCCAGCATGGAGCGAAGCGGAATGCTGGGTTTGCAATCGAATAGAATGTTAAAGCCGGATATGGTCCTCGGCGGACGCTGACAACCCAGGGCTCAGCTTCGCTCTACCCTGGCTGCGGGTACATCGTGCCTTCGGTACTGGTACGCTAGTTTTCTCTATGAAGGAGAATTATGAATTTCGGATTTACACACACAGATCAAAACGTCGAATTTGGCTCGGAATCAAGGTTCGGACATGCAACAAATCCCTTAAATCCCGAAAATCATGGTTCAGACAATGAGGGGAAGTGGTCGGTGGCCATTGGTCAGTTAGGTGTTGGGAGATCAACTCCACACCGATTATGAATAAAGCTCATATACACACAATCCCCTCACCGGCCACAGACCACTCCCTAAAGGAACTTAGGGCAGAAGCGTCTGTTTTACAGCCACTTCCGCATAGGGCGGAAAAATTGCGAGCGGAGAATGTACTCCGCGCTAGTAAACAATAAACAAACATGGCATCAATGAATCCGCGTCCGGCAAAGGGCGCAGTACACAATACAAAGCGCATTGGCCGCGGTCAGGGATCTGGTCACGGCAAGACCTCAGGTCGAGGTGACAACGGTGCGAAGTCCCGTTCAGGTTTTAAGAATAAACGAGGATTTGAGGGCGGTCAGATGCCGCTCGCACGTCGTCTTCCAAAGTTTGGCTTCCATTCTCCTTTCCGCACAGAGTACCAGGTTCTGAATGTCGACGCGCTTGAGTCGTGCATCAAGGTTGGTCGTCTTCCAAAAGATGAGACCATCACGCCGGATACACTTTGGGCAGCCGGACTTATCAATCGGTCAACGATGCCGGTCAAGATCCTTGGCAATGGCGAGTTGACGGTAAAGCTTAACATCGAAGCGCACAAGATCTCGAAATCTGCGGTCGAGAAAATCGAAAAGCTTGGCGGTACCGCGAAGCAGCTCTTCGTTGAAACCGAAGCGAAGTGAGCTTGTTGAAATTATGAGACCGAGCTTCATAAGCCCGGTTCTAACACACAGATCTTTCCCTAACGAAAATTCATGAGTCGATTTACAGATAGTTTTCGCAATATCTTCAAGATCGAAGAGCTGCGCCAACGTATCATCTATACGATCGGATTGTTAGTGGTGGTACGATTGGGTTCGTACATCACGCTTCCGGGCGTAGATGTCGGACATCTTAGCGCCCACGCTGGCAATACAAATTCGAATACCCTCTTTGGACTATACGATACCTTCGTAGGAGGCGCGTTCAAGAATGCCGCCATCTTCGGTTTGGGTATCATGCCTTATATCTCGGCCTCGATCATCATTCAGTTGATGGGCGCTGTCGTTCCGTATTTCCAGAAGCTTCAAAAAGAAGGTGAAGAAGGCCGGAAGCGGATCACGCAGCTCACGCGTCTTGGTACCGTGATCGTTGCTGCTCTACAGGCGTGGGGAATCAGCGAATATTTGATCAAGCAGGGAGATGTGGCCTCGGGGGTCGGCACGGTACTCTTTGTGATAAGTACGGTGATCTGCCTGACAGCAGGTACGATGTTTATGATGTGGCTCGGTGAGCAGATCACGGAGCGAGGCATCGGCAACGGAATCTCGCTGATCATCTTTATCAATATCATCGCGCGCTTTCCGAATGCGATCGTCGGCGAGATCACGAACATGCATAACCCGATCATCGAGTTGGCGTTGTTTGCGTTCTTTGTTGCGATCGTCGCCTTCGTGGTGCTGATGACGCAGGGAATTCGAAAAATTCCGGTGCAATATGCCAAGCGAGTTATCGGGCGAAAAGTCTACGGTGGAGTTACGCAGCATATACCAATGCGAGTGAACACCGCGGGTGTAATGCCGATCATCTTCGCGCAGTCGATCCTGTTCGTGCCCGGCACGCTGGTGACGTTCCTTCCCGATAACGATTTTGCGAAGGCTGTCCAGTCGTTCTTCGATTACCGCTCGGTAAGTTATTCGCTGGTGTTCGGTATCATGATCATCTTCTTCACCTACTTCTACACCGCCATCGCGTTCAATCCGCGTGATGTTGCGGATACGATGAAGAAGCAGGGGGGATTTATTCCAGGGGTGCGTCCAGGTAAGAATACTTCGGATTACATCGATAACATCCTGACTCATATCACACTGCCAGGCGCAATCTTCCTTGCGATCATTGCGGTGCTGCCGGCATTCGTAAGTTACCTTGGGGTGACAAGTGCCTTCGCGCTGTTCTTCGGTGGTACGAGCTTGCTCATCATGGTCGGTGTCGCGCTTGATACGCTGCAGCAGGTTGAGTCGCACCTCGTCATGCGCAACTACGAAGGTTTGATGAAGACGGGACGCATGAAAGGCCGAGCCCTCGGAGGGTATTAAAGGTGACCGTCAATGAATGTTGACGATTGATTGTTTGAAACAGGCACCCCAATGGCGTGCCTGTTTTGCATAAAGGGAGCGAGTTATGGCCGGGTTTAATGGAATGATCAAGTCTGAAGAGCAGATCGCGAAGATGCGCGAGAGTGCGCATCTAGTCGCTCAGGCGATCGAACTCGCGGGCGCGATGGTGGCTCCAGGTGTAAATACGCTGGATCTGAATGAAGCTGCCGAAAAATTTATCGTGGAGAATGGTGGCTATCCAGCGTTCAAAGGCTATAAGGTCGGCAGCCAGACATATCAATTCGCGGCGTGCATCTCAACGAACGATGCGGTCGTGCATGGTCTCCCGAATGCGACTCCACTGAAAGAAGGCGATATCGTTTCGATCGACATCGGTGTCGAGAAGGATGGCTGGTATGGTGATGGTGCATGGACCTTTGCAGTCGGTGCGATCCCTGCTGCGTGGACAAAGCTCATGCAAGTGACTCGTGAGTCGCTGCTGATGGGCGTTGCCCAGGCGCGTGAAGGAGCGTATCTCTATGACATTAGCCGCACGATACAGGATTACTGTGAAGCGCATGGTTACGGCGTGGTACGCGAACTGGTAGGTCATGGTATCGGACGTCACCTGCACGAGGATCCGCAAGTGCCAAACTTTGTGCCCGGAAGATTCGAAGGCGGCTTTCCGAACATCGAGCTTAAGGAGGGCATGACGTTCGCGATCGAGCCGATGATCAATCTTGGGACTGCGCGAGTGAAAACGGCCAAAGACAAGTGGACAGTCCTCACTGCCGACGGCAAGCCAAGCGCTCACTATGAGCACACGATTGTTGTCCGAAAAGACCACGGAGAGATACTGACGAAGTAAGATGATCTGGTCGCACGATCAGTACACGCTTGATGACGATCGCTCACGGATCGAGATGGATCGTGTCATCGAAGGACTTCGTACAACGTATTGGGCTCGGGATCGATCAATAGACCTCATCAATCGATCATGGAGAAATTCAATCCTTGCATTTGGACTCTACAAAGAGAATGAATTGGTCGGTTTTGCAAGAGTGATCTCGGACCTTGCAATCGTCGCCTATCTAGCTGATGTCTTTATCTTTCCGGAACATCGCGGCAAAGGACTTGGCGAGTGGATGTGCAGCACTATTATGGAGCATCCCGATCTAACAAATGTCCGTTGGCTCCTTCAGACGCGTGATATGCATGAGCTCTACCGTAAAATGGGTTTTACCGAACCAGACAATTCAGTCATGATCAAGAAGAGGAGCGGTCAGACTTCCGCAGATCCCACATGTTGATGGATCCAATATTGCCAGAGACATCCCTTTCCAACTCGAGTTACGAATCCGCACTCGAAGAATTGTTGAAGCTGGAGTTTTTCGGGATGAAGTTGGGACTGCAGAACATTACCACGCTTGTGGAAAAGTTGGGTCGTCCCGATCGTGAGTTTCCTTCGATCCACATTGCAGGTACAAACGGAAAGGGAAGTGTTGCCTCGATGCTCTCCGCAGTTTTTCAGGCTGACGGCAAAAAGGTTGGGCTCTATACTTCTCCGCATCTTGTCGATTTTCGAGAACGGATCAAAGTAAATGGAAAACTCATTGAGCGCGATGCGGTCCGCGATATTCTTGATCGCCTCTGGCCAACTGCTGTTGAAGAGCGAGCTACGTTTTTTGAAGTAACGACAGCGCTCGCCTTCGAACACTTCCGTAGCGAACGAGTCGAGATCGCGATCATCGAAACAGGTCTTGGCGGCAGACTCGATGCAACAAATGTTCTTGAGCAGCCACTTGCCACAGTGATCACGAGTATCGGATGGGATCACATGCAGCAGTTAGGCAACACGCTCGAATCGATTGCTGGCGAGAAGGCCGGTATTTTCAAGTCAGGTGTCCCAGCGATCGTCAATGCTCCCGATGAACTACGAGCGATATTCGAGGATCGCGCTAGAGAGGGTGGAACAAAAATCTTCTTTGTTCCAAATCATAGACCGCGTCAATTTGAAAACATCCGGCCCCCACTTTCCGGCGCGCATCAGGAGCAAAACCTGCAGACCGTGATCGAGACGCTCCGTCATATCGAGTCCGCGCCCTCGACAGAAGTAGTCAAGCGCGGAATTAAGAATCTAATTCAACTCACTGGATTGCAATCGAGACTTGAATCCTACCAATCAACAGAACTTCAAAAACGAAATATTGAACTGATCCTTGATGTAGGTCATAATCTTGATGCTGTTCGAGCAATCAAGACATACTTTCATGACCGGCAGATCGCACCAATCGTAGTCGTTGGTTTGATGAAAGACAAGGATATCGGTTCGGTGCTCAATGAGTTCTCGAAATTTGCCAAACGATTCATAGCAGTTCAAGCCCCGACGAAACGTGCACTTGAAAGTAGTGTGCTTCGTGATCAAGCATCCGAAGCCGGGATGATCGCGGAGGATGCGGGAGAGGTCGTTGCTGGCGTTCGCCTGGCACTCGAATTGTCTGAGGTTGGTGAGACGATCCTGCTTGGTGGGTCTCATTACGTCGTAGGGGATTTCCTCGAGAACCAGTCCAAGCTTTGGGACGTTAGTAAATTAACCGAGTCCCTCTGATGTCTCTATAATTTCCCACAATTCGGGCCTTGAATGGCGATTTCAGAGTAGAATTCGAGTTTTTCTTGATTTTTAACCTAAGTTTTAGTATATTTGTAGAGCTAAGCGAATGAATGGTCATTCGTAGCTTCGCACTTCTTTATCGGCCACCGATCGCGATCTCGCTCCTGCCTGTCACCGTGCTCATGTGTAGGAATCGCGAAGAATAGCTGGGTGCGTCAACATCCTCGGTGCGTCAATCGGATCGTATGAATGCGCGCTCGTGCCTGGGCGCATACTCTACCCATCGGAAAGCAGCCAGTTCATGGAATCGACCGATCCTCATCGCTGAGGAAGAAGCCTTAAGCATATACAGAGTTTATTACCCGGACCTTACAGCGCACCGAAATGATTGCACATCATGGTTCATCCCGAACCTGATCGTGGCATCCACGGTGGCAGCATGTGAATCCCCATCCATAGTGACTTGAATACCCACCTACCGGTTGATGTTATGGCATTAAATGCAGTTGACCTCAAAACAAAAAAGATCGTAGAACTCAACGATCTCGCTCGCAGCCTCGGCATAGATGGTTTTGCCGACTTGCGCAAGCAGGAGTTGATTTTTAAGATCCTCGAAGCCGACGCAGCAAAATCCAAAGTCGGTTCGAACGGGAAAGAAGATGAAACCGGAACACTTGCCTCCGGCGTCCTCGAACTTCTACCCGACGGCTACGGATTTCTCCGTTCGCCCGATTACAATTATCTGCCATCGCCTGACGATATCTACGTTTCGCCATCGCAGATCAAGAAATTTAACCTTCGCACCGGCGACACCATCGAAGGTGGCGTTCGTCCGCCCAAAGAAGGCGAACGATTTTTCGCGCTGCTTAAAGTTGACAAGATCAATTTTGTCACAAGCGAATTAGCGCGCGATCGACCACTGTTCGATAATCTCACGCCGCTTTACCCGAACTCGCAGTTAGTGCTCGAAACATCGCCAGGCGAATACTCGATGCGCATCATGGATATCGCTTCGCCGATCGGCAAGGGTCAGCGCGGACTCATCGTTTCGCCGCCAAAGTCGGGAAAGACAGTTATTCTTCAGAAGATCGCGAATTCGATTGCGCGTAATTATCCTGAGGTAAAGCTTATCGTACTGCTCATTGATGAGCGCCCGGAAGAAGTAACCGACATGGAGCGATCGGTGAAAGCTGAAGTTATCTCTTCAACCTTCGACGAACCGCCGGAGCGTCACGTGCAGGTTGCCGAGATGGTGATCGAGAAGGCGAAACGTCTTGTCGAAACAAAACTCGATGTGGTGATCCTGCTTGATTCGATCACACGTTTGGCTCGCGCTCACAATACCGTTGTTCCACATTCTGGTAAGATTCTTTCCGGTGGTGTCGATGCAATGGCATTACACCGTCCGAAGCGCTTCTTTGGCGCTGCTCGTAATGTCGAGGAAGGCGGATCACTGACGATCATCGCGACTGCACTTGTTGAAACCGGCTCGAGAATGGACGAAGTTATCTTCGAAGAGTTCAAGGGCACGGGCAACATGGAAATTGCGCTCGATCGCAAATTGAGCGATCGCCGAATCTTCCCGGCCATGAACGTGAATTCTTCCGGTACTCGTAAGGAAGAGTTGCTGCTCAGCGCCGACGAACTCAATCGTATGTGGATCATCCGCAAACTGCTCGCCGACATGAATCAGGTCGACGCGATGGAGTTCTTACTCGACAGAATGCGAGGCACGAAGACCAACAAAGAGTTCTTGCGCTCGATGTCGAGCTAAGGCTTACATTTATTTAGTATCAAAAGAGGAGATTGTGGTAGCACAATCTCCTCTTCTATTTGATTGCTACAACTCTATTTCGGAACAGGCGGGTTGCTTGTAGTTGGCTTCTTCGGAGGAAGCATCGAGTGTTGATCCGAAGGATTCGATTGAGGTACCACAGGTGGCGGAGTGCCTATTGGTTTTTGCGGCACAACCGGAATCTTGTTCTCAATTCCAGTAGTATCCGGCGGCGGCGCATCTGCGCCTGAAGTAGGAACACGAATTCCCGGGACTGCCGAATAATTTGTCTGGAAGTAGGTAATCTGCGGCTTCAGCGCTTCATAGGCATACTTCATGAAACGTCCCCAGATCGGCGCCGCAGCGCGTCCGCCTTGGCCATTCGCTCCGGTGAATGTCACGCGCTTATCATCAAAGCCTACCCAAACACCTGCTGTGTATTGAGGCGTGTAGCCCATGAACCAAGCGTCGGCATAGTTCTGTGTTGTGCCGGTTTTACCAGCGGCTGGGTAGTGAAAGCCAAGTGATCGTATGCGTGTCGCGGTTCCGGAGTTGACAACGTCTTGAAGCGCACTTGTCATCATCCGTGCAATACGCTGATCGAACACGGTCTCGAGTTCCGGCTTGGACCGATAGAGGATCTTCCCGTTATGATCTTCAACACGAATGATCGCATATGGCGTAGCGCGTGTTCCATCATTCGCAAACGCGCTGTAAGCGCTGGTGAGCTCAAGTGGATTCACTTCCGCCGTTCCTAACGCGATCGAAGGATACGCTGGAATGTTAGAACGAATACCTAAGCGCTTCGCCATTCGGATCACGTCTTGGGTACTCGTTACTTCGAGCATCGCATGAATTGCGCAAAGATTAATTGAGTATTGAAGTGCAGACCTGATGGTGCGCATACCTCCAGCGGCTTCACCCTCAAAATTGCCCGGTGACCAAACGTGATCCCCGTCTGGAATGGAGATCGGCTCATTGGAGACAGCCGTCTCCGGAGTCGCTCCAGCTTCAAAGCATGCAGCGTAAATGATCGGCTTGAACGAAGAGCCCGGCTGACGGACGATTTGTGTTACGTGATTGAGTCCGTATCTCGCCGAATTGTAATTTGAACTTCCAACCATAGCGAGAATCTGACCGTTTTGGTGGTCAAGGCAAACAAACCCGCACTGGATGCGGATCTCCGCGGCCTTTACGCTATCGACGAAGTCTTTATCTGCTTTCAACTCTCTTTCGACCTTTTTCTTTTCCTGTGGGTTTGGAGCCTGGCGATAATCCTGATCGGCACGGATCGCCTTTGCCATGAGTGAATCCAGCAGTGGTTTATGCTGCGCCCAGTTCCAACTCTTGTCGACGACATTCTTTTGGTAATCGGTCATGTGCTCCGTGACCGCGCGGTTTGCGGCGCGTTGCATCTGAGCGTTGAGCGTTGTGTACACGACAAGTCCATCGCGATAAAGATCATACCCGCTAAGTTCGGGACGCTTTGCAAGGTCCTGCCGGATCATCTCAGCAAAGTGCGGCGCGATACCATGATAACCCTGGACCGCCTGCACCTTCAACGGCTCCAGCTTGATTTTCTCGGCCCGGACCTTATCGATGTACTTTGCATCGACCATATTATCGATTACGGTATTGCGGCGAGCAACAGCATGTTCGTAATCATCATCGGGATCGTAGTTCTCCGGACCTTTAAGTATCCCAACCAGATATGCGCTTTGCGCGGGTGTGAGCTTCTCAACATCGCGTCCAAAATAAACTTGGGATGCCGCTTCAATTCCATACGCACCGCGGCCGAAGTAAGCGACATTCAGATACATCTCGAGTATCTCATTCTTTGTGTGTGTGCGCTCGATCTGTACCGCTGAAACGATCTCTCGGAATTTGCGCAGCGCCGATTTCTCCTGCGAGAGATAAAGATTTCGTGCAAGCTGCTGCGTGATCGTGCTTGCACCCTGACGCGGCGAAAGTGTAATGATGTCGGTCCAGGCTGCGCGCAGATTTCCCCAGATGTTGATACCCCAGTGATGATAGAAGTCGCGGTCCTCGGTTGCAAGGAGGGCGTTGATGAGGTCCTTCGGGACGTCCTTCAAATGGACCGTTGTCCTGTTCTTAATATAGTACTGATCGAGGAGTTCACCATCGGCGGAAACGAGCCTCGTAGCAAGTTCGGGCTTCGGGTTTTCCAACTGATCGAGCGTAGGCAACCCTTTGCTAACGACAATCCAAAGCCATACGAAAACTCCCAGACACAGGAAAACAACCGCAAGCGAGTAGTGCCACCATTTGAAGCGCTTAAAGAAGGGCCGCCGCTCATACGGCCCCGCCGGCTCTGGATAGTCTTCTGAGCCTTCCGGGATCATATGATGTCCATCTGCAGGATATGCGCCTTCGTCCCACCAGTGTTTTGACATGTTTCTTGGGGTTCTTGCCTATTCGGTCGGCTTACATCTCGGACGCCAAATGTCCACAAAAGTTACGCCCGATCGAGCTAATTGAGAACAGCCTCGGCACGGACAAATGTTGCCGTTGCCGTCGATCCAGCACTTGTCTCTCCTGTTCCAAATATTTTTCCTTCGGCTTCGTCTATGAGTATATATGCATAGCGAATGGACTCAGCGATAGCAATTGGAGTGACGAGATCTGCTGGCGGAGCGGAAGGAGTAGAGTCTGTTGAGGCTCGTCTCACGAGTGCCGTCAAGTCGGCCGAAAAGGGACTGCTTGCTTTTATTCGGAAGCAGATCGACGACATCGAGGAGTCGGAAGATCTCCTTCAGGACGTCTATTACCAACTGGCAGTCAACTATGACCCGGCCGCTCCGATTACCAACATCACTGGCTGGCTCTATCGTGTTGCACGCAACAAGATCATCGATCTCTATCGGCGGCGCGGTTCGCGAGGGACCGAACTCGATCTCGATCATGCAGCTTCGGCTTCGGATCGACTTGACAATGCGGATCTGCCATACGAGCAGGAGATGATGTGGGAAGCATTCAATGAAGCGTTGAGCGAGTTGCCACAGGCACAGCGTGAAGTCTTCATCATGAATGAGATGGAAGGTCTCAGCTTTAAGGAGATATCAGCGAAGCTTTCTGTGCCGGTCAACACGCTACTTAGTCGCAAGCATTCGGCAGTCGTACAGCTTCGTGAATCGCTCGCGGAGATTTACAATGAGCTAATCGAGGATTGAACACAAGTTTATCTACAAATCAAGAGGGGAAACATCATGGGCTTCGGACCATTCAAAATCATAAAAATACTCATCATGACGGCGCTCGCGGCGCTGATACTTGGATTGGTCATTACATTGCTGTGGAATGCTCTGGTGCCAGATCTGTTTCACGGACCGACCATCACCTACCTGCAATCTGTCGGTCTCTTCCTCCTCGCAAGGCTTCTCTTTGGGAATCATGGCGGTGGCGGCGGATACAGGGGCAGAGGACGCTGGCAAGGCAGGCGATGGCAGGGAATGCATCAACACAACTGGCAGCCTCAAGGCAAGTGGAACTGGTCATGGAGCAATGAATGCGAACCGGGATCCACGAAGGAAGAGGAAGTGAAGCCTCAGTCGTAATTCTTATAGGTCCTATGAGTCTGATAGGACCTATAAGTCCTATCAGACTCATAGAATATTCCGGTTAACCGAGCATTTGAATGATAGGCCCATCCGTTGTGAATTGCTTTGACTCAGATTTCCCTGCGAGGAGGAAGTGTCCATCCAGATCGATATAATCGAAACCACCCATTCCTGCCGCAAGTGCAGCGCCAGCCGCGATGCCGACTGCTGATTCGAGCATGCAGCCAATCATCAATTGCTTATTTCTTTCCTTTGCTAATCGCGCGATAGATGCTGCTCCAAAGAGTCCGGATTTCATCACCTTTACATTCACCCCGTGAACTGCGGTTTGCGAAAAGAGCACGTCGGCATCTTCGAGCGTGCGACAAGCTTCGTCAGCGATAATCGGCACCACGCTTCTTCTCGCTACAAAATCGAGTTGTGCAATATCATCTTTCGGTACCGGCTGCTCCATCAGTTCAAGATGAATTCCGGAGTGTTCCAGAGCGTCGATGAAGCTTAACGCAGATTCCTGATCGAAGCCTTGATTTCCATCAACCCGTATACGCGCATTGGGAAAGCGCCTATGCAGTTCGCGAAGATGATTGAGATCATCCGCGATCTTTTCTCCTCCAACTTTCATCTTGAAGATCCGAAATCCTTCTGAATAATATCGAGCAGCGATCT